>CAZHPN010000019.1:0-49906 GCA_964534375.1 uncultured bacterium | reverse complement strand
GAACTTTCACGATCAATTCCGGCAGCGTTTGGCCGCCGTTGGCCTTCCGGCCGCGACGCCCGCGAGCGGCCGGACGCGCCGCCGGCGCCGCCGCGGCGACCTTGCGCTTGCGGCCCGGCTTGGCCTTCACGGGCACAATCGGCGCGCCCAACAGGTCCGCCAATTTGACCAACAAAGTCCGAATCCGTTCAACAAATTCCTGTTCCAGACTCGCCAACGCTTTCTGAAAGGTCTCGACTTGCTTCGCCCACGATCCGTTCATTTTACTTCCTCGCGTTTCTGTGTTGCGAACCGCTCGCGCCGAACGCGCGCCCCCGCCGGCAGACTGCAAAAATCTTCTCGGTTAAATATCCAACGAAAAGTTAATGCGCCGCGGGCGCGGTGTCAACGTTTACCGAACGCAACGCGCGTACGCCTCGAGGTCCACATCGCCATCGGTGATTTCCCCGTAGTTGAATTCGACGATCCACGCCAGCGCGTCGCCGTCGGAGACGCCGGACGACGACCAATACGACGCATACGCATTGCCCGTCATCGCCGGCGGCCAATAGACGCCCGCCGGCCCGGGACCCTCAAAATAGGCGCAGCCGTTGCAGGCATCGCTCCAACAGGTTCCGTAACTCAGACAGTCGTCGGCCACCTCGCAGGAACCGCCTGGCTCCGTGGCGCCGCAACCGCGGATCAGGCTGCGAAGCTGGTTGATGTCGGGCAATTGCCAGTCGCTGTAGCCGCCCCAACTCAATCCGGCGCAGTAGTTCGCCGCATCCGTCCAATCGTTGGCGACCGAACCGACGGTCGCGCCGTTCTGCCACATCAGACCTGTGCCGGGGTCCGTGCAGACCGTTCCGTCGTCGCTGCAATTGAAGGCATCGTCGTCGTTATCGTCGTCGTTATCGTCGTCGTTATCGTCGTCGTTATCGTCGTCGTTATCATCGTTGTCATCGTTGTCATCGTTGTCGTCGTTGTCGTCGTCATTATTGTCGTTGTCGTTGTCGTCGTCGTCGTTATCGTTGTCGTCGTCGTTATCGTCGTCGTCGTTATCGTCGTCGTCGTTATCGTCGTCGTCGTCGACCGGCGACTGGTCGTCGTTGTCGTCATCGTCGGTCACGTTCGAAGCGTGACCGCCGCTGCCGCCGGAACTGCCGCAGGCGATCGCGCCGGCAAGCAATGCCATCGTCAGCAGACAGAGAAAGAAGCATTTGCCGTGTTTCACCGCAGCGCCTCCGAGCATGAGCCTCTTCCCAGTCCCACGATCGGTTCCGGAAGGGCAATGGTTGAGTTTATGACTACTCGGTCCGTCGATCGGCGTCAAGACAGAACGCAACCGGCAAAACGTTTTGCCCTCTTTTTCTCGGGAGCGATCCGAATTGCCACCGGAGTTTCCGCAGATTCTTGATTTTCGCGGCGAACGTTTATCTGGCGCGTTCGAGAAAATATTCCGTTGGATTGCCGCCGCCCTCGCGCAACGCAAATCCTTGTTTCGCGAGCTCGTCGCGAATCCCCGGCAGGTTCGCGAAGGTCAGGCCCATCGGCTGCGGCGCGAGCGTGAACGAGCGAAAATAGAACGCCAGGAGCCACGCCTGGCCCTCGGCGTAACCGCGCGCAAACGCGTCGGGCGAATCGGCGCCGGGCGCGCCGGCCAGCAACGACGCCCAATACTGCCGCAGCGCTTCCTTATCGGCCGGATAGTCGTAGTGCACCGCGCGCCAGCGGCCGATGCCGTGCAGGAACGCGGCGAACGGCTCGGCCCCCCTGCCCGCCGCTTGGTCGAACAGGACGCGAATCGTCTCCCGCAGGCCGGTCGTCGCCGGGGCGGCGCCGCGGCGGAAATTTTCCAGGTCGCGCGCCAGATCGTCGCTGCGCGAGAGTCGCGCGGAAAGCACGCCCATCGTCCCGAACGCATAACCCTCGACGAACGCCGCCGCCAATTTCGGATCCGCCGCGCCGAACTGGTCGAGCCACTGCACGCAGCTCGCCGCTGAATATTCGCCGAGGCCCGCTGCGCCGCCGCGGCTGCCGCAATCGGTGGCGGATGCCGCACAGCGCACAAAAATTTCCCGCCGGCCCGCCAGCCACGGGGCGTCCTGCGCGAGCCATGACGCGACGGCCGCCGGGCCGAAATGCACCGCCATCATGCAGGCGCCTTCGTCGCGCCACGACGGCGGCATTTTTTGGACGGCCGCCCAGGAATCGCCGGGGTTCGCTCCGCCGCAGAAATCCAATTGCAGGTGATCGATCGCCACGTCCGGCGCCTCGCCGCGGATTTGCGTCAGGTCGCGCCAGCCGTCGGCAAAGTATGCGGCAGCCGGCGGGAAGCCGGCGAAGATGTTGGCCACGCCGGGGGCCGCGAGCGGCAGCCACAGCAACCATTTCCACATTCCGGGCCAACGCGAGACGAAAAATGCGACAAACGCCAGGCCGGCGACGAGCAGCGGCAGCAGATGGCGGATCGGATGGATGGCGTCGGGCGCGGAATAAAAATTGGTGAGGCTCGCGCCGCCGACGAAGATCGCGGCGAAGAGCCACAGCGCGCGGCTCAGCCAATCTTTGTCCGGCGTCCATGGCAGCCGCCACAGCCGCTTCCGCCGTTGGGCGACGATTGAGATCGCCAGGCCCGCGAGCATGCACGCCGTCGCCGCTTTGGCCATCCACGAATGCCGGCCGCCGAAGCCTTCCGGGAACGAATAAAGCAGCAGGTTCTTGACGAAGAGGACCGGGTGCGACGCCAGCGCCGACTTCATCGTGACCACGTCGGATCGCCACGGCGAGAGCCAATGCGGAAAAAACCCCAGCAGAAAAGCGGGGCCCGCGGGCCACAGCAGCAACATCAGGCCGCGTCTGCCCCAGCGCCAGCAAAACGCCGCGGCGACGGTTGCGACGATCGGCAGATTGTCCCACGAGAAAAAGAGGGCAAAACCCGCGAAAAACCCCAGAAAGGCCGTCGCGCCAAAGCCGAAATACGCGTCCTCCAGTTGCAGAAACAGCAACAGCAGCGCACCCGTGAAGAAAATGCTCTCCATGTGGTTGGCGTAGCCGAGATGAAAGTGGTGTTCGAGCACGGGCGGCGGAAAAAGCAGCAGCACGAGGAGCGCCAACGCCGCCGCCGGCCCCCAGGCGCGGCGCGCGACCCGCACCCAGACGAAGACGCCCGCCGCCGCAAAACAGCCGCCGACCAGTTTGATCCACAGCATTCGCGGCGCATCGAGCCAATAAAACGGCAGCAGCAACAGCGAAAAAATTAGCGGCCCGTGGGTGTGCCCCATGTATTGATAGCACCACGGCGACATCGCCAGGCCGTGCAAAACGCCGGCGGCCAGCGCGCCGCTGGTCAGTTGTTCGCGGTTCTCCGGAAAGTCGGTGGCATAGAAAATGCGGAACGCAAAAACGAGCAGCCAAAAACCGGCCAGCGCCCAGCCGAGTTGTTTTTCATGGCGGACGAGCCATCCGGCGCGCCATCCGGCGGCGTCGACTCCGTTGTCCTCTGCGGCCATGGCTTGCCTGTTTCCGTTCGCCGAAAAACGGCGCCTGAAAATGCGGTGTCGGCGAAAATATCATCGACGCGGCGCGAAAACAAACGGTCGATTGCCGACGCCAGCGAATCCGGCTATCGTCTTGGGCGCCGCGGTTCGGCGGACGAGGCTATTCTGGAGGCGACTCAATGCGCGGCGGCTCGCAGCGGTTCTCGATGCCCTTGCCGCCGTCCCGGCGGCTCGCCTTCTCCCTCGCCGCGCTCTGCCTCGCAGGCGCGCTCGTGTTTCTCGCCGACCGCGCGATCGCCTGGCGGCTCGATTTCGGCAACCCGCTGGCCCTGCTGACCGACGCCGGCGGCGGGCCCCGCGCGCGCTGCTTTTCGCTGGCCGTCAACCGCGCCGGCGCACCCTCGCGCGCTCCCCGCCGCAAGCCTTCCGGAACAATCCGCGTCTTCACCTTCGGCGGCTCGGCGACGTACGGCGTGCCCTTTGCCTTCGGCGGCTCCTTCTCGCGCTGGTTCGCGGAGTTGGCCGAACGCCGCCTTGCGGATCGGGTGGAAATCTTGAACACGGGCGCCCCGGCGCAACCGGTGAACGATGTCGTGCGCAAGGCCGAGGCGTCGCTGGCCTATGAGCCCGATATCTGGATCGTCTATTCCGGGAACAACGAATTTCTGGCCAGCAACAACGAAGTCATCCGGCCGCGCGACAAACAACCGCGTCGGCGGATCGCGGCCGACTTCCTTCGCCGCCGCTCGCCGCTCTTCGCCTGGCTCGACGAACGTCTCGCACCGTACCGCGGACCGGGGCCCGGCGATGCGCCGTTGCGATTGCGCGACGTCCTGCCCGCCGCGCGCGACAACTATCGGAACCGGCTGACGCAACTCGCCGACCTGGCGCGCCAGCGCGGCGTGACGCTGGTGCTGTGCACCGTGCCGGCGAATTACGCCGATTGGGAGCCGCTGAGTTCGGTCCCCGGCAACAGCGCGCCGGCGCCTTTCCTGCGGCAATGGGACGCCGATGTCGACCCGTTGCGCCGGGCCCTGCGCCAAGGCGATTGCCCCGGCGCGGCGCGCATCCTCGACGCCTATCGCGGCGACTTCGTCGGCCACGCCCAGTTCGCCTTCCTGAGCGGCAAATACGAGCAGGTTTGCGGATCGCCGGCGCGGGCCTATGCGCTGTACCACGAGGCCGCCGAGAACGATTTCGACGCGGTGCGAGCCCGGCCGACGTTCAATGACGATGTTCGCCAGATCGCCCGCGAGCACGGCGCGCTGCTGCTCGACCTGGTCGACCTGTTCGAGCGGCAGGATCCCAACCGCTTCGTCGGCTTCAATCTCTTTGTCGACAGTTGCCACCCGACGATCCGCGGCCAGTACCTCGCCGGCGCCACGATGTTCGAGGCGCTCGTGCGTCACGGCGCGCTGCACGTCAACAATTCGTGGACGGGCGCGGCGCCGTCGTTCGACGCGGTGCTCGCCGAGCACCCTGCCATCAATTGGAGCGGCTACGTCAACTCCGCCTGCCTGCTGCTGACGATGAATGCCGCCTATGCCGAACAAGCGGAAAAATGGGCGCTGACCGCCATGACCGGCGGGCCGTTCAGCGGCGCCTGGGCGACGGTCGCTCTCGCCAGGGCCGCGCGCGGCGACGATCCGAAACCGCCGCTGCGACAGGCCTTGGCGCTCGCCGACGGCTCGGCGGCAAAGGTGCTCGCAGCCGTGCCGGTCCCGCGCGAAATGACGGATCGGCTGGCGGGTTGGCTTGCCGAAATCGCGACCGAAGGCAGGTAACGGGCCGAACGGTTTTGTTACCGGCGATGGAAACCGCCGGCAAGGCTATCTTCGTGCTCCAGCGCGCGGCCGAGCAACGCCGGTTCGTCTTCCTCAACGGCGGAAATCTCCGCGACGACTTCGACGCCGACGGCGGCGGCGCCGGCGACGCGCACGGGCAGATAATTGCGGCTGAGGCCGAAGCCGCGCTCGCCGTCGACGCGTTCGATCAGCACGCGCAGCCGCCCGCCGACCTGCCGGCGCAAATGTTCGAGCCGATGCCGCCGGCCGAGTTCGCGCACCGTCGCCGCGCGAGCCAGCGCCTCGCCCCGCGCGATCTTCCCCGGCAGCCGCGTCGCCGGCGCGCCCGGCCGATCCGAGTAAGGAAACACGTGCAGATGCGGCAAACGCAGGCGTTCGAGCGTCGCCAGCGTCTCGGCGAACGCGGCGGCGTCCTCTCCCGGAAAGCCGACGATGACGTCGGCGCCCAACGTGAGGTCGGGCAGCCGCGCGCGCAATTCGCCGGCCGCGCGCTCGTAATACGCGACATCGTAGGGGCGATTCATCGCGCGCAAGATGCGATCGCTGCCGCTTTGCAACGGCAGGTGCAGATGGCGGCAGAAGCGGTCGTTGGCGGCCAGCAGGTCGATCAACGGCGGCGTCGCCTCGTTCGGCTCGATGGACGACAGCCGCAGGCGCGGCAACGGCGTCTCGGCCAAGATCGCCGCGCCCAGCGACGCGAGGCTTCCCGGCGGCGTCAGGTCGCGGCCGTACATCCCGAGGTGGATGCCGGTCAGCACGATCTCCCGATGGTCAAGTTCGGCCAGCCGCCGCGCCGCCGCCACCGCGACCTCGAACGGCACGCTGCGGCTCGGCCCGCGCACCCGCGGCACGATGCAATACGTGCACGCCGCGGGGCAACCGTCCTGCACTTTGAGAAACGCGCGCGTCCGCCCCTGCCGCTCGTACCCGCCGCCCGCCTGCACGACGCGGCTTTCGGCCATGTCGCCGATGCGCGCCCGCGGGCGGTCCGGCGCGATTGCCGCGAGCAGGCGCAACAGTTCGTCTTTTTCCAGGTTGCCGACGACGAGGTCGGCCTCGGCGAACGGCGTCGCGCCGGCGAGCAGCGGGCCGCAGCCGGCGACGACGACCCGGGCGCGCGGATTGAGCCGCCGCGCGCGCTTGACCATTTGCCGCGATTGCCGGTCGGCCCGCGCCGTGACGGCGCAGGTGTTGATCACGCAGGCGTCGGCCGGCCCCGGCCAGGCGACGACGCGCCAGCCGCCGGCGGCGAACGACTCCGCCAGCCAGGCCGTATCGACCTGGTTGACCTTGCAGCCGAGCGTGGCGAAGCAGATGTCGGGCATGGTCAATTCGCCTCGACGTGCGGGACCGCGTGGCGCAGGAAATCTTCGAGCTCGGCCGGCGTCGGGATGCCGGCGCGGCCGCCGAGCGAGCGGCATTTCAGCGCCGCCGCGCCCGCCGCATAGCGCAGGATTTCTTCGCCGTCGAAGCCGCGCAGCAGGCCCGCGGCGAACGCGCCGTGCCAGACGTCGCCCGCGCCGGTCGTGTCCGTCACGTCGACGGCGAAGGCCGGCGTTTCGACAAAGCGCCCGCCGACCAGCGCCAGCGATCCGCGCGGGCCCAGCGTCGCGGCCACAAACGGCGTCCGATGGCGCGCCGCGATCGCCGCCAGCGCCCGCCGCTGGTCGCTTTCGCCGGTGTACGCCGGCGCGAATCGCTCGTCGCACAAGACGTAGTCCGTGAGCTCCAAAAGCTCGGCCATGCCCGGCGCCGGCTTGCCCGCGTCCAACAGCACGGGGATGCCCGCTTGCCGCGCCGCGTGCGCGAATTCCACCGAAATCGGCAGATGGTGGCCGTCGAGCAACAACACGGCGCCGGCGACGGCGTGCTCGACGGCGATCTCGCCGGGCGCGATTTCAAGCCCCGGCTCGCGCAGATACGCGACCGTCCGCGCGGCTTCGCGCCGCGCCGCCCAGATCACCGCCGTCTGATTCCGCACGCCGGACGCGATCCGGCAGGCGGCGACGTCCACGCCTTCCGCGACGAGGCTTTCGCGGGCGAACCGCCCTTCGTCGCCGTCGCCGAATTTGCCGAGGTAGCGCGTTTTCCAGCCCAGTCGCGCGAGCGTCGCGGCGGCGGTCGCCGCCTGGCCGCCGCCCTGCCGGGCGAACGCCTCCATGGGAACCTTGGCGTCGGCCGGCGGATGGGCCGCGAGCAGGCAGAGATAGTCGACGGAGTTGTAACCGAAGCTCACGGCGTCGAATGGCCGGCCCGGATTCGGCAAATTGGGCGGACGCATCACGCGGTCTGCCGATCCGAACGCAGCGCCGGCCGCGGGCGCGAGCGGTTCAAGACGACGCCCCCGTTCCGGCAAAAACGCGCGCACAGGCCGCACCCGAAGCAGAGTTCCGGATCGACGGCGACCTTCCCGTTGCGCAACGCGCGCGCCTGCCAGGGGCAGACCTCGAGGCAACCGCCGCAGCCGCGGCAGTTTTCGGCGACCGTCGCAGCGACGTGTTCGCCGCGCACGAGCGGAAAGCCGTTCTGGCCGAAGAACTTGTTGAGCATGAACGGCACGCAGCCGCAGGTGCAGCAATTGCAGATGGCATATTCGTTGTAGCCCGCGGCGTCGGGGCAATGCAGAAACACCATGTGCCAGAGACCTTCGTCGGCGAACGCGCGCAGCAGCTTCGCGGCCTCGCCCTTGCCGATGACTCGGTAATCCTGCGGGAAGGCGGCGGTGAACGCGCCCGTGCCCGTGCGAATCACCATGTCGGTTTCGAGGCGATGCGCGCAGCCGTCGTGCGCCAGGCGGCAGCGGCACGGCCCAATGGCGATGGCCGTGTCCTGAGCGGCGACGAGCCGCAGCGCATCGGCGGTGATCATCGGGTGCGCCGTGTCGCCGTAGCGGGCCAACGGCAGCACCGCCAGACGGCGCAGCAGTTCGCGCGAGACGCGGTTTCTCGTGAGAAAGCGCAGCCGGCCGCGCAGGGCGCGGTAGCTGAAGCGCAGAAACGGCATTTCGAGCCGGCGCGCCAGCAAATAGAGCAGTTTTTTCCGGAGCGGGTTGTCTTCGGCATGAATCAGGTGGCCGGCCAGCAACAGCCAGGCCGGGTCGAGCGAAGGCAGCATTCGCGCGCTTAGAAATGGAACGTGGCGGTCAGCGACGAATAAATGTACTGCGCCTGCACGGACAGGCTTTGATACGCCGGGTTCAGCGTCGGGTTGACGTCGACCATCTTGGCCGGGTTTTTGCCGATCGTCATGCTGCTGCCGATTTGATCGGTGATGCCGATGTCGATGTTGACCAGATCGCCTTTCGGGCCGGCGAAGTTCGCGCCCACGCCCAGCGAGATGTCGCTGGCCGGCGGCGCGATGATGGTCGTTGTGCCGTCCTGCGTCGGGGCCGGCGACGGCTCGAAGGCGTAGCCGACGCGGAAGACCAGATACTTGTTGACGCGAGGTTCGACGCCGAATCGCAGCACGATCGTGTCCTTGAAATTGGCGTTTTGCGGCTCGTAGATGGTCGGCGCCGTGTAGGGGATTTTCGCCGCGGCCAAGCGCGAGAAGTTCATTTGCACGTTGGCGAACGGCGGCCGATAGCTCGACCAGCCGACCCAGTCCAGCTCGGCGGTCAACAACACGTGTTCGTCGGGCTCGCCGACGACGCCGAAGGTCACCTCGCGCGGGATGTAATTGTAACGGGCCGCGTACGTGACGTCGACGTAGCCGCTCGGATTGCCGGGCACGACTTGCTGCGTTTCGGTCTTGTGAAAGTACGAGTAGCTGGCGCCTTTATAGGTCAGCGCAAATCGCAAGAACTCGAAGGCGCGCGCGTAGAAGCCGAAGATCGGCGCCGCCTGCCCCGTGATCTGGCTCTGCGACATCGTCTCGGCGTGCGAGTCGCCCGTCGCCGACGACAACTCGGTGTTCAACGTGCCCAGTCCGTCGAGCGTTATGCGGGCGGAGGCGCCCAGACCGAAATTGGGCGCCAATTGCACGGCCACGGACGGCAGAATCGTCATGCCGAAGATGCCGGTGTCGTAATTCAAAAAATACGGTTGGTCCGGGGTGAAGATTTTCCGGCGGTTGTTGCCGTCGATCGGAATTTGCATGCCAAGGCCGAAAAAGACGCGATCGAAAATGCCGCCCGACACGCCGGTCGAGATCCACTGCCCCGGCGGCGGCGTGCGCGCTTCCTTCACTTCGGGCGACGTGCCGTTGGCGTTCCCGCTCTGATTCAACGACAGCGCGGGCACGGAAAACGAATACCCCGCCAGGGCGCGGACGTCGCGCGATTCGATCAGCGCGCCCGGGTTGTAATAGGTCGCCTCCGGCCCGTCGGTCAAAGCCGAATAGGCGTTGGCCAGGCCGACCGAACGCGCATTGAAACCGAATTCATCGAGTTGGTTGGCGTAGGCGGCCACCGCGGCCAGCAAGGCCAAACCGAGCGCCAGCGAAAAACAAATAGTTTTCGGCATCACAAACTCCTACGAAAGGGAGCGCCGTTAGCGGCCGGATGCTAACATCCTCGTCCGGTCTTGTAAAGAAAGCTTTTGCACCCGAAAAACCGCAACCGCATCACCCGCTCGTCAACTCCTGCGCATGCACCACCCGGTTGCGGCCGCCTTGCTTCGCCGCGTACAGCGCCTTGTCGGCAAGTTCGATCAGCGCGGCCTTTTCCCGGGCGTCGTCGGGGAACGTCGCGACGCCCATGCTTACGGTCACGCCGAGTTTTTCGCCGGCGAAGTCGATTTTCGTCTTGGCGACGGCCTGCCGCACGCGGTCGGCGAATTTGACCGCGCTGCGGCGATCGCTGTTGAGCAGCACCAGGGCGAACTCCTCGCCGCCGTACCGCGCCGCGAGGTCGTTCTTGCGCACGTTGGCGCGAAATACGCCGGTGACGGTCTTCAGCACCTGGTCGCCGAGCGGATGGCCGTACGTGTCGTTGAATTTCTTGAAGTGGTCGATGTCGCACAGCACCATGCTGATGGCGATCGGCATGCGCACCGCGCGCTGAATTTCCGATTCGAGCCAATCCTGAAAGTAGCGGTGGTTAAAGCAGCCGGTCAGGCCGTCGGATACGGCCAGCTTCTCCATTTCGGCGTGAACGCGCGCATTTTCGAGACTCACCCCCGCCTGCACGGCGACCACTTCGAGAATCTTGATCTCGTAATTCGTGAACGCGTTGGCCTCGGTCGCGCCGAACACCAGCAGGCCCGTCACAAAATTCTGGCGAACCAGCGGCAGGCACAGCAGGCTGCCCAGATCCTTGATCGAGAGTTCGCGGCTGAACACCGGCCGGCGGCGCTCGGTCGGATGCGCGCGGTCGCGCAAATCCGGGTAATGCAGATAGGTCTTCGAGCCGATCACCCAGCCGACGAGGCTGTCCGGCAGCGAAATCGTCGCGCCGCGCCACGTCTCCTCGGGCAGCCCGGCGACCGCTTCGATCGCGCCCTGCCGCAATTCCAGATCGACCCGCACCAGCACGCCGTAATCGTAGCCCACCACGTCCTGCACCGATTCCAGAATCACCCGGCTGACCGTATCCAGTTCGATCGAGGCGCCCATTTTCTTGATCAGGTCGTAAAACGCCGCAAACTCCGCCCGCTCGGTCGAGACGTCGCGGTACAGGCGCTCCCGCGCGATCGCCGCCGCCGCCTGCCGGGCCATCATCGCCAGAAACCGCTCCTCCTCGCGGCCGAAATGGTCCTCGTATTGGCTGTCCGCCGCGATGACGCCGATGATGCGGTCGGCCTCGACCAGCGGCGACGCCGCCAGCGACTTCGGCTTTTGCCCCCAATCGCGATGCCGGCGCCGGCCGCGCAATTCGCCGTCGAGTTTCGCCAGGCGGATCGTCCCGCCGGCGGCCAGCGCCTCGGCGAGCACCGTTTGTCCGACTTCGGCCCCGAGATAGTTCGCCGGCGGTTGTTCGTCGGCGGCGACCGCGCGCACGACCAGCGAATCCGGCTCGTCGCCGACCATCGCGATCACGCTCGCGCTGGCCGACAACGCGCGCTTCGCGAGATCGGCCAGATCGCCGAGCACGCGATCGACTTGCAGCAGCGCGCCCAGATCCGAGCGCGCCAGCCGGTCGCGCGAGAGGGCCGAGGCGCCGGTGGAGCGCTCGCGGGCGGCCCGTTCGGCCTCGGCGGTCAGGCGGTCGAGCGTCGTCTGCGTCCGTTGCGCGCGCTCCCGCGGACCCTTGATGAAGGCGGCGATGGCCAGGTTGAACACCACGGCGAAACCGACGGCCGCGGAGAGCTGGGCCCAATGGTCGGCCCAGCGCGCTTCCAAGCCGACGTTGACGGCGAAGACGATCAGCGCCGCGAGCGCAATCGCCAGGCTCGGCAAGAAATCGAGGAAGTACACCATCATCGCGGAACCGAGGTAGAATAGCGGAAAAATGGGACTGTCGAGCCCGCCGGTGACCTGCAGCACGATCATCACGATGACCTGGATCACGACCGCGAGTTCGACGCGGTCGGCGGCGCGGGACTTCCCCGGCGGGGCCAGCGCGAGCACGGCGATCCGCCAGGCAAGCAGGAAGAGCAGCAAGCCGAACAGCGCAATCATCCCCGGCGTCGGGCCGCGCAGAATTACGCGGTCGGCGGAAAACAGGCCGAGCGCGGCCAACGCGAGATACGCCAGGCAAATGATCGTGGTGTAAAAGCGGGCGAGTTCCGCAAGCAGGCGAAGGGCAAGCCGGCCCACTAAGGGGCCCCGGTCGGCGTAGTCTCGGAAACGACAAAGACGGTTTCGTCGTCGCGTACGTATTTGAGTTGCGAGCGGATTTCGCGTTCGACGATGGTCGCGTCATTGGTGAGATGGACGATCTTGGCCTCGTAATCCGATTTTTGCTGGTGCAACAGCGCAATGCGGTGCTCCAAAGCAGCCTTCTCGCGCTGCAACCGCTGCACGTGATACAGACCGTTTTCGCTCAGGACGAGATAAGCCGCGGCCCCGATCACAAAAACGGTCAGGAAGATCACCGCTTTGCGCACCATACGAACAACCCGGCGCCCGTTGAAAATTGCCTCATTCTTTACCTGAATTATGTTTGCAAATCAAGCTGAATTTGCAAGAAAATTCGCCGCGTCTGTGTGGACAACGCGACCAGCATCCGAGTGTTGCGCTTCCGGCCCAGTGCCGATGCCGAAGTTGCACGTCAAACCGCTGGCGGAGCCCGACCGCAGGCGGAGCCGATCCGCCAATCATTCGCCGGTGGCTACGCCCTGTTGCAGTAGAAGTCTTCCGAAACCGGTCAATGGCCCGCCTGCCCGGCGGCGCTCAACGTGACGTCGAGCGCGCCGCTGCGCAGGAGCTTCACGAAGGCGTCGACTACTTCGGCCTGAAATTGCGTGCTGCGGCCGCGCCGCAGATGCTCGACGGCCTGTTCGACGTCCATCGCCGGTTTGTAGGCCCGCGCGCTGGTCATGGCGTCGAAGGCGTCGGCGACGGTGAGGATGCCCGTGAGCAAATCGAGGTGTTCCTGCGACAGGCCGCGCGGATAGCCCTGCCCGTCCGGCCGTTCGTGGTGGTTGCGGATGATCTCGATCTCGCGCTGCAGGAAACTGAGGGGCTCGAGGATCTTCGCGCCGATGTCCGGGTGCCGGCGCATCGTCGTCCACTCGTCGTCTCCCAGCCGGCCGGGCTTGTCGATGGCCGACAGCTCGACGGCGAGTTTGCCCACGTCGTGCAGCATCGCCGCCCGCCGCAGCGCCTTGAGTTCGCGCTTCGAGAGTCCCATCGCTTCGCCGATCGCCAGGGCATATTGCGTGACGCGCTGCGAATGACCGGCCGTCGACGGATGCTTCTCTTCGATCGCCACGGTCAGCGAGGCGATGATGCCGATGTAGATCTCTTCGGTCTCGCGGCTCTTGGTCTCCAGTTCTTCGTTCTTGCGCAGCAGTTCGCGAATCTTTTCTTCCAGGCGGGAGACGAGCTGCTGGCTGTATTTCTTCAGGTAGTGCAGTTGTTCGTCCGGCGCGATGGTCTCGCGGCGGCCGTACAGGAACTCTTCGATCGTGGCGACAAAGGTGTCGGGGTCGATCGGCTTGTGCAGATAGCCGTCGCAGCCGGCCGCGAGGCAGCGCTCGCGGTCGCCTTTCATCGCGTAGGCGGTAAGCGCGACGACGGGGACCTTGGCCAGTTCATCGACCGCCTTGATTTTGGTCGTCGCTTCGTAGCCGTCCATGCCGGGCAAGTTGATGTCCATGATGATCAAATCCGGCCGGCGCTTGATCGCCACCTCGATGCCGTCGAGGCCGTCGTTGGCCTCGATGACCTGGTACCCGGAGCCTTGCAACAGCCGCCGCACCAGCAGTTTGTTTTCCACGTTGTCTTCGATGTACAAGATGCTCTTCATTGCCCGTCGCTTCCGCTAGGCTCCGTCGGATGGACCCGCCTTGTCGGTTGTCTTCCGGTACGGCATGGCGATATGGAAGGTGGAGCCGACGCCTTCCGCGCTGGCCACCCAAATCCGTCCCCCGTGCATCTCAACAAACTTCTTGCTGATCGTCAATCCAAGTCCGCTGCCGCCCTGCATGCGGCTCGGGCCCGAGTCGATTTGCCGGAAGCGTTCGAACGCCATGTCGATCTTGTCCGCCGCGATCCCGACGCCGGTGTCGGCGACGGCGATGTAGTATTCGTCGCGGCCGGCCTTCGTGGTGATCGTGATCTGCCCCTTCGCCGTAAATTTGATCGCGTTGCTCACCAGGTTGAGCAGCACCTGCCGCACGCGCGTCCGGTCGCCGTAGACGGTTTTCAGGTCCGGGTCGAGTTGCGTCTGCATGGCGATCGGCTTGTCCTTGAGCAGCACCTGGCCCGACGTTTTCACCTCGGCGACGACCTCGTGCAGCGCGAAGTTCTCCATCTTCAAATCCATGCGGCCCGATTCGATCTTCGACAGATCGAGGATATCGTTGATCAGGCCCAGCAAATGCGTGCCGGAATTGAGAATGGCGTTGATGTCCGTCTGCTGCCGCTCGTTGACCGGGCCGTCGAAGCCGCGCAGCAGCAACTTCGAAAAACCGAGGATCGCGTTGAGCGGGGTGCGCAGTTCGTGGCTCATGTTCGCCAGAAAGGCGCTCTTGGTGCGATCGGATTCGCGCGCCCGTTCGTAGAGCGCCAGCAATTTTTTGTTGGCCCGTTCCAATTCGGCCGTGCGGTCCGACACCTTCGCCTCGAGTTTGTCGATCAACCGCAATTTCTCGATGCCCATGCCGCTGATGTTCGCCAGCGCCTGCAGCTTGTCGACGTCGTCGGTTTCGATCGCCCGGCGTTTGTAGTAATGGTCGGCCAGCATCAGCCCGATGAAGCGGTCCGCGCCGCGGATCGGCACGATCACGTAGCCCCGCGACTTCCACGCTTCCTGCTGCGCCGGCGGCACGGCGATGTTGTTCCACGGATTGTTGACGATCGCCGGCTTGCCGGACGCGAACGAGCGCGCCTCTTCCGTGCGATCGTCGAGCGCGATCGGGTTCGCCTGGCAGACCGCAAAGACGGTCTGCGCCCAGTTGGTGTCGCTCGGATCGATCACGGAAACGATTTCCAACTGCCCCTCGCGCGCCAGGTAAATCTGGCTGCGGTCGAAGCCGAAATCCGCGCAAATCCGGTTCGCGGTCATGTGAATCAAATCGCGATAGGTGCGCGCGGTCTTCGCCGCCTCGGACACCGAAACGATGCCCTGGACCAACGCTTCCTGTTGCCGAATCGCGCCCTGCGCCTCATTCAGACTGTGCTTTTGCTGCGCCAGCACTTTGCGCACCTTGGCCAGATTTTCGCGCGCGGCGCGCAGCCGGCGCGGCGACGAAAACCATTTCGTCAAACTCCCCGCGTTCCACCGCACCGCGTACACGCACGCGCGGTTCTCGCCCTCGCCCTTCGCGCCGGCCGCCGGCGCGCCTCGCTTTTCGACCAGGCCGAACATGCACTCCTGCTGCACGACCTCGAACCCGCCCGCCGCTTGTTGCGCCGCGGCCAGCAGGCCGTCGAGCCACCGGCACAACACCGGCGGCGCCGGCCGCTTCAGCGCCGAGGTCAACGTCAGCACGGCGGTGTGTTTCTTCGCGCCCTGCTGCACGGCGAGCCGCAACGTGCGCGCGTTGAAATTGACGTGTTCGACCAGCGCCGCCAACAAATCCAGGGGCGTTTCGACGAACGGCAGCAAGAGGCCGCCCAGGCCGGCCGATTCGTCCGCCAGCATCCGCGCGCCGGCCGTCGCCAGCCGCTCTTCGTTGCCGGTTTCGATCAGCACGGCGATGATTTCGCGAAACACGTTTTCGTCGATCCACTGGCGGTCGGTCAGCGCGATCGGTTTGCCGTGCGGGTCCGGCTCCAGCCAGCGGTCGGCGGAGATGCCGCACTCTTTGAGTTGTTCCGCCAGCGGTGCGAACAACGCGGCGGCGATTTCCGGTTTCACCAACACGCCCCAATTTTCGCCGGCGCGACGCGATAGACGCCGACCGGCGGCGAAATCCAACTTCCTATAAAATACCCAGAACGGGGCGCGCGTCCAGGGTCGATCGTTCGCGGAGCTCTGGGAATGCGTCGGCGCACGAAATCTCGATTCGCCCGCAAGAGGAAATCGGGGCCGAAAAGCGCGGGCGCATTTTCCGCTCGGCCGCTGAATTCAGCAATGGCAACGGGGTGCGCGTGCCGGCGGCAACTGCATGGAATGCCCTGCCGCCGACGTTGCGTCGCCGAAGCGACTGTGCGAAATAGTCTCAATGGAGGATTCTGACCGCCAATCGGCCGTTCTGCCCGACGCTTTGTTCTATTCCGGCGTCGCGGCGCTCGTCGGCCTGTTTTTCTACCTCGTGCTGCCAGGCCTCGGCGAGATCGCCTACTGGAACGATGAGGCCGGTCATACGCTGCTGGCGCAAAACGTTCTTCACACCGGCCTGCCGCTGGCCATGTATGGCAAGCATTCGATCGAAGATTTTTTCTATTCAAAGAACGCGCTCGGCGTGGAGGCGGCGCACGGCTGGCTGTCATTCTACATTTGCGCGGCCAGTTTTCGGCTATTCGGCGAAAGCCAACTCGCCGCGCGCCTGCCGTTCACGATCGCCGGCGGCCTGGCGATGGTGGCGCTGATTTTCGCGGGGCGGCTGCTGTACGGGCGCGCCGTCGGCTTGCTGGCGGGGCTGCTGCTGACCGTCAATCCGGCGTTCTTGCAGTATTGCCGCCAGACACGCTACTACGCGTTGGTGTTGTTGTTCACGGCCGGAACCCTTTGGTTGCATCAATTGATCAAACGCGGTCGGGCGCATTGGGCGACGCTCAGCGTCGCCGCACTGCTGCTTTTCCACTCATCGCAGTTCATTTGCGGCATTCTGTTCGCCAGCTTGGCGCTTGTCGATGTCGTCCCGTGGGTCTGGGCGAAGCATCGCGGCCGGCCGGCGATTCTCTCGCCGCCGTGGCCGAAAATCCTGCTCGGCTGCCTCGTGCTGATCGGTCCGTGGGTCGTGTTTTTCAGCATCGGCCGCTCGATGACGGCGGATCTGCCGTATAGCCTCGCCGCCGTCGCCTGGCACTGGCAAATCGGCCTGCGCGACTGCTGGGTCTATTTCCCGTATTTGTTCTTGCTCGGCGCGATTCCCTTGTCGCTCGCGGAGCGATCCTATTTTCCGGCCGCCGTCGCGTTGGTTTCGCTGGCCCTGGTCGCAATCGTGCCGGAGAAAATTTTTGCGCCGGGGTCGGGCTTCAACCGGCGTTACATCATGCACATGCTGCCCCTCGGCGCGCTCGTCGCGGCGCGCGGCCTGGCCCTGCTGACCCGCTGGCGGGCGTGGGCGGCGGCGCCGCTGGTGGTGCTGGTCGGGCTGCTGCCGGGACTGCACGCCCAACGGGATATCGTGCAGAGTTTCGCGCGGCAATTTCGCTACTATCGCCATCTGCCGCAACCCGATCCGGAGAAGCTGGCGATGGCGACGCTGCGCTCGGTCGCCGATCGTTATCGACGCGTGTTGATCAGTTCTGGCAACAAATGGCAGGTGATCTACGTCCTCGGTCCGAACCGGGTTTACGACGACTACTACACGATGCGCGAGCCGCCCGTCAGTTCGTACGCCGTCGTGCTCAACCAGGTGGATTTCGACAACCACGCGCTTGACACGTACGGCCGCTTCGTCGAAGGCTGCACGGCGACGATCTACCACGACCGCAGCTTGCTGCGCGTCAATTGGGCGGAGGGGCCGGAATACCCGCCGGCGCATCCGCAAATGGGTGTGTGGGAATGCCCGTCGAAAATGACGACGGCGACGGACGAACCCGGATGACGAAACCCGGCGCCGAAGCGGCTTGCCGCGAGGAATCGTGAACAGCGAAAGATCCCGCCCGTTTGGACTCCGACGCCTGCGAAATCCGCGCTTGGCGCTGGCTTTGCGCGCGGGCGGGCCGTTCGTAGCGGCTCTCGTGATTTCGCTGATCGTTTTCAAGAATCGCAAGGAAGTCGCCCGGCAATTTTTTCAGATCGCCGTGGTCTGGGCGCCGGTGTATGTTCTTTGGAAACTGCCGGTGTTGCGCAAACACTGGAAGCAGACATTGGTTTTTCTCGGCTCGGCCGCGCTATCGGCGCTGGCGTTGCACCTGGTCGGGCCGGTGGTGCTGCACAAATTGGTCTTGCCGCTCTACAACCTCGACGTCGATCATCGCAACAAGCCGCTGCCCGGATTTCTCAACGAAGACGGGATCAAGCCCGACGTGCCGCCCAGCGCCTACCGGCCTGAGGATTTCAACATCATATTTCTCGGCGATTCCATGACCGAGGGTCTGGGCCTCGACCACCCGGAAAAGCAGGCGTTTCCCTTCCTGATCGAGCAGCAGTTGCGCGCCCAGCATCCGGACAAACACATTCGCGTCGCCGATTTCGGCTGGAGTTCGTCCAGTCCCGTGCTGGAAAACCGGCAATTGAAGCAGATCGGCTGGAAGTACCACCCGAAGCTGGTCGTCCAGGTCTTCGACATGACCGATTTCCAGGACGACGTCGACTACACGAACCGGCTGCGCCGCGCGGATCTGGAACATCCGACCGAGCTGTCGATTTCCCGGGCGATGCTGGTCCGGTTCAGCCTATTCTTGGGGACCAACGACTTTGTGCAATACCTCAAGGAAAAAATGGCGCTCCCGGCGCTGCAAACCGCTCTCGACCTGTCGGGCGAGATCGTGACGCCCAAACCGGCGCACCATCTTTCGGGGTTCGAAGGCCAGTTTTTCTTCATGTGGATCCCTCTCGAACAGGCCGAGCCGTTTTTCAAATACTCGTGGCAGGCGATTAACGAGACCTACGAAACCGCCAAGAGCCAGGGCGCGAAGTTCGCCTTTTTCGTTTTGCCGCGGTATCAGCAATACAATCGCCGGGAGAGCCCGAAAGACAAGAAAAAGGGGCAGATTCCGCCGAACGACGACTACCTGTTCGGCGTCTTTCGTTATTTCGAGCGGCAGGCCGTCGGAGCGAAATTTCCCGTGCATCACTTACTGCGCGACTACCAGACTTGCGGCGAATTCCCAACGACGTTCGAGGATGACTTTCATATCAACGAAACCGGCCACAAAATCGCGGCGCGGGCGATGCTCCGTGATTTGACGGCCGACGGCTTGCTCGACCCGCTCAAGTGACGGTCGGGCCGCGGCGCGAGGCGGATCGATGGCGGCGGAAAACGGCGAAGTGACGACGGAACGAACGTGGCGGCGATCGCCGGCCGGGCTGACGCTGCTGCTCTTCGCGCCGTTTCTCGTTGCGTTGGCGCTGTCGCTCGTCTTGTATTCGAATCGCCAGGAAATTCTGCTGCGCCTCTGCCAGGTGCTCGTCGTCTGGCTGCCGCTCGTCGCCCTGCGCGGCGCCGGTCTCCTGCTCGGACGGCCGCGGTTCGCCCTGGCGCTCGCGGCCGGTGCAGCGGCGGCCGCGCTGGCGTTGCACTTCGCGCGGCCGATCCTCATGCCGCGGCTTACGGCCTCGTTTTACAATCTGCCGATCGACCACCGGCCGGCGGCGCTGGCCGGTCACCGCAACGCCGACGGCGTCGCGCCAGACGCCCCGGCGCGGCAGTATCGCGCCGGCGGCGACAATGTCATATTTCTGGGCGACGGTTACACGCAGGGCGTGTGGCTGCGGGACGATCGCAGCGCGTTTCCGTTCGTCGTCGAAAAATTGCTGGGCGAACGCGAGCCGCGTCGCGCCTGGCGCGTGGCGAACTTCGCCTGGGAAGCGGCCAGCCCCGCGCTGGAATTGCGGCAGTTGCGGCAGATCGGCGCCAACTATCATCCGCGGCTGGTCGTGCAAATATTCGAAATGCCGGATTTTTACCATGACGTCGTCGCCGTGAAAAAACTGCAGGATGCCGGCCTGTTGCATCCCGAACGGCTATCGCTGCCGGGGGCCGCGGAGGCGCTGTTGAGCCGCGCACTGGGCGTCGACGACTTCCTCGGTTTTCTGCGCGACAATTTCGCCTGGAAGATCGCGGCCGGGGAAATCCCGAGCGGCCGCGCCGTGCCGACGACGACGCCGCGCAACTCCGATATCGGCAATGAGTACTTCTTCATGTGGATGCCCCTGAGCCAAGCGGAGCCGTTTTTCGCGGCGACCTGGGAAGCGATCCGCGACGCGCAGGCCGTCGCGGCGAGCCTCGGCGCGAAGTACGCGCTGTTTATCCTCCCGTGTTATCAGCAATACAATCGCCGCGAATCGCCGAAAGATCCGCGGAAAATGCTGGTTCCGGAAAGCGACGAGCACCTGTGGGAAGTCTTCGATTACTTCGCGCGGCAGGCGGCGACCGTCGCGTTTCCGATCCATTCGCTGCTGCCGGATTTCCGCGACGGCGGCGAGTATCCGACGACCCTGGAAGACGACTACTACCTGAACGAGGCGGGCCACGCGCTCGCGGCGCGGGCGATCGTCCGCGATCTCGAAAAGGACGGCTTGCTCGACGGCCGGTAATTCGAGATTCTTGGCCGCGATCCGACCCACGCAGAAGGAGCGTGCATGGCGGCGGCGCCGACGCCGAAAACCACGGAGGATTTTGCCGGCCGGGCCGGCCTCGCGTTCGGTCTGTTCGGCTTCGGCCTCGCGCTCGGCCTGTACGGTTGGATCGGCCTCGGCGAGCCGTTCGACGCGCTGCAACTCGTTGACCTGTTCACGTTCGCGGCCTTAACGGCCCTCGTTTTCCTGCTGCTGCCGCGCGTCGCCTGGATTCGCTGGCCGCTCGCGTTCGCGTGCGGCGCCCTGCTCGCCGCCTGCCAGATCGGTTTCCAATTCTACTATCGCTTTTATCAAACCTGGCCGACGCCGGCGATTTTCTCGCAGTGGCGCGACGTCAGCGGCCTGGCCAGCAGCTTCGGGCATCTGCTGCACGCCGGCGACATCGTGTTCGGCCTGGCCGTGCCGCTGGCGCTGCTGCCGTTCGCGCTGCGCTCCGCCGACGGCTTTCGCCGCCGTTCGGCGGTGATCTTTTTCGCAGCGCTCGCGTTGACCGCCGAACTCGTGTTCGAAGCGACGGCCGTTTATCCCTATTTGCGCGCGCAGAACCAGCCGCTGCTCTTCTTGCTGCGCGAGCCCGCGATGGAGCGGATCAGCTTTTATTTGCCGACGCGCCAGGCCCGCATCGCCCGCGTCGACGGCGCCATCGAACATTACTATCCGCTGGACGCCGATCTGTACCGCTTCGACCGCGGCAAACGCGCGCGGCTGCGCAAAGCCCCCCTGGCGCCGGCGCCGGATTTCCGGCAGATGAACGTCATCGTGTTGATTCTGGAATCGGTGCGGGCCTTCGAGTCGGGCCTGTACGGCGCGGCCGAATCGTTGACGCCCGTGCTCGACGAACTCGGCCAACGATCGCTGGTGGTCGATTCGTACTACGCGAACGCCCATACGACGGTGCGCGCCGAGTCCGCGATCAATTGCTCGGTTTACGAATTTGCGAATTCGGGCACGATCTTCAACGATTTCGCAAGAAATCATTTGCCATGCCTGCCGAGCATTCTCGGCGAACGCGGCTACACGACGATGTGGATCAATTCTTACAGCCGTGAATTCGCGCACGCCCGCGGATTTCTGGAACGCCATGGCATCCAGCAGTTCCACGACATCGCCGATCTCGAGAAAATCGGTTACACGAAAATCGGTTGGGGCCCCGCCGACGAAGACCTGTTCCGCATGGCCGTCGATACGCTCGACCGTTCGCCGAAGCCGTTCTACGCCGAGGTCCTGTCGTTGTCGAACCATTATCCGTTCACGCAGAAATACCCGACCGACGACGAACTGCCCGGCCGGCGATATTTAGGCGATTACGGCAACTACCGCCGCGGCATTTATTACACCGATTACGCGGTCGGCCGGTTGCTCGCCGGCTTGCGCGAAAAGCCGTGGTTTCAAGACACCGTGCTGGTGATCACCGGCGACCACGGGGTGCGGTTTTATCCGGACGATCCGCCGCTGAGCGCGCAGCGGAAAGAGGATGTTTTCTACCGCGTGCCGTGCCTGATTCATACGCCCAGCGGCCTGGCGCCGGTCGGCCGCCTGCACGTGCAGGGCGCGCACGTCGACATCGCGCCGACCATCATGGATCTGCTGGGCCTGACCGCGCCGAACGCCTTCGTCGGCCGCAGCCTGCTGCGCGTCAAACCTGGCGAAGCGCGGCCGACGTTCATGACGCGCGATTATCAGTGGAATATCCGGCGCGGCGCGGATTACTGTTACGAAGTCGCGCACAACTCCGACGTCCCGCCGGCGTTTCAGTTGTCGGCCGCCAAGACCGCCGGCAAGAGTCCGCGCTTTTGCTTCCGCGCCGAGGGCGATTTGTTCCACGACGACGCGATCGCCCCGCTGCCGGCGTCGGGCTCGACCGACGACCTCTTCGAATTCGGCCAGGATCTCCTCGCGTATAACCGTTTCTTGTTGCGCCGCGACGCCGCGTATCGCGATCCGCGGGAAAAGTAGCCCGGCGCCCCGCCGCCGCGTTTCAAGAGGCCCGCCGGGGCGCGAAACATATCACGTTTATTTCCCGGGATTCCCGCCGGCGTTCGCCGGTTCCGGCGTGCGCTCGAGCAGATTCCCTGCCGGCGCCTCGGCCGGCGGTGTTTTGGCCGGCAGCCAATGTTCTTGCAGCCAGACCACCGCATCGTGGTAGGCGCCGCCGTGGTCGCTGGCGGGGAACGGAATCAAGCGGCAATTGAACGACGCGTCCAGCGGCCGTTTTCCGGCCGCGCGCAGCCGGCCGTCGGCCCGTTCGAGCGCCTGGACGAAATTCTGCGCGATCGCCAGTTGGCCGGTCCCCTGCCAGGCGGACTCCGGATGTTCGCCGGCGCCGACGAAATCCGCTCCGCCCGCGAAAATCAGCACCGGCAGGCCGAGCATCGCGGCGAGCTTGGCGTCCCATTCGGCCGCGGTGAAGCGTTCTTCGCCGACGTCGCCGGCCATCCCAAAGGGGTATTTTCGATCCGCCGTCGGGAAGAGAAAGCTGCCGCTGCCGCCCAGCGCCACGCGTTTCAGGTTGTTCGGATGCAACATCATGTAGCGGGCGATGTACTGGCCGCCGCCGGAATAGCCGAAAATGCTGAACCGTTCTTCGCCCAGGTTGTAATGGGCGCGAAACTGGCGGATGACGCGATTCAGCTCACGGTCGGTGCGTTGACCGTGCGGCGTGACGAGAAAGATGTAGTTCCACAGATAGTCGCGCGGCGCGCGATAGCCCCACGGAAACCAGTGGTGCTCGCGATAGCGCGCGAACTGTTCGCATTGCCCTTCCATGGCGCAGGCGCACGGGCTGTCGGCGTAGCGTTTGGCGACGGCCGAGCCGCGGCGGCCGTACGGATAATTGTCTTCGATGTACAGCGGCCCGTAGCGCCGCTCGAACGCCGGCGCCACGAGCAGGAAGTTATGGGCGTCGGCCCAATCGCGCCAATCGTGAATGCCTTCGACCGCGCCGTCGAAATGGCAGAAGCCGGCGCCGTGAATGAGCGCGAGCAACTCGGGCGGCGCCGCCGGCCGGCCCGGCGCCGGCTGCGGCAGATAATATTCGACGAGCGTGCCGTCGATCACGATCTCGTGCCAGCCCGGCTCGTCCTGAAATTGCCCGACGCCTCGCGGGCCGTTTTCGTCGCATTGGCAGGGCCGTTGGTCGGTGGAGCTGTACGGCGGCCCGTACGGGGAGCCGGGGCGAACCGCGGCGGTGGAAGCGCACGCGCCGGCCGCAAGCAGCACGCCGACGAGCGCCGCGCCCAGGGCCAACGATCGGACAGTCACGTTCAACGGCGTCCTCTATTCACCGCTTCGCCGTCTCGGCGCGGCGGCAAAGGTGCGAGGCGGCGAGCAGCGCCTGGCGCGGACCGGAAAACACCGGGGCGCCGGACAATTCCAGGCCGAGCTGAAATTCCGCGAGCAGTTCGTCGCGACCGCCGAGCGCGCAGGCGAGCACCGGTTTGCCGGGATGCGCGGCCAACGCCGGGGCGATCGCCGCGGCGGCGTCGAAGCGGCCTTCTTCGAGCAACACGGCGACGACCAGCAGGATGTCCACCGCGTCGTCGGCGATCATCGCGGCGCACATCTTGCCGTACGCGTCCAGCGGCCCGAGGCGCTCAATCGTCGACCAGATGTCGGCCGGGTTGCCGACCGTCGCCCAATCCGGCGCAAGTTCGCGAAAGCGCGCCTGCGTCGCCGGGCCGATCGCCGCCAATTCGAGACCGAACTCGCCGCACGCGTCGGCGGCCAGCACGCAACCGACGCCGGTGATCGACACGACGCCGACGCGCCAGCCGCGCGGCAGGGGGCACAGATCGAAGGCGCGCAGCACGGCGAAAAAGTCGCCGAAATCGTCGACGCGATGGATGCCCGTTTGCCGAAAGACGGCGTCGTAAACCGCATCCGACCCGGCCAGCGCGCCGGTGTGCGAGGCCGCCGCCCGGGCGCCCAGTTCCGTGCGGCCCGATTTGAGCGCGACCACCGGCTTGCGCCCCGCCGCCCGCCGCGCGGCCCGCAGGAAGCGGCGGCCGTCGTTGACGCCTTCGAGGTACATGCCGATGCACCGCGTGTCGGGATCGTCGCCGTAGTAGGCCAGGAAATCGGATTCGTCGGCGTCGGCCTTGTTGCCGAGGCAGGCGACTTTCGAGAAGCCGCGCCGGCGCCGGGTGATTTCTTCGAGCGAAAAGCCCGTCGAAAAGGTGCCGGTCTGGCCGAGCAGCGAGACGCCGGTCGGCGGCATCGGCGGCAGCTTGCCGATCGACACGCAGAAGCCGAAGACCGCGTCGATCGTCCCGATGCTGTTCGGGCCCATCAGCCGGATGCCGCGCCGCGCGCAAAGTTCGACCAGCCGCGCCTCGCGGCGGCGGCCTTCGCGGCCGGCGCCGCCGAACCCGCCGGAGACCACGATCGCATATCGCGCGCCGGCCGCGGCGGCGTCTTCGATCACCGCTTCGACCTGCCGGTGCGGCACGGCGGCGACGACCAGTTCGACGGGCCGCGGGCAAGCCGCGACCGAAGTGTACGCCGGCAGCCCTTCGATCGCGCCGCCGGCCGGGTTGACCGGGTACACCGCGCCCGCGTAGCCGAACGTGCGCAGGTTTTTGATGATGATATTTCCGGCCTTCTCGGCGGTCGTCGACGCGCCGGCCACGGCCACCGCCGCCGGGCGGAACAACGAGTTCAGCCGCGCGCGTTCGGCGTCGACGGCGTGCGGGATGCCGCGCCGATCGTCGCCAGGGAAAGCCTCGCGCTCGTCCGCCGCCGGCGCGGCCGCGCCGCGAACCGCCAGCGCGTCGAGAGCCAGCGCCCCGCGGCGGTAGACGCGCAACGGGTTGATGTCGAACTCGCAGATTTCCGGCCGCCGCCGGGCAATTTCGGCGAGCGCCAGCAAGGCGCGGACGGCCGCGGCAACGTCGAGCGCCGCCCCGCCCCGGGCGCCGGCGAGCAGGCCGTAGCCGCGCAGGCGGGTCAGCATCGCGCGGGCCTCGTCGGCGGTCGGCGGGCCGACGTGCAGGCTGGCGTCGGCGAAGATTTCGGCGTACACGCCGCCGAGGCCGGCGAGAAACACCGGGCCGAAGACGGGATCGCGCCGGAAGCCGACCAGCAGATCGAGGCCGCCGTCGGGGGCCAGTTCCTCGACCAGCACGCGCGCGCCCGCCCGCAGCGCCAGCAGACGCGCCGCCGCCTCGCGGGCCGCCGCGGCGTTCGCGACGCCCAGGGCGACGCCGCCGACGTCCGACTTGTGCGCGAGGTCGGGATGCGAAACCTTCAGCGCGATCGGGAAACCCAACTCGGCGGCGGCGTCCGCCGCTTCGTCGGGCGAGCCGACCTCGCGGCCGGCCGGCGCGGCAACGCCGTGTTCGCGCAACAATGTTTTCGCGGCAAACTCGGTCATTCTTGCTCCGCGATTCGCGAGCGCCGGTTGATTTCGCGGCGGACATTAACCGATTGCGGCGCCGATGTCGAATGCAACAGCCGCCTGGGAAATGCAAAAATGGGCCGAACCGCCGGGCCGGAATAGCGCGCCGAATACAGGCGCGTTATACTGTGTTCAGGTCGTTGGTGAATCGGAGTTGGCATGTGCGGGCGCTACATTCTGTTTGGACCGCTGGCCGCCTGGGCGCAACTGGTCGGCGCGACGGCGCCGCCGGAATTCGCGCCGCGGTGCAACATCGCGCCCACCCAACAGGTGCTGGCCGTGCGGCGCGCGCCGGGCGACGAAGCGGCGCATTTCGCTCTCCTCCGTTGGGGCCTGATTCCGTCCTGGGCAAAAGACCCCAAGATCGGATCGCGGCTGATCAACGCCCGCGCGGAGACCATTGGCGATAAACCATCTTTTCGCGCGGCCTTCAAACACCGGCGCTGTTTGCTCCCAGCCGACGGCTTCTATGAGTGGAAAACCGTCGACGGCCGAAAACACCCGTACGAATTCGGCTTGGTCGATCGCACGCCGTTCGCGTTGGCTGGCTTGTGGGAGAGTTGGACGGATGCGGGCGGCGGGACCGTCGAAACGTGCACCATCATCACGACCGCGGCCAACGAATTGCTGGCCCCGTTTCACGACCGCATGCCGGTGATTTTCGATCCGCCCGCGTGCAAGCAATGGCTCGCGGCCGAACCCGGCGACAGCGGCGCGTTGCGCTCATTGCTGCGGCCCTACGCCGCCGAAAAAATGGCGGCGGCGCCGGCGAGCGACCGCCTGAACAGCTCGCGCTACGAAGGGAACGATTGCCGGGATTGAGGGGCATTGGATGTTCGCCTCGAGACTCGTCCGGAACATATCGCCCGGCGCTTCGCGCCTCGGCGCCGGCCGCCGTGCTGCGCACGCAAGCGCGGCGAGCAAATGGGCGTTCGCATCGTTCCTCGTCGCGTCCTGGCTGACCGCCGCGCTGGTTGCCGCCGGCGAGGCGCCGCCGGGGATGGCCGCCATTCCCGGCGGGATCTTCATGATGGGCTGTTCGCCGGGGGATTACGGCTGTTTCCGCGAAGAGGGGCCGGCGCGCGAAGTCGCCGTAAAGAGTTTCTGGATGGACGCGACAGTCGTGACCCAGGCGGAATTCCGGGCCGCGATGGGCGAGAATCCGAGCCGTTTTTCCGGTTGTCCGGATTGCCCGGTCGAAAGGGTCACCTGGGCCGAGGCCCGAACTTACTGCGCGAAAGTCGGCAAGCGCCTGCCCACGGAAGCGGAGTGGGAATTCGCGGCGCGCGGCGGCACCAACGGACCGCGATACGGCGGCTTGGACGAAATCGCGTGGTACGAAAGCAATTCCGCCGGTCGGACCCATCCCGTGGGCCGGAAACAACCGAACGCATACGGCCTGTACGACATGCTCGGCAACGTCGAGCAGTGGTGCGCGGACTGGCATGGCGACGAATACTTCGCGCCATCGTCCGCCAACGACCCGGAGGGGTGGTCGTCGAGCGCGAAACCGATGCTGCGCGGCGGGTCCTGGAGCAACGGCCCGTGGGGCGTGCGCGGCTCGGCCCGGTTCCGGGTTGCGGCGGAAGCGCGCCTCGACACGGTCGGATTTCGCTGTGCGCGCGACGGCGTCGGGGATGACGCGGCGACGCCCCCGTCAGCGTCGCCCGGCGAGGCGATGATCTCCACCGCGTTCCGTGCGCGCGAGACCAAGACGCCCCTGCCCGACGAGGCGGCGGCAACCGGCGGCTCGCCCGGGTATCTCGAGTGCGCCGTGCCCGAGAAGTCCGCGCCGCAGGTCACCGCGAACGGTTTTGCGATATCGCAATGATCGACGGCGCCAATTGCCGGCGCACCGCGCCGCTACAGCGCCCGCCATTCCTCGGGTTTCAGGTCCGACCGGTCGCGGCGTTCGAGCACTTGGCGCAATTCGGCCAAAGCGCGGGGTTTGGCGTCCGGCATGGCGACCTTCAGCGGCAGGTAATTGCTTGCGTGGTTGCTCATGAACAGCCCGTGCGTCATCGTCGTGTTGGCCAGGATGATCGCCAGTTCTTCGAGCATCTGAAATTCGTCGGGCAGCGTCCACGCGCCCGATCGCTGCGAATCCCAGAGCGGCGTGCCGGGCACCACCATCACCGTCAGCGCGCCGACGTAATCGGGGTCGATCGCCGTCAGCACGCGGCCGGTGTTCACGGCGTGTTCGCGCCATCGCGCGCCGGCGACGCCGAGCAGCACGGTGATCGACAATTCGATGCCCGAATCCTTGACGCGCCGGCCCGCGGCGATCATGTCGTCGGCCGTTTTCCCTTTCCGAAGAAACGCGAGTGTTTCATCGTCGCCCGATTCCAACCCGAAGTAGACGATGCCCAGGCCGCGACCGTGCAACTCCGCGAGTTCCGCCGGCGTCTTTTTCAGCACGGCCTTGGCGTTGCCGTAGATGCCGACGCGCTCCAGGCCGCGGACCGTGGCGCGCAGCTTGTCGAGAATCCGCAGCAGGCGCGCCTGCGGCACGATCAACGCGTCGCCGTCGGCGAGGAACACGCGCCGCCACGGACGCAGCGCGGCCGTTTCGTCGATCTCGGCGAACAGGCGCGCTTCGTCCTTGATGCGAAACGGCGTGCCTTTGTAGGTCGGACAAAACGTGCACTTGTTGTGGCTGCAGCCGAACGTGGCCTGCAAAATCAGCGAGCGGGCTTCGCTCGGCGGACGGATGACAATCCCCTCGTATTCCATTTCCTCACCAATCGATGCCGTCGGCCGTCGCCATTTTCTCGGCGAACGCCGCGCGGTCCAGCGTGAACGAAAGTTCGGCGCGGCGCTGGTCGGCCAGCCGCGCGTAGTCGGGCAATTCGAAATAGTACTTGGCTTTTTCGGCGAGCGGCAGGATTTGCTCGCGCGGCTCCCAATGATACGGGCCGCTGCTTTTCTCGGTCAGACACTTGAAATAGACGGCGTACGACATATCGGTCAGGTCGCAATTCTGCGCCGTCAAATCGCGCACGATCGCTTCCATCTCCGCTTGCTTGAGCGGATCGGCGAATTTGAACCACTTGTCGTAGAAAATGGCGTTGTGGAAATACCCCGGCATGTTGAGCATCGCGTCTTTCTCGAGCAACGACGCGACCCACAGCAGCAGGTCCATCACCTTGTGGCCCAGGCCGAGCCCCGGGTGATTCTGCCCCGGCAAGCGGCGGCGGTTCGGCGAAAACTCGCCGCGCACGTGCTGCATCAGCAGCCATTCGATTGAGATCACGTCGAGCGGCGGCAGCGGATGCGCCGGCAACGGGTGCCGCGGCGGCGCGTAGCGGCCCAGCTTCAGCACCATTTCGGCGATCAGCGCCGCTTCCGCGCCCTCGACATCGAAGATGCGCAAATAATGCTCAAACAATTCTCGCGCGTGGAACTCGATATTCACGTGATGATAGCCGAGCGTCTGCAATTGCCCGAGAATGCCGAACCGACCGAGCGCATCGGCGATTTGTTCCTTTTCGAACTGGCCGAGAAACAGGGAGCTGAGCTTGTCGCCGCGCAGTTGCTCGTCGACGTCGCCCTGCGTCAGATGGAACGCCGACGCCTCGGGCGGCTCCACCACGTGGAATAGCCGCGTCACCGGTTTCGTGTGTAATCTGCTCATTGCTCCCGTCGCCCCTCCGGCAAAAGCGGGCGCATTTTAGCACGACTGCGTGAAAAACTCGCGCCGCGCTTGACGGCGAACCGCCGAAGTTGTTACGTACACGCCCAGGCTCCGGAAAATTATGCGAAGGCGAACGATGGGCGACGCGACCAAAACGTGCGTCTACTGCGGCGAGGTTGTCGGCCGTCTGGCGACCGTCTGCCCGCATTGCCGCAACGCGCTCGACTACCACGCGGTGGCCGAATTGCCGAGCGACGAGGTCACCCGCGTTCGCCCGCCGAAGAACCGGCGGTTTGTCGTCGCCGTCGCCTTCGGCGCGGCGACCCTCGGGGCGGCGTTTGGCGCGCTGATCGGCGTCCTGGCGGCCGGCACGTGGGGCGCGGCGTGCGGCATCATTCTTTTCGGCGGTTTCGCCGGCGGAATCGTCGCCGTGCTGCTCGAGCCCAAGGGCGACGATTCCTTCGCCGTCGATTGCCCGGAATGCGGCGAGACCATTGTTCATCGGGTGCTGGAGAACTTCGCCAGCCCCGGCGACGCCGTGCCCTGCCGCTGCCGCGGCTGCGGGACCGTCACGCGCGTGACGGTGGTTTGAGGGAAATTTAAACACAGAGGGCGCAGAGGAAGACACGGAGAGCACAGGGGCTTTCATGGGGGGGGATCGATGGGACTTCCCGATCTGCGGCCGCAGGCGCGGCGGCGAACGCCTGAGGAACTCGTCGCGCATTTGCGGCGTTTCGAACTCGATCTGAAATTCTCGGCCGGCATCTGGTTCTTCTCGCCGGGGGCGAACCGTTTTCACGCCAAGTACGGCCCCGACCTCGACATCCCCCGGCGGCTCGAAATCGCCGCGACGCTCGTCGGCTCCGGGCTGGGCGGAATCGAGGCCCATTACCCCAACGAAATCAACTATGACAATCTCGACCTGTGGAAGCAGTTCCGCCGCGACACCGGCCTGCGGATCGTCACCGTCGTGCCCCTGCTCTTCTACGATCCGCAATTCGAGTTCGGCGCGCTGTCGTCGCCCCTGCCGGCCGTGCGCGCGACGGCGATTCGCCGCACGGTCGAGGCGCTGCGGCTCAATGGCGAACTCGACACGGATTTCATGGTGGTCTGGAGCGGCATCGACGGTTACGAAAATGCGTTCGGCCTCGATTTCGCGGCGGCGCGCGACCGCTTCGCCGATGCCCTGGCGGAGGCGCTCGACACCGCGCCGGGCGGCCGGATCGCCTTCGAACCCAAGCCCTACGAGCCGCGCGGCCACCATTATTTTGGCACGACGGCCGAGGCGCTGCTGCTCGCGGCGAAGGTCGAGGGGCGCCTCGCAGCCGACGCCAACCGCCGCGCGCTGGCCGACGGCCACGCCCTGGTCGCGCTGAACCCGGAAGTCGGCCACATGTTGATGGCGTATGAAGACCTGCCGTACGCGCTCAGCCTCGCGCTGGAAGCCGGCCGCCTGGCGCACATTCACCTGAACAGCCAGCCGCTCGGCAACTACGATCAAGACCTCAACTGCGGCGCCATCTCGCCCGAACAACTCGAAGCGGCGCTATATGTGATGAAAATGCACGGCTACGGCGGCTGGTTCGGGATCGACATCAATCCGGAACGCATGCCGGTCGAGCGCGCGGTGCGCAACTCGATCGACGCGGTGCGCGCCGCGAACGACCGCATCAACGGCCTGGATCACGAAAAGGTGATCTGGGCGGCGAATCATCCGGATCGCGAACGCGGCTGGCTGGAAAGCTATCTGATTCGTGCGCGGGCAACCCGCCCCGAGAAGCTGCCGCCACTGTCGCCTCTCGACATGACGTGACCGGGGCGACCGCATGTCGTTGTTTTTGGGGCTCGACGTCGGAACTACCGGAACCAAGGCGCTGCTGCTCGACGAGCGCGGCGTAACGCTCGCCGGCGCGACGGCTGAATATCCCCTTTCCACGCCGCATCCGCTGTGGGCCGAGCAGGATCCCAACGATTGGTGGCAAGGCGCGATCGAGGCCATTCGCCGCGTCTGCGCCGCCGCCGGCGTGCGGGGCGACGCGATCGCCGCGGTTGGGCTCTCGGGCCAAATGCACGGGCTGACGTTGCTCGACGAGGCCGATCGCGTGTTGCGCCCGGCGATTCTCTGGAACGATCAACGCACCGCCGCGCAATGCGCACACATTACCGAGGTACTCGGCCTGGCGCGGCTGCTCGAACTGACGGGCAACCCGGTGCTGCCGGGGTTTACGGCGCCGAAGATCGTCTGGGTGCGCGAGAACGAACCCGACGTTTATCGTCGCGCGCGCCGCTTTCTGCTGCCGAAAGACTTTGTCCGCTTTTGCCTCACGGGTGAATTCGCCACCGACGTTTCCGACGCTTCGGGCACGTCGCTCTTCGACGTGAAAAATCGGCGCTGGTCGTTGGCGATGTTCGCCGCGCTTGATATTCCCGAGGCGTGGGCGCCGCGCTGTGCCGAATCGCCGGAGATCGCCGGGCGCGTGACGGCCGCGGCCGCGGCGCTCACGGGTCTCGCGCCGGGCGCACCGGTGGTCGCCGGCGGCGGCGACCAGGCGGCGCAGGCGCTCGGCGCGGGTCTGGCGCACGAAGGTTCGGCATCGTCGACGCTTGGCACGTCGGGCGTCGTGTTCGCGCCGGTTGCGCAGCCGGCGATCGACCCGCGCGGCCGGCTGCACTCGTTCTGCCACGCGGTCCCGGGCATGTGGCACGTGATGGGCGTGATGCTCGCCGCCGGCGGCAGCCTGCGCTGGCTGCGCGACAACCTCGCCGACGCCGAAAGGGCCGAGGCGGCGCGGCGTGGCGTCGATCCGTACGAGGTCTTGACGGAGCAAGCCGCGCTTGCCCCGCCCGGCTGCGAGGGCCTGCTGTTCCTGCCCTATCTTTGCGGCGAACGCACGCCGCACGCGGACCCGCATGCCCGCGGCGCGTTCGTCGGCCTGACGTTGCGCCACGGCAAGCCGCATCTGGTGCGGGCGGTGCTCGAGGGTGTGGCGTTCGGTCTGCGCGACAGCCTCGAACTGATGCGGGCGCAAGGGCTCGCGCCGGCCGAAATGCGGATCTCCGGCGGCGGCGCGCGCTCGCCCTTGTGGCGCGCGATCCTCGCCGACGTCTTCAACCTGCCGCTCGTGGCGCCGGATGTCGCCGAGGGCGCGGCCTACGGCGCCGCGTTGCTTGCCGGCGTCGGCGCCGGCGCATTTCCGTCGGTCGCGGAGGCCTGCGAACAGACGATCCGAGCTACGGTCGTCGCCGGGCCCGACCCGGCCCGCGCGGCGTTGTACGACGGCGCGTGGCGGCGTTATCGCGATCTTTATCCGGCCCTCAAGCCGGCCTTCGACGCCCTCGCCGGCTGACGAATCCTCGCAATTGTTGTCGACTATTCTCCGCCAAGTCGTCGCCGTTTCTCGCCCCAAACCGGCCCGGCCGCGATTTTCCAGCGTTTTTGACTTTGGCGCGCCGGTTGCATATTCTCAGCCCGCTACGATTGGCGCGATTGAACATCGCAACCACAGGAGACAGCCAACGATGAAGAAAACACTGATTGTCATGTTGATCGCCGCGACCGCGTTTGCCGTCGCCGCCGTCGCCTTCGCGACCGACGACGCGGCGAAACCGCCGACGAGTTTCGACAAGCCCCAGGCGGCGGGCGTCAAGGCAACCTGCCCCGTGATGAATTCCGCCTTCACAATCGACGACAAAACGCCCTCGTCGCAATACCAGGGCCGGTATTACTACTTCTGTTGCGCCGGCTGCAAAGCCTCGTTCGACAAAGATCCGGCTAAGTATCTCGGCAAGAAATAGCGTCGCCTCCCCGGCGCCCCGGCTGGGGCGCTGGGGGACTTTCGCGTAGGACCCGCATGCTTCGCGAACGCCGCGCCACGCCCCGCGATCTGGTTTCCGCGCGGGCGTTTGTCTTGATCTGGGCGCCCATCGCCGCAATCAGCGCCGTGCACTACGCGGCGAGCGCCGATCTCGCGTGGCTGCACGATGTGCTGCGGCGGCTGTATTACCTGCCGATCATCCTGGGCGCCTTCGCCTACGGCCTGCGCGGCTCGTTGGGCGCTGCGGCGCTCGCGACGGCGCTGTACACGCCGCACGCCTTCCTGCACGTCCATCACCAGGATCCCGCCGACACTCTCGAAAAGGTTCTGGAGATCCTCCTGTACTTCGTCTTCGCCGGCGTCTCCGGGGTGCTGGCGAATCGCGAATTCGCCGAACGCGCCAAGCAGCAGGCGGCCGCCGAGCAGTTGCGCCGCACGCTGGCCGAAAAAGACCAAATGGAAAAGATGCTGCTGCGGTCCGAGCGCCTGAAATCGTTGGGCGAACTCACCGCCGGTCTGGCGCACGAAATCAAGAACCCGCTGGCGTCGATTCGCGGGTCGGCCGAGACCGTCGCCGAAGAGATCGCGCCGGACTCGCCCAAACGACGCATGGCCGACGTGCTGCTGCGCGAAATCGGCCGCCTGGAAACGACGCTGGACCGTTTTTTGAACTTCGCCCGGCCGCGCGAATACAGCGTGGCGCCGGTTTCCGTCGGCCGCCAACTGGTCGAGGTCAAGGAACTCATGGCGGCGCAGGCGCGGCAGCGCGGCGTCGAAATCGTGGTGACGCCGCCCGGCGAAGACGTGGCCGCGCTGACGGACAAAGACCAACTTCGCCAGGTGCTGGTCAACCTGATCCTCAACGCGGTGCAAGCGATGCCGGCCGGGGGCGAGGTGCGCCTGTCGTGCGCGCGCAGCGACCGCCTGCGGCGGCCGATGGCGCGCATCGTCGTGGAGGACAGCGGCCCGGGCATCCCCGAGACGCTGCTCGAAAAAATCTTCGATCCGTTTGTCAGCGGCAAAGAGGGCAGCCTCGGCCTGGGCCTGGCGATCACCGCCCGTATCCTCGATCAACATCAGGGGTTCATCGAAGCAGCCAACCGCGCCGGCGGCGGCGCCCGTTTCGCCGTGTTTTTGCCCGCGGCCCCGTGCCCGTAGGGAGTTGTCAAAAGAAACAACAAATTCACGCCGGCGCGCCAAGGCGCGGCCGTCGTGCACGGCCCAGCAAAATGGACTGGTTGATCCCCTGCAAAGAACCATTAACTTGAGTGTCTGGGCGGCCGGAACGATGGATGACCGTCGCCGCCGGCCGACGCGTAATGGGACGCGAAGGAGGCATTCCGATGACGCAGAAAAATATGATATCCGCCGACGCGCCGGTGTTGGTCGTCGGCGCCACCGGCAACCTCGGCGGCGAGGTCGTCAAACAGTTGCTCGCGCGCGGCCGCAAGGTGCGCACCCTTGTCCGCGAGGGCACGGACCCCGCCCGGCTGGCGGCGAAAGGCGTGGAAATCGCGCGCGGCGATCTGCTCGACCGCGGTTCGCTCGACCGCGCGATCGACGGCGTGGGGACCGTCGTGACCACGGCCAGCGGCTACTCCCGCCGACCCGGGGCCGATCCGAGCGGGCTCGTCGACGACCTGGGCAATCATCATTTGGCCGACGCCGCGCGCAACGCGAAAATTGAGAAGTTCGTCTTTACGAGCATTCTCGCGTGCGAGAAAGCTCCGAACGCGCCGCGGGTCTGGCAGAAAAAACTCATCGAGGACTACCTGGAGGCGAGCGGCGTGCCGTTTGTCTCGATTCGCCCCGGCGGGCTCTTGGGCGGAGAGAAGCCGGTCGAGATGTGGGCGCGCGATCTGCGAAAGGGTCGGCTGACCGCAATCGGTCCGGCGAACGTTCGGTGGTCGCGCATTCTGGTCGAGGACGCGGCGCGCATTCTGGCGCTGGCGATCGACGAGCCGCGCGCGGTGGGCCGGCGGATCGACATCGGCATGGATCGCCCGTTTTCAGCCGAGGAAGCCGCCGGCGAATTTTCGCGGGCGCTCGGCCGCTTCGTCCGTCTGCGGAAATTGCCCTGGCCGCTGCTGAACGGCGGCGCGAAAATCGCCGGCCTCGTCAGCGCGTCGGTCAACGACCTGAGGACCACCCTCGAACACGTTTTCTCGGGCCAGTTCGTCGCCGATACGACGGCGCAGGCCGAGTTGTTCGGCCGGCCGCCCGCGATCGACGAGTCGTTCTGCCGCTACTTGTCGCACTTGGCGCTCGGTCCGCTGGCCTGCGAAGAACCGCTTGCCGTCGGCGCGTAACGACGGTCCGTTGCACGTTTGCGACGGTGAGTTTGCGCTCGCTAGGACTACGTCAGCGCGCGAATGACGCCGCCGCTATGGGATTGAGGGCCGCGGGGCGCAGTTCTTCCCGTCACGGCAGCGGCTCCAACTCGTCTTCGCCCGCGTCATTCGCAGTTTGTTTCACGCCGACTCCTTGCGCGAGCAACGCCTCGCGGACCAGCGGGGATTCCGCGCCGAGCGCCGCGAAAGGGAAACGGTTGTAATCGTTCCGCAGCCAGGCGGCGACGCCCGCGGCCACATTTTCTCGAATTTCGTCGCGCGTCGAGCCGACCGCTTGCGTCGCCCACAGCCGCTCGCCCAGGCGATCGATTTGGGCGATCAACGCCTCGTTGAGGTCGAGGTTCCGGCCGAGGAACAGTTCCCGACCCAGTCCGCGCCCCATCCAGAATGACGTCCCGCGCCGCAGCAACGACTGGAACTCTTCGTCGCGCAGTTGCGGTAAGTCAGCGCGGATGAGATCGGCGTTGGCCCGGAAGTCGGCCTGAAGTTCCGCCAGCGGTTCTTTGCCGAGATAGACGTCGACGAACATCCGAGTCTTCCGCTCGCCCAGCCCGCGGCCAAAACCGGCGACAAACGCCCCGGCAACGTCAACGTCCAGCCCGCGCAGCGACGAAACGGCGATCGGCGGCCGATCGGGCGGCAACCAGCGCGTGGTCAACAACGAACCCCAGTTGTGATCCGCAAAGCCCACACCGGCCCGCGCCGCAAACGCGACCCCGGCGCCGAGGGCGATATCTTGCCGCGCCGCGACCGGCAATGTGTCGTCGCTCATGGCCGCGCGAAATTCTTCGTCGGTCAGGCGCTCGCCCAGACTGATGCAGCCGTCGTCGCGCCAACGCCGCGGCAGACGGCCGATGGTCCGCAGCGCGGAGCGGCGATCGGTCCACGCGCGGGGCAGACCGGAATACACATATTCCAGGTAATCGTCGCCGCGCCGGGCTTGATAATAGCGATATCCGCGGGCGACGGCCGCGCCGGTGAAGTCCGTACCCGAGACGAGATTGACCAAACCCGCGATCAGAAACGGGGCCAGCAGCAACCATTGGCCGTATCGTCCCAGCCGCAGGAGAAAAAACGTCGCGTACGCAAAAAGCAGGAAGTAGACCGGCGCCAGATAGCGCGTCATGCCGGCATCCAGCGACGGTCTTCCTTCCGACGTCGACCAGCCGGTGAAACCGTACGCGAGAACGAAAAAAACAAAATGCAGCAGCAGGATGCGCGCCAGCCAAATCTTGTCGCCGCGCGACGATTCGCCGCCTGTAGGTTTGCGCCACGCGGCGACCGCGCCGAGCGCCGCGACCAGCGGCAGACTCAGCGACAATGCGGCCCCGGCGCGACCGGAATAACCGGCGAAACCGGGAAGAAAAAAGGCAAACAGTTCGCGCCATTTGGCCCAGCAGTTCATCGCCAAGCTGGGCTGATATACCGCGGAGAAGCGCAACGGCATGGCGTAGGAAAGCAGACCGGGCGCGTAGCCGAGCAGAAAAGCCAGCGCGCCCGGCCAGACCAGCCGACGGGCGCCTCGACCGCGCCAACGCCACACCGCGGCGACGGCGGCGGCGGCGGCAATGGTCAGATTTTCCTGCGAGAAAAAAACACCCAGACCGGCGATCGCGCCGAAGGCCGCGGTCTCCCCGACACCAGGTCGATCCTTGTCGAGGCGGGCGAAGAGGAACAATAGCAAGCCGGAAAAAAACAAACTCTCGATGTGTCCTGCGTACGCCACATGATAATTCGGCTCCAGAAACGGCGGCGGGAACACAATCCACAGAAAAAATATCAAAGCCGCCCGCGGTCCCCAGCCGCGGCGAACGGCCAACGTCCACAGGGCCACGCCGCCGGCGACAAACAGACCGCTGAGCAGGCTGACCCAGAAAAACGATGAGCCGCACAGGGCGTACAGCGGATACAGCAACACGCCGAACAACACGGTTCCCGAAAGGTGAACGTATTGGTAGGACCACGGCGAAGCCGCCCATCCGTCCGCCAAGCCCGCGGCGACGTTGCCCGTCGCGGTTTGGTCGCCGATCAACGCCGGCGGCGAAAAAAACCGAAAAATGAAAAAAAAGAAACCGACCGCGGTCAACACGGCCCAGACGACGATGGATTTCGACCGCCCCCAACGGCCGGCGAAATAGGCGCCGATATTTTTTTTCATCGCGAGCTGGAAATTCAAGCCGGCCCCGAACTCTGCCGAAAGCCACCGGAAAGGCGATTGTCGATTTCATAGCTACGCTCGCCGGTCCTGCCTGTCAAGATTGGCGGGCAACTTTGGCGGGGCGGCGTACGATCGTAGGATCGCCACCGTCCTGTTCGTTTCTTGGGCGTGGTTCGCACTCTGCGCCAGGTCGCGATCCGAGTGGTCCGCATAATATAAATAACTGGCGCCTCTGGCCTCGAATGGTCCGGCGGATTACGTTTGAGGTTAGAAATTGATCATACGGAGCGGTTCGCGTGCCGGAAACGAAGCAAACAGGCCGGTTCCTCGCGGTGGTGCGGGAGTTTTGGCGGGCCGAGAGTGCGGTCGCGCGACGGCATCGCCGGCGCTGGGCCTGGACCGGCTTGGCGGCGTTGCTGATCGCCGGCGTGCTGTCGCCCGGCTTGCTGGGCAGCGTGCCGCGGCTCACCGTCGGGGCCTACCATGTCGGGACCTACCGCGCCCCGTTCGCGATCACCGTCGTCGACGAACGCGCCACGGCGGAATCCCGGGACAAGGCGATCGCCGAGACGCCGCCGATCTTCGATTACGACCCCGACCTCGGCCGCACGGCCGCGGAACGAATTCGGCGCGCGTTCGCCGCGGCGCGCGCGCATACGGCGGCGGCCGGCGAGGCTTCGCCGACGCCGCGCGCGACCGATGGGGCGCCGCGCCGCCGCGAAACCGCCGAAAACCCCCGCGCCGGAATTGACGCCGCCCGCTCGGAGTTCGTCGCCGAATTGCAAACCGACCTCCGGGCCGGAGATTTCGAGGCGCTGGCGAGCGCGCGCTTCGATGCAAAATTGACCGACCTGGCCGCCCAATTGCTCGCCGACGTTTATTCCCATTACATCAGCTACGATTTCGAGGCCCGCTTGCACGCGCTCGACGCCGAAGGCCGCCGCTTCCCCGCGCGCCTCGAGTTGCGCACCGCGGGCCGGACGGAAATCGTCACGATCGCCGCCGAACAAGCGCTGACGCCGCAAGAAGCGCTGGAACGCCTGCGGTCGCTGTCGGCGCGGCTGTTGGTCGATGTGCCGCCCGACGTGCGCGAGCCGTTGCGCCGTATCGCCGCCGCTCAGATCAAGCCAAACTTGGTTTTCAGCCCAGCGGCGTCGGCCGCCGCCGGACGCCGGGCCGCGGCCGCGGTCGTCCCCGTCACGTACGCATTCGAAAAGAACCAACTCGTCATTGGCGACGGGCAACCAGTTACGCGGCAGACGATTCTCGTTCTCGACGCCATTCGCCAGCGCGCGGCCGCCGCCGGCTGGGTCTCGACCCTTTTCGGCACGGCGGCGTTGATCTTCGCGATCATCGCCCTCTCGTTCCGCCTGACGGGCGTCGATTTTCCGCACGTTTCCGTCAGCGACCGCGACGTGCTCATGATGGGCTTGCTGTTGCTCGGCGCCATTTTCGCCGTCCGCCTCGCCGGTTGGTTCGACCGGCAACTGGCCGACGTCTTTCCGCTCAAACCAGAGCAGTTCTTCCTCTTCGTGTTGCCGCTGGCGGCGCCCACGATGCTCGTACGGCTGCTGACGCGTTTTGAAATCAGCCTCGTCTTTTCCATCGCGCTGACGATTCTCGTCGCGCTGGCCGCCGACGCTCCCCTGCCCGTCATGGCCACGATCTTCCTGATCATGATCGTCGGCGCCTACGCAGCGGGCGACGCCGGCTCCCGCGGACACCTCTGGCGCGGCGGCCTGCTGGTCGGCCTGACCGCTGCGGCCCTGGCGTCCATCCTCGGCGTGATGGGCGACGATTTTTCTTTCGGCGCCCTGGTCGTCTTGCCGCTCGCGGGCCTCGTCGGCGGCCTGCTGTCTGCGCTGTTGACGATCGGCCTGGCGCCGGTTTTCGAGTGGGCTTTCGGCTACATGACCGACATCTCGCTGCTGGAATTGGCGAATTACGAAAGCCCGTTGCTCAAGTCGCTGGCGCGTCTGGCGCCGGGGACATTTCACCACTCGATCGCGTTGGGGCTGCTGGCCGAAGCGGCGGCCGAGGCGACAGGCGCGAACGCGCTGTTGACGCGGGTGGGCGCCATGTTCCACGACATCGGCAAGACGATGAACCCGCGTTATTTTGTCGAAAACCGGAAGGACGAAAACCCGCACGACGCCATCCCCTCGCCCTCGGAATCGGCGCGCCTGATCATCGCGCACGTGCCCGACGGCGTGCGACTCGCCCGCGAGCACGGATTGCCGCAGGATGTAATCGATTTCATCGAGCAGCACCACGGCACGCGGTACGTGACGTATTTTCTCGACAAGGCGCGGACGCTAGCGCGCGAAACCGGCGTCGCCGTCGACGAGACGGCGTTTCGTTACCCGGGCCCGAAACCGCAGAACAAGGAAACGGCGATCATCATGATTTCCGACTCGGTGGAGGCGCGCAGCCGCACCATCGACCACCGCGATCCGCGGGCGCTGCAACAGATGATTCATCAGGTGATCGCCAATATTGGCGACGAAGGACAATTCGACGAATGCCCGCTGACCACGGCGGATTTCCACCGCATCGAGATTGCGCTGGCCCAGGTCATTCTGGGCATGCACCACGAGCGCATCGCGTATCCCGATCAGCGCCGCCGCGGTTTTCTGCGCAAGAAGATTCGCGGCTGAGGCCGGATCGTGGACGCCCCTTAGGCGGTGGGCGTAAGCGGCATACCGTGAATCCGTTCTCGGGCGATCCATCGCCGCCGCGGCCCAAGGCGATCAGCCGCCGGACTAGCAATCCTGGTCCAGGCAATTCCTCATCGTCGCGCAATCATCGGAGTTGTCGATAACACACTGGGCACAGGCGTCGGTCAAAGCGTACGGCGCGACGCCGGCTGCACACGCCGCAATGATCGAGTCCTCCGGGATTTCGCTGCCGGCGGAGTCGGCGATCCAGAGTTCGCATTTCACGTACGCCAGGTCGTAGGTTTCCTGGCAGGCGTACCTGTCGTCGTCGTCGTCGTCCGACGAACTGTCGTCGTCCGGCGACCCGTCGTCATCGCCGCTGGCGCCGAGCGTAAGGCCGCAGGCGCTCGACAACGCGATGCTCAACGCAACGACGGCCGGAATTCCGATAAGCAAAAGCAGTTTCATCTCGCCAAGCCTCCCGTGCGTCATGAGCGAACCCGGATCGGACCGTGACGCGAATGAGGTGGGACGCTCCAAACGACGGCTGATGGCCTCATTGATGCGCGCCCGCTTCCGCATCTTACGATTCGTAAGTGCCAATTTCAATCATTCCAAGAGAGCAACTTCCACGTAACCCCCTCGGATTCCCCGAAGCGGATGAAATCGCAAGTATTTGTCGATTTTCGCGAACTGGCGCCGCGTTTGCGTTGTGTTCTGACGGACCCAAAGAAAGGAGGTCGGCCCCCAAGGGCGAGATCGCGTTGAAGCTGGGAACGATGTCGGCGTCGTTGGTCCCGATGGCTGCCGCGGAATACGGCCCAGCGTAATGCGGCGACGGCGAAAAGGAGGGTGCGCACAAAGTACGTGAAACGTGCGTCAAGGCGAACGTGAGCCGAGCGACCGGAAGACTGCGCCGTCGGCCGAACGTCGCCGTGAAGCGCCGGGGTGCGCGGCGACGGTCGCGCGCGTGAACGAAGAGATGCGCAACCGGCAGCCGAGCGCGTCCACGAAATGTAACAGCGCAGGCTGAATTTACCTGCCTGCGCGCGGCAACGGCGTTGTTGTAGTCCGATAAGCATTTGAAATTATGCGGCATTCAGGAACCGCGCTTCCTGGCGCCGAACTTGAAATATCAAAAAATGCGGTTGGAAAAAAGAAGCCGTTCAAAAAAGGAGACGAAAATGTGGGAATTGGCGGTGAATATGGGGATGGTTTCGCTCTTGCTCGCGGGATTGCTGGTCGTGCGCCGTTTTCACGATGCGGAAGCCGGCCAGCACCGGCGCAAACGAACCTCGCACGGCTGACAAATCCCCGGGCATCGCTCGGCGAGCCCGGCCGAAAAGACGATATCAGTACACCAGATTATAAGGAGCTACGTGTCATGAAAAAAATCATGCGAAACCTGAGGACCCTGCTGCGCTTTAACACGTCGCCGGGCACTGTTTCCGGAAGAAGGAGAGTTCCACGCCTTTCTCGGCTGGGCGCGGTGCAACAAGCTGCGTCGGCCGGCCGCCGAACGCGGCGCGCTGGTGAAAGAATCGCTCGAACGCGCGCGGAGTCTGAACCCGAAGAGCGATAAGACGGATTGCTTTCTCGGCAAGATCTTGCTGCAGCAACGGGATTCGCGCGAGAAGGCGCGTCGAATGTTCGCCCTTTCCTACCGTTACACAAATACAACGAGGAGGCCAAGAGCGAACTGCGCCGGATGCAAACCGAACGCGAGACCGAACGCGCGGCCATCGCCGCGAGCGCCGCGGCCGGGTCCGGTTTGGGCGGTCTGCTGCAAAAAGAAGTCGATTTCGAGACGGTCAAACGCGCCGTCAAACGGCTCTTCTTGTAGCCGGAGGACGGAAGCCGGAGTTTTCTCATACCCGCTCGTCGACCGCACGCGAGCCCGGCCATAATCGCGCATATTCGCGACCATTCGCGTTCATTCGCGCGCTTTCGCGGTTCGTATTAACTCATGCAGGGAACTCGCCCGGCCGGCCGTGAAGCAGAGCGGCAGCGCCTCGAAGAGGACGCGCGGCGCATCGCCGATTGGAAGCGCTGGGGGCCGTACCTTTCCGAGCGCCAATGGGGCACGGTCCGCGAGGATTATTCCGCGGACGGCGACCCGTGGCGTTGCCTGCCGCACGATGCCGCGCGCAGCCGCGCCTACCGCTGGGGCGAGGACGTGAAGGAGCATTACTACTACCTCGAAGCGACGCCCACGCATTCATACGGCAAGGCGCTCTGCAAATACCCGCAGGCCGAGTTTCCGTACGAACGGCTGCGCGAGGAAAATCGCCGGCGCGGCTTGCTCGATCCGGAATTCGAGGTCGAGGACACCGGCGTCTTCGGCGAGAACCGCTACTTCGACGTGTTCGCCGAATACGCCAAAGCCGCGCCGGACGACGTGCTCATCCGCCTCACGTGCACGAACCGCGGACCCGACCCGGCGCCGTTGCACGTGCTGATGAACGTCTGGTTCCGCAACACGTGGTCGTGGGGCCGCACCGGCGAAGGTTATTGGCCGCGGCCGTCGATCGAACGCGATCCGCAGGGCGGCCTGCGCCTGGCGCACGCGACCCTCGGCAAATCCCGCTTTCGGCTCTTCGACGAACGCCAGGCGCCCGAGGAGCCGTTCGGCGCGGCGTTCGACCGTGTGTTCGACGCGCGCGTTGCCGAGGCGAACGAGTTCTACGATTCGGCGATTCCGGCGGACATGAACCCGCAGGCGCAACGCGTGGCGCGGCAAGCGTACGCCGGCCTGCTGTAGTCGAAGCAGTCTTATCATTTCCCGCCCCGGCCCGGGCGCCGGTCGGCCGGAGCAGGCCGACGCCACGGCGTGGATGGCCTCTTACTGCGGCGTGATGCTCGCGATGGCGCTGGAACTTGCGATCGAGGAGCCGGTGTATACGATCAAATCCTCCTCGACGCCGGGCGAATTCCCTTGCGGCTGCGCTCGCTGGTCGGCATCGTGCCGCTGTTCGCCGTCGAGGTTCTGGAAGAGGAGCAGCTTGCGAAGCTGCCCGGCTTCCACAAACGCCTGCAGTGGTACCTGCGCAACCGCGCGGACCTCGCCCAAAGCGTTTACAACGCCGACACCCGCGGCGGCGACGGGCACACCCACCGCCTGCTCGCGATCACGACCGCCGAGCGGCTGACGCGCGTGCTGCGCTTCGTGCTGGACGAAAACGAATTTCTCTCGCCGTTCGGCGTTCGGTCGCTCTCGCGGCGGTACCTCGACCAGCCGTTCGTGTTTCAGGACGGCGACGAGGAGCGCGTCGTGCGCTACGTGCCGGGCGACTCGGATTCGCGGATGTTCGGCGGCAACTCGAACTGGCGCGGGCCGATCTGGCTGCCGATGAACTACCTGCTCATCGAGGCCTTGGAGCGCTACGACCATTTCTACGGCGACGATTTGCGCGTCGAATGCCCCACCGGCAGCGGGCGGCTGCTGCGGCTGCGGCAGGTCGCGGTCGAGATCGCGCGGCGGATCGCCCGCCTCTTTCTGCCCGACGAAACCGGCGTCCGACCTTGCCAAAAGCGCGCGCCCGATGCGATCTTCGGCCCGCACGGCAAGGACCTCGTGCTCTTTCACGAATACTTCGACGGCGACACCGGCCGCGGCCTGGGAGCCAGCCACCAGACCGGCTGGACCGCGCTCATCGTGCGGCTGCTCGAAGACCTGGTGCGCGAGGATGCCGGCGGGTTTTGAACCGCGGCCCCTGGTTTGTGTCCAAACAACCGGGTAAGGATGTTGCTCGTGGCAATTCGCACGATATGTGTTGGGGTCGGCCGCGTCTTGGTCGTCGCGTTGTGCGCGTATCTCACGGCCCGCGCCGTCTGGATCACCGTGCGCGGCTCGGTCGCGCCGCCGGCGTTGAACCTTCCGGCCGATTCGGCGCCGGCGACGCCAATCAAGCCGCTCAGCGATTACGATGCGATCCTGCAGCGGAACTTGTTCAACTCCGCCGGTGTCAATGCGAAAGCAACGTTCGACACGGACAGATGCGCCCCGTCGCGCGCGGCGGACGCATCGGTGTTCAAGTGGGCGCCGGGGGGGACGAAACCGGATCCCATGGGTGGCTTCGTCTGCGCCGGCTGGCAGACACTTAAACCGCTTGGGGCGCGACTCGTGCCGCATTTCGAACATGGCACATTCGACGGATTGGTGATCTCGCACGTCAAAGAAGAAGGCCTGCTCCACAACGTCGGCTTCCGGGATGGCGACGTTATGCATAGCGTGAACTTGAAAGAAATTTGCAAGCCGTTGGACGGCCTGCGGATCATCCAGGAATTGGTGACGGCCACAAGTACGACCATGTGCATCGAGTTCACCCGCGACGGCTCCCGCTGGATGTTGACTTACCAAGCGAGCAGACCCGCCAGCGCCAGAGCCGAAAAAGGCAAAACGTGCCCGCCCGAAAGCCCACGGCCGCACGCCGCGGAATACGTCGTCAAGCACTGAACACGCCCTGCCCGATCATTCGCGCCTGCACAGGCGCTTTTTCATCTGTAGGAGCGCCTTTCCAGGCGCGATCTCCGTCGGATCGCGCCCAGAAGGGCGCTCTTACAGGTGGGGCGGACCGCCTCCCGCCTCACATTCCCAGAAAAGCCTCGCGAAATTCGGCGCGGGCGGCCAGGGTCCGCGCCTCGCCTTCCATCCAGAGGCGGCCTTCGCGCATCACGTAACCGTAATCGCTGATCGCCAGCGACAAATGGACATTCTGCTCGACGAGCAGCATGGTTTGCCCGGCGTCTTTCAGGCGGCGCAGCGCGCGGAACAGATCGACCGACAGCGCCGGCGACAGGCCGAGCGTCAGTTCGTCGAAGATCAGCACCTGGGGCGACGCCATCAGGCCGCGCGCCACCGCCAGCATCTGCTGCTCGCCGCCGCTGAGCGTGCCCGCCCGCTGCCGGAGCCGCTCGCGCAGGCGCGGAAAAAGCTCGAACGCGCGGGCGCGCGCCGCCGCGACATCGCGCTCGCGGGCGGCAAAAGCGCCCATCTCCAGGTTCTCCGCGACGCTCAAGTTGGCGAAAAGCTGTCGGCCCTCCGGCACGAGCGCGAGGCCCAGGCGCGCCCGCGCGTGCGCCGGGCGGCGCGTGATGTCCTCGCCGCGAAAGATGACCTTCCCTTCGCGCGGCGGGATCTGCCCCATAACAGTCCGCAGCAGCGTGGTCTTGCCCGCGCCGTTCGCGCCAACCAAGGCGGTCAGCCGGCCCGGCGCCAGGCACAGGCTCACGTCGCGCACGATGACCGCCTCGCCGTAACCGGCGGTGATGTTCCGTAGTTCGAGTATCGGGATGGTTTCGATTCTCTTGACAGGATCAACAGGATCGTGCGGATCAACAGATCTTGTTAATTCCATCACAACACCTCATGATCGTAACGATCGATCGATCCTATTGATCCTGTCGAAAAAATCCTTCCCATCCACCTCATGTCAACAACTCCAACGCCGCTCTCGGGTCGCCGAGATACGCCTCGATCACGCGCGCATCGGCGACGACTTCGCGCGGCGCGCCGGCGGCGATCACCGCGCCGGCGTCGAGCACGACCACCGTGTCCGAAACGTTCATCACGGCCTGCATGACGTGCTCGATCAGCAGGATCGTGACGCCGCCGGCGCGCACGCGGCGGATGATGTCGAGCATGTGCGCCACCTCGGTCGGATTCAGCCCGGCGAGCGTTTCGTCGAGCAGCAGCAGATGCGGCCGCGCGGCCAGCGCCCGCGCCAACTCCAGCCGCTTTTTCTCCGAGAGGTTCAGCGCGCCCGCCGGCAATTCGGCCCGCGCGGCCAACCCGACCGTCGCCAGCGCCTCGTCGGCCACGGCGGCCGCGGCGGCGCGCCCTCGCCGCTCGCGCCCGAAACAGGCGCCGACCATCGCGTTTTCGCGCGCGGTCAAATCGCTGAGCGGCTTGACGACCTGGTGCGTCCGCGCCAGACCCAGCCGCGCCACGGCGAACGCGGGCAGGCCGGTAATGTCGCGGTCGCGAAAGACGATGCGGCCGCGGTCCGACGGGCAGACGCCGTTGATGAGGTTGAACAGCGTCGTCTTGCCCGCGCCGTTCGGGCCGATGAGGGCGGTGATCGAGCCTTCGGGCACGGTGAACGAGACGTCGGCCACGGCGCGGACGCCGCCGAAAGATTTCGACACGCCGGTCAAGCTGAGCATCATTCGAGATACCGCCGCGTTTTCGGATAGCGCCGGCGCAGCGTGCCCACGATCCCGTGCGGCACGAACAGCACGATCAGCAAGAGCGCAAAGCCGGCGAAGACCAGGTGCAAATTCTTGAGCGCGGCGCTCGTCAGCAGCAGACCGCGCAAGCGTTCGTAGCCGAACGCGCCGAGGACCGGGCCGAGCACCGTGCCCAAGCCGCCCAGCATGAGCATGACCAGCGACTCGATCGACATCTGCAGGCGAAAGGCGTCGCCCGGTTCGATATTGCCGTTCTTGAAAAAGAAGAGCGCGCCCGCGACGCCGGGGAAAAAGGCGGAGGCGCCATAGGCGAGCGTCTTGTACAGCGTCGCGTCGACGCCGAGCGTCAGCGCCGCGTCTTCGTCCTCGCGAATCGCCAGCAGGCCCAGGCCGAACCGCGAGCGCTTGATCGCCAGCGCCGCCAGCAGCGTCGCCACGACCACCGCCAGCATCGCGCCGTAAACCAGCCATAGCGCCTGCGCCGCGCCGCCGTATTTCTGATAAGCGGCGAAGTTCAGGCTCAGGCCTGTCGCGCCGCCGAACGGTGTGAAGTTGGTGACGAACGCCCGCGCGGCCTCGTTGACGCCGATGGTGGCCAGCGCGAAATAGGCGCCGCGCAGCCGCAGGATCGCCAGGCCCAGCAGCACCGCCAGCGCCGCCGCGACGAAGCCGCCGGCCAGCGCGCCGCCGTACAACGGCCAGTCGTACACGGTCAGAAAGTACATGCCCGTGTAGCCGCCGAGGCCGAAAAAGACGATATTCCCGAAATTCACGTAGCCGGTGAAGCCGAGAAAGATGTTGAGGCTCGAGGTCAGCGCAATGCACAGCAGGATGGTGAAAGCCGTCTCGCGCAGGCTGTCGCTGCGCGCCGCGAAGACGGCCAGGCCGCCCGCAAGCGTCAGCGCCGCCGGAAGCCACGCGCCGGGGCGCATCCGCCGTATATGACCGCCCAGCGGGGTCAAGATTGCCATCCTTTTTTGCCGGCAAAGGTCCGCGAAGGCGAATGGCGAATGAAGAACTGGCGATGCGGCGTGAATTTCGCCATTTTCCATTCTCCATTCGACATTCCGGTTTTCACGTCCCGCTCTTCCCGAACAGCCCGGTCGGCCGCACCACCAGCACCAGCACGAACAGGCCGAACTCCAGCGCCGGCGTCCAACCCACCGGCAAAAACACCGGCGCCAGCCCCTCCGCCGCGCCCAGCAGCAACCCGGCCGCCAAGGCGCCGAGCGGATTGCCCAGGCCGCCCAGCACGCATATCACAAATGACTTCGGTTCGTAGGCCGCGCCGCTGGCGATCGTAAAGGGGAAGATCGTCGCGATCAGCGCGCCCGCCGTGCACGCCAGCATCGCGCCGAGCCCAAAGCTGAGCGCCAGCGTCCGGCTCGTCGCGATGCCCATCAACTCGGCCGCGCCGCGGTTGTCGGCCGTCGCGCGGATCGCCTTGCCGAGCGTCGTGCGCCGCAGAAACAGGAAGAGCGCGCCGGCGAGCACGACCGCCGCGCCCGCCGCCGCCAGCCGGTTGCCCTGGATGACCAGCGGCCCGAGCCGCCACGCGCCGAGATCGCAGTCGATATTGCGCGGCGTGCCCGTGAGCAGCCAGGTGCCCAGGCCGACGAGAATCATATTCACAGCGAACGTCGCCAGCAGACTCGCCAACTCCGGCGCGTCGATCACGCGATGGACCGCGACCCAATAAATCGCCAGGCCGAGCAGCCAGCCGGCGAGCGCCGCCACCGGCAGCGCGAGATATGGATTGAGGCCCGCCGCGGCGAAGAGGCCGTAAACGACGAACATCCCCGCGGTCATCAACGCGCCGTGGCTGAGGTTGATAACCTTCATCACGCCCCAAATGAGGTTGAGCCCCATCGCCGCCGCGCCGTAGACGCAGCCGAGGAGCAGACCGTCGAGCAACGATGCCGCGCATTGCCGGAGCATGGGTCGTTCGCCGTGGCGGCTCGGGCGCGGCGCCGGCTCGGCCGGCGGCGCCCCTGCCGGTTATCGCGCCAGACTCATGGCCGGCGCGGATTTGACTTCTTCGGGCCAGACAACCTGCTTGGCAAGCTGCCCCTGGCCGTCCGTCTGCCACTGGATGTAAACCATTTCGTGGCCTGTTTGCAGGCCGTGCTCGGCGGCGCCCGTCGCGAAGTGGAGCCGGCCGAAAAAGGTCATCACGTTCAGCGCATCCAGGGCGACCTTCACCTTCGACGAGTCCAGACTGCCGGCCGCCGCAATCGCCTGCTGTAGCGCGAGGCCGGCCGCGTAGCCGCCCGCGGCGTGATACGACGGCTCCTCCGCGAACTTTGTCCGATACGCGGCGGCGAATTCCGCGACGCTCGGCCCGAACCACTCGATCCCGGCGGCGCGGGCCAGGTCGGCGCTGTATTTGGCCAACGGCTCCCATTGGCTCGGGCCGACGACGCCGCGCGCCGCATCGCCCAATTCGGCGAATTTCGGCTCCGGCGGCGCGACCAGCAAAGAGATGAACTTCGCGGCGACGCGTTTCTCGAAAAGTTGCTTGGCGAACGTGGCGCCGTCGGCGAAGTGGCCGCCGCCCATGACCGCTGCGACGCCCGGCGGAATTTTGTTGATAAACGGCGCGAAGTCGGCGGCGCCGGAGTCGTAGCCCTCGTTGAACGCGATTTTTAGACCCGTGTTTTTAGCATATTTCTCGGCCGCGGCGCAAACCTCGGCCGCGAATTTGTCCTTTTCGCAGACGAGCGCCGCCGTGCGCGCCTTGGGGTCGAGCCGGGCCAGCAGATCGAACGCGCCGGTCAGGTAGCGGCTGGCCGGGGTGTAAATCTGATAAACCGACCCGTAACCCTTGCCGTGCGTCGAGTCGGACGCGGCCCCGGCGGTGATGATAATCTTGCCGTATTGCTCGGCGATCATCGCGGCCGCGTCGGTCAGGCCGCTGCTGTAGGGGCTGATCAGGAAGGCCGCCTGGTCCTCGGTGACGAGCTTGGTGTACAGCGCTTGCACCCGCTCCTTGTTGCTTTCGTCGTCGTAATATTTGGCGGCAAAGCGCACGCGCGAGCCGTCGGCCAGTTGCACCCCGCCGGCCGCGTTGACCTGCTCGATCCACAAGTTCAGGCCGTTGATCTGGCGCGCAGACTCGACGTTGAGTTTGCCCGTTTGCGAGGCGGTGAAGCCGATCACGGCCTCCTTCCCCGCGCCCGCGGCGCGCTCCGCCTTCTTCTCGCAACCGGCAAGCGCCACGCACAGACCGGCCAGAACCATGATCGCGCTCAGGCCCAGGCGAGCCCGACGCATAACCGCACTGCCAACGTTCACCGCGTGACCTCCTCGCCGCATTGCGGCGCGCGGCCGGTCCCGCACAACGCGGGGCGCCGCGCTGGAGCCCGGCGCAGAAGCGCGGACTACAGTAGCGGCAAAATCGGACAGTGTGGCTTGTAACGGCGCGTTCGGGCGGGATTCAAGCCATTCGAAGCTGGCAATGG
>CAZHPN010000018.1:0-50968 GCA_964534375.1 uncultured bacterium | reverse complement strand
TCCTCGGAGCCAACCTGATCCGCTATCACGGCTGCGGCACGGGCGCGCTGCTGCCCGTCGCGGAAACGCGCGCGGCGATGATCTGCCGGCTGCTTTGCCTGGCGCGCGGATATTCAGGCGTCACCCCCGACCTGCTCGAACGGCTCGTCGCCTTCCTCAATCTCGGCATTACGCCCTGCGTCCCCAGCGAGGGCTCGGTCGGCGCGTCGGGCGACCTGACGCCGATGTCCTACATCGCCGCCGCGCTCGCCGGCGAGCGCGAGGTTATCTACCAGGGCCGCCGGGCGCCCGCCGCCGAAGCGCTGGCGGACGCCGGCCTGCCGCCGTATCGCTTTGCGCCGAAAGAGCCGCTGGCGCTGCTCAACGGCACGTCGGTCATGACCGGCATCGCGAGCCTCGCCGTCTGGCGCGGCCGCAAGCTCTTGGCCGCAGCGATCCAGGCGACGGCCCTGGCGGTGCACGGCCTCGGCGGCAATCCAGGGCATTTTCACGAGACGATTTCCAACGTCAAGCCGTTTGCCGGGCAAGGCCGCGTCGCCGCGCGGTTGCGCGACCTTCTTGCCACCACCGGCGCCGCACCGCGCTGCGACGATCCGTCCGCGTTGCAGGATCCGTATTCGCTGCGCTGCGCTGCGCCCCGCAGATTCTCGGCGTGCTCGCCGACGCGTTGGCGTGGATCGAACGCTGGGTCGAAATCGAGGCCAACGGCGTCAGCGACAACCCGCTGCTCGACCCCGCGACCGGCGCCGTGCTGACCGGCGGCAATTTTTACGGCGGCCACATCGCGTTGGCGATGGATGCGCTGAAAGCCGCGCTGGCGTCGGCCGCCGACCTGGCCGATCGGCAGATCGCGCTGCTGGTCGACGGGCGCTTCAATCGCGGGCTGCCGGGCAACCTTGCGCCGGCCGGCGGTCCGGACTGCGCGCTGCACCACGGCTTCAAGGGCGCGCAGATCACGGCCTCGGCGCTGACCGCGGAGATGCAGAAGAACGCGATGCCGGCGGCGGTGTTTTCGCGTTCGACCGAAGCGCACAACCAGGACAAGGTCAGCCTGGGCACGATCGCGGCGCGCGATGCGGCCCGGCAATGCGAACTGGGCGCGCGGGTGGCGGCGATCCATTGGCTGGCGGCGGCGCAGGCCTGCCGGCTGCGGGGCAGCCTCGCGACGCGGCCGGCGCTCGGGCCGCTTGCCGAGTGGGCGCTGGCGCAGGCCGGCCTCGACGGCCGCGACCGGCCGCTGGATGCGACGATCGAACGCCTGGCGCAGGCGATTCTCGCCGGCGCCGCCGCGGGCTGACGCCGATGCCGGACCGGCCGCCCATGCCGCAACGCGACGGCGACGTTCTTGCGTTCGTCATCCCCGTCTACAATCACGTCGCGACGGTCGCAAAAGTGGTCGCGGCCGCGCAACGGTTCGGTTTCCCAATCATTGTGGTCGACGACGGCTCGACCGACGGCTCGGCCGACGCGGTGTCCGCGCTTCCGGGCGTCGAGGTGTTGCGCCATCCGGCGAATCTCGGCAAAGGCGCCGCGCTGCGGACCGGCTTCGCGGCGGCGGCGCGCTTCGCGAATTGGGCGATCGCCGTCGATGCCGACGGCCAGCATAATCCGGCGGACGCGGCGGCGCTGATCGCGCGCCTGCCGCCGGGCGAGCGGCCGATCGTCGTCGGTTCGCGAATGGGCATGGCCGGCGACCGCCGGATACCGTGGACCAGCCGTTTCGGCCGCGGGTTTTCCAATTTCTGGGTGCGGTCGTCGGGCGGTCCACGCCTCTCCGATTCGCAAAGCGGTTTTCGGCTTTATCCGCTGCCCGAGATCCTCACCCTGCCCGCGCGGGCGCGGCGCTTTCAATACGAGGTCGAGGTATTGGCGCTAGCGGGCTGGCGAAAAATGCCGGTCGTCGAGGCGCCGATCTCCGTGACCTACGCGCCGGAAACCGGCCGCATCTCACATTTCCGGCCGTTTGTCGATTTCTGGCGCAACGCCGCCACGTTTACGCGGCTGATCACGATGCGGATACTCATTCCGCGCTTCTGGCGGGCGAAAATGCGGCAACCGTTGCCGCCCGATTCGAGCCCGTTATGCTGACGCCCCGGCGGCGCCTGTTCATTCTGCTCTCGATCGCCTTGGCGATTGGCGCCGCGGTCGCGCTGGGTTATCGGCGGCTGCACGTCGACAGCGACCTGACCGCCGCGCTGCCGCAGAACGATCCGGTGGTGCGGGCCGCGCAAACCATTTTGACGAACAACGTGATTCTCGACCGCATCCTCATCGACCTGAGCCTGACCGACGGCAAAGGCGATGCCGAACTGCTAGTAAAAGCGGCCGGCGCGGTGGAGGAATTGGTCGCCGGCAGCGGTGTGGTGAATTTGGTTGCGGCGGATTTCACGACGAAGGCTGGTCCGGCGCTGGCCGCGCAGATCGTCACCAACTTGCCGTTGCTGTTCGACCGCCGCGAGTTGGACGAACAGGTCGCGCCGCTGCTCGCCGCCGGAACGTTGCCGCAAATCATGGACGAGAACCGGCTGCTGCTGATGGATTTGCGCAGCATTGGCCAGGCCGACATGATTCAGAAGGACCCGCTGCGCCTGCGCAATATCGTTTTCGCCCGGCTCGGCGCGCGGAACCCGTTCGGCCAAGTGCGAATCTTGCAGGGCCGTCTCGTCACGCCGGATGAACGCCACCTGCTGTTGATCGCGACGCCCGCGGTGGCCGGGACCAAACGGCCCGCGCCCGAGGCGATCGACGATTTTCTGAACTCCGTGCCGGCGAAGCTGCGCGCGATCGACCCCGCGTTGAGCGGGGTGACGCTGAAGCATTTCGGGGCGTACCGGCCGGCCGTGGACAACGAAAAAATCATCCGGCGCGATGCGACGCGCGCGCTGCTCGTTTCATCGCTGGGCATTGCGGCGCTGCTGCTGCTGTTTTTTCCCCGGCCGCAGATCGGCCTGCTGGCGTTTCTGCCGGCCTTCGCCGGCGCCGGACTCGGCGTGTTCGTCTACACGCTCCTTTACCCGCGCATCTCCGGATTGTCGTTGGGCTTCGGGGGCGCGCTGCTCTCCATCACGATCGACGCGCCGATCGCCTACCTGCTGTTCATGGACCAAATCCGCCGCACGACCGCCGGCGAAACGCGCCGCCAGATTTGGTCGGGCAGCCTATTTTCCGCGCTGACGACCGTCGGCGGCTTCCTGGCCCTGCTGGTCAGCGGCTTCCCGATCCTCCAGCAACTCGGCGTGATCGTCGCGCTCGGCTCGGCGTTTTCTCTGGTCTTCGTGCTGCTCGTTTACGCGTTGCTGCTGCCGGCGTTGCCGCCGGCCAACCGCGCCGCGCGGCTATCGGCGGCGAAAATCGCGCGCGCCGGGCGGCTGGTCCGCGGCTGGCGGCTCGCGATCGCGGCGGCGGTGTTTTTTGCGGTCATGGCGATTTTGGCGAAGCCGCGGTTCGACATCGACCTCGACGCCATGAACACGGTGACGGCGCCGACTGCCGCCGCCGAAAAGGAACTGCGCGGCCGTTGGGAAGGCGAAATGAGCCGCGCCTACGTTTTCTTGCAGGCGGATTCCGCCGCCGATCTGCAAAAGAAGGCTGACCGGCTCGCCGACTTTCTCGACGCCGAATCCGCCGCGGGCGTGATCTTGCCGGCGCTGAGCCCGGCCGATCTTTGCCCCGGCCCGGAACGCGCCGCCGCGAACCTGCGGGCGTGGCGCGAGTTTTGGAGCCCGGAGCGGCGGACGAGGTTGAGCGCGGCGCTGCGGCCCGCCGCGGTCGAGGCGGGCTTTACGGCCGATGCCTTCGCTTCGTTCTTGCAAACGACAGCCGATGCGGACGTTCGGCCCGGGCCGATTCCGGACGCGCTTTTCGAGATGCTCGGCGTCTCCCCCCAAAAGGGCGGACCCGGGTTTTCGCTGTTCACCGCCGCGCCGCACGGCCCCGCATTCAACGCGGAAGCCTTCTATCGGCGCGCCGCCGCGATGGGGCTCACGGTTTACGAGCCGCGGTTGTTCGCCGCGCATCTGGCGCAATTGCTGTCCGACAGCTTCGTCAAGATGCTGCTCATCATCGGGGTCAGTCTGGTCGTGCTGCTTTTCGCGCTCTACGCCGATTGGGTGATGGTGCTGCTCGCGATGGCGCCGGTGATCTTCGCCTTCGTGTGCACGTTGGGGACGTTGAAATTGCTCGGGCGACCGCTCGATATTCCGTCGCTGATGTTGTCGGTGGTGATCCTGGGCATGGGCGTCAACTATGGCCTCTACCTGATCTGCTGGCGCCAGCGCTATCCGGTCGCCGGGCATCCCGGCGCGCAAACGACGGCCGACGCCGTGTTCATCAACGCCGCCGCCACCGTTGTCGGCATGCTATCGCTTTTCTTCGCGTCGCACTCGGTACTGCGCAGCGCCGGCGTCACGGCCACGCTGGGGTTGGCGTACTCGTTCATCGGCGCCGTTTGTCTGCTGCCTTATCCGCTGGAACTGCTGTTCAAAGCGCGCGCGGCTTCCGGCGAAGCGGCGCCGGTCGGGTCGGCGCAGCAGCGGCGCCTCGTGCGCCGGCGCTTCGCCCATTTGGAGGCGTATCCGCGCTTCTTCGCCGCTTGCAAGATGCGCCTCGATCCGATGTTTCCGCGGCTGGCGGAATTTGTCCCGGCGACGGGAACGATTGTCGATGTCGGCTGCGGTTACGGCGTGCCGGCCGCCTGGCTGTCGACCGCTCATCCGGCGTTGCAATTTCTCGGCGTCGAGCCGAACGCCAACCGCGCGGCGATTGCGGCACGCGTCATCGGTCCAGCCGGAAGGGTCGTGCAAAGCAGCGCGCCCGACCTGCCGTGGGATCAAATCCCGGACGCGGACGCCGTGTTGCTGCTCGATATGCTGCACTGCCTCGCCGACGCCGACCTGGCGCGCACGCTCGACGGCCTCGCCGCGCGGCTCAAGCCCAACGGCCGGCTCGTGATTCGCGTCACAATTCCTTCGGGCAAGAAACTTGCCTGGGAACGATGGCTGGAAAAATTTCGGCTGGCGATCGGCGGCTGCCCTTGCGTGTTCCGATCGGAAGAGGAAATGAGCGAAGCGCTGGGCCAGGCAAAGTTTGTCGTCGAAATTGTCGAGCCGACCGCCCCCGCCCGCGAAGAAACGTGGTTCATCGCGCGGAAGGCTTGATAAGCCGCCGATTCACCTCATCCGCGGGCTAATTTCGACGCCGGTCACAACTCTGCCAAGTCCGAGAATCAGGATGCTTTTTCCGCCCAACGGGCGATCATTTCCGTCCGTCAGAAAATCGGGAAGCCGGCCCGCTATCGCGAAATGAGCCGCGAGGGCCGCGGCGGCGGCTGTGACGGTCGGGTATTCGCCCAAACGGCGGCGAACATCGAACACGGCGCCGCCGAAGCGCGTGGCCGCCAGTATCTGCTCGAATTGGCGCTCGCCCGCGTTCCGCGACGCCAGCGGCAAATTGACAAAGATCGCGGCGCAGTCGTCGTTGAGTTCGCCCCGGCGAGTGAGTTCGGCGATTAACGCCGGAATGACTTGCGGATTGCCCTCCGCCACCTTGAAAAATGAGACGCGGATCGCCGGCGCGTCAGAATCCGCTTTCATGGAAAGCGCCAGTGCGCCGCCGCCGTCGCTGAGCGTCGCGCTTTGGTGTATCGAAACATCAAGCAGCGCGGACAATTCCTCGTGGCCTTCGTCAGCGCCCAAGACCAGCAACGGCTGGCCGGCGTCGTCCGCCAACAACTCGGCCATCAGCAGGGCCTGTTCGAACGAGTAGTCGCCGCCCGACGCCGTGACGTTCGCGCCGGTCGCCTTGAAGAAGATCGCCGCCTGGCTCGCTGGCGCGTTGTGCACCGAGCCGACGAAATCGATCGCGCTGGCGAATCGCTCGTCCGATTCGAACAGCTTGCGCAGGAAATGGTCCGTTTCGCTCAGCGGGCCGTGCCCCGTCCCGAAGAAAATGGACCGCGGTTGTTCTGCGCCGCCGGACGCCTGCCAAGCTCTATTCGCCAGGTTGAGCGCCATGAGCGGCAGGCGCTCCAACCGGCGGATGAAACGCGGCGGCAGGTCGCGCGAAAGGCTGTCGCTCGGCAATTTCCCACGGCAATCTTCCCCGCGGCCGAGCGCGGCGACGGTTTCTTCCAATTCGCCATTCGCGGAGAGGCACGCGCTGCCAACGATCGCCAACGGCCGAAGCTCGCGGAGCGAAACATCGGGCGCCGCCGCGTCCGGCTTTCGCACGATGACGCAGGCGTTGTTGCCGCCGAAGCCGAGCGAATTTGTCAGGGCGGCGCGAATCGGCCGGCTCGCCGGGGCCGTAATCGGGGTCAGGCCGATGTCCGGATCGAGATTGGCGAAGCCGACGTTCGGCGGCGCCAGATTCTTGTCGACCGCCAACACGCAAATCGCGGCCTCCAGCGCGCCCGCCGCGCCCAGGGTGTGGCCGAATATCCCTTTTGTGCTGGAGAGGGCCGGCGGTTGGCGGAAAAGGGCGCGAATCGCCCGCGCCTCGGCCAGATCGTTGGCGCCGGTGCCGGTGCCGTGAAGATTGATATACTCGATTTCGTCAGGGCTCGCGCCCGCGTCGGCCAGCGCGGCGACCATCGCCGCCAACGCGCCTTTGCCGCCGGGCTCGGGCGACGTGCTGTGATAGGCGTCGCACGAGAGGCCGCCGCCGCCGATTTCGGCCAGCGCGTTCGCCGGCCGGTCCGCCCCCGCTTCGAGCAGCAGAAAAGCCGCGCCCTCGGCGACGTTCATTCCCTGCCGGTCGCGGTCGAGCGGCTGGCAGCCGGCCGGGTCGACTAGTTGCAGCGACGCAAAACCGTAGTAGGTCAGCCGCGACAGCGAATCGGCGCCGCCGGCCAGGACGCGCTGGGCGCGGCCCGCCCGCATCAACTCCAACGCGATCTTGATCGCCAGCGCGCTGCTCGAACACGCGGTGGACACGGTCAAAACCGCGCCGGTGCAACCGAACCGCGCCGCAACGGCATCCGCGACCGTGCCCACGTCATGGAAACGATAAGCCGCGGGGTCTTTTTCCCCGCGGCGCAAAAGCTCTTCCGTCGTGAGAATTCCGCCCGTCGTGCTGCCGACGACCACCGCGTCCGGCGCCCCGCGTGCGCCGGCCATCGCCTCTTGCGCCGCCTGCAACGCCAGCGCGTGCGTTCGCGGCAGGCCGCCTTCCGTCGGCGCGGGCGCCTGCCCGACCGGCAACGGTTTGTCGCCGGCGGCGGGAAACAACGCGATCGGCGCCAGCCGGGACACGCCGTCGCGCAGCGCTTCGAGATGGGGGCCGAGCCCGGCGCCGGCGCAACTGACGATGCCGAGGCCGGCGACAAAAATCCGCATCCGGCTCGCCGCCTACTGCCGGGACTGCACAATATGCGCGGCCAACGTCTCGAAGCTGACCAGCGCCGTTTTGCCGACTTCCTTGTTCTCGATCTTCACGCCGTACTCCTGCTCGATCATTATCACAATTTCCAGCGCGTCGATCGAGTCGAGCCCGAGGCCGCCGTCGCCGCCGAACAGCGGCGTGCCGGGCTTGATTTCGGCCGGATTGACGTGGCTCAGATACAACAGCTTGACGATTTTGGTTTTCAATTCTTCGATCAGGTTTTCCATGGCGTTGGTTTCGCTCATGCGCGCGGCCCCCGGGCGGGGCGTTTCGCGGTTCGCAGCAAATTAAGGAAGAGTTTGCTCATTTTCAGGCTTTGCGATTCGTCGCGGTAGAATTCGTCCCAGGCGTAAAAATACAGTTCCTGCAATTTGTCGGGCGTCATCTGCTTCGGCCGAAAGACCACGGAACCGGCGTTGAAATGGCGCCAATCGCGGTCGACGATTCGGCCGCCGGCTTCCATCTGCCGCCAGACTTCCGTGTGCGGGAAGGGCGTCAGAATGGTGAATTCGGCGAGGTCGAGTTCGATCGTCAATAGAAACTCGACGAACCGCTTGATGAAATCCTCGTCGTGCTCGTCCATGCCGAGCAGAATGGTGCCTTCCACGCCGATGCCGTGGTCGTGATACATCTTGATGCGATCACGGATCTTGTCGGAAATGGTGTAAATCGCGTGATAGACGTACCAGCACCCCGCTTTTTTCGCGAGGCTGAGAACTTCCGGGAGCGGCGAGATCGGGTGCGAGACCCAGTGTTTGCCGAGGTTCGCCTCGGCCATCGCGCGAAACAGGGTTTTTTGATATTCGACGCTCTGTTCGAGCGAATTGTCCGTGATGAACAGCAGATCGGAACAGCCGCGCATGTCGGCCAGCACGTGCTCGATCGGCCGCACGCGGTGCCGCCGGCCGCCGAGATACGGCGTGCAGCACGGATAACAATTGTAGCGGCAGCCGCGCGAGGTCATCACCAGATCGACCAGTTCCCAATCTTTGTACGAGTAGAACCGCCGCTTGTCGTAAAGATCGCGGCGTGGATTGGGGATATTGTCGATGGCCGGAAACGCGCCGGGTTGACGGCGATAGATTTTCTGCAGGCGCCGCTCGCGGAAATCCGCCAGCATTTGCTCGATCAACCCCTCGCCCTCGCCGCAGACCACGGCGTCGGCGTGTTCCGCGGCTTCCTCGGGTTGCAGGCCGGCGTGCAGGCCGCCGATGACGACGGTCTTGCCGCGGGCGCGGAATTCGCGGGCGATCTCGTAGGCCCGCGGCGCCTGGCACGAGAGCAGGATCGAAATGCCGACCAGTTCGGCATCGGCGGCAAAATCGATCGGCTGCACATTTTCGTCGGTGACGCCGACCGCGAACCGTTCGTCGACGCAGGCGGCCGCTTGAATCATTCCCAGCGGCGGCAGGTTGAACAGCGTCTGCTTTTCCAACTTGGGCCACTTGGGGAAAATGAACTGCATTCGCATCGCGCGTGGCCTCATGAAAAGTTCGACCCGAGAGGCGCCGCCCGCCGCCGGATCGTGAGAAAGCGAGGGCCATTATTATTCTGAAATCGAGGTCGTTGTCCAGAACGCGAACAAACCTCGCGGAAAAATGGCGGTTTTCGAATCGCTTGACGGTCTTCGGCCGGATTCTATATGCTCCGCAACCAGATAAAGAAGCGTTTCCCGGCTTAGGCCCCGACGCCAGAGACAAGACCAGGCGGGCAATGGATCATGAACCAACCAGAGTCGCGCGCGTGGAATTGGCGGTTCCGTTTCACGACGTCGATCTGCTGCAAGTCGTGTGGCACGGCCACTACATAAAATATTTTGAGATCGCACGAGACCAGTTGTTCCGCGACCACGGCATCGACCTGATCAAAGTTTTCGAACGAACGCAATGCCTGTTCCCCATCGTCAAGATGTCCGCGAAGCACATTTTCCCGCTGCGTTACAACGACAAATTCGTGTGCCAGGCGAAGCTGACCGAGGCGCGGCGGCAGCTCGTCGTCGATTTCGAGGTGTCCTTGGCGGCCGACGCAAAGCTCTGCGCCCGCGGGCAAACCGTGCAGATCGGCGTTCGCTATCCGTCGATGGAATTGCAACTGGAAATCCCCGCGGAAATCCGCGCCGCATTCGGGCTGTGAAATGACTTTCCCCTTCCGCGAAGCCTTGAAAGCCGGCGCCGAATTCGTCACCGTCTGGGCGGATTACCTCGACGAGATCAACGTCTTTCCCGTCGCCGACGGCGACACCGGCCGCAACCTCGTGTTGAGCCTGACGCCGTTGCGCAACGTTTCCAAGAAACGCGACGCACTGATTCGCGATTTGCTGATCCAGGCGCGCGGCAACTCGGGCAATCTGGCCTCGCAGTTTCTGGTCGGTTTGCTCGAAGCGGACGCCTGGGAAAAACTGCCGGCGGCCACGGCGCGCGGCAGCGCCCTCGCGCGCCAATCGATCCCGGACCCGAAAGACGGCACGATTCTCTCGTTTTTCGCGTCGCTCGCGGCGCAACTCGCCGTGCGAACCAGTGGCGCCCTGACCGAAAATCTGGACCTGCTGTTCGACGAACTCGAAAAGACGGTGCGCGAAACCACCGCGCAATTGCCCAAGCTGAACGCGGCGGGCGTTGTCGACGCCGGCGCGTTGGGGATGTTTTTCTTTTTCGAAGGCTTCTTCCGCGCGCTGGCGGGCCAACCCAGCGCGGGCGCCGCCAAGTCGCGCTTTCAACAGGTGCTTTCAGGCCAGCGGCCGAAAAATGGGCCGGTCGCGAACGGCTACTGCATCGATGTGGCGCTGCAGGCAAACCGCCTGCCGGAAGACGCCAGGCAACTGACCGACTTGGGCGATTCCGTCGTGGCCGTGCGGCAGGACGGCTTTCTGAAAATACATTTTCACACCGACGACGCCGAGGCGGCGAAGGCTCGCCTCGCGCAAATCGGCGCGATCGTCCAGTTCTCGGCGGACGACTTGCGCGAACAGACGATCCGCTTTTCGGCGACGCGGCAACAGCCGGCGCTGCAGATCATGACCGACGCGGCGGGGTCGGTGACGCGCGCGGACGCCGAGCGTTACGGCTTCACGCTGGCCGACAGCTACATCCAGATCGGCGACAAGAGCGTACCGGAGACGTATCTCGATCCGGAAATTCTGTATCGGGCGATGCGCGACGGCATCAAAGTCGGCACCTCGCAAGCGTCGACCTACGAGCGCGATCAGTATTTCCGCAAGGTGCTGAGCGTGCACGAGCAGGCGCTGTATCTTTGCGTCGGCTCGGTCTTTACGGGAAATTTCGCGGCGGCGATGCAATGGAAACGGCAGCACGATCCGGAGAACCGATTCGTCGTGCTGGACACGGCCGCCGCGTCCGGCCGGCTTGGCATGATGGCCCTGGCCGCCGCGCGTTTCTCGCTCACCGCCGCCACGGCGCAGGATGTGCGGGACTTCGCGGCGCGCGCGGTGGAACGCTGCGAGGAGTACATCTTTGTCGACCAACTGAAATACCTCGCCGCCGGCGGCCGAATGCCGAAAGCGGCGTCGTTTGTCGGCGACAAGCTGAGCTTCAAACCGGTTATCAGTCCGCTTGCGGCGGGGGCCAAGCCCGTCGGTTGGGTCAAGAATCGCGACGCGCAGCTCGCGTTCGCATTCGAGCGGCTGGAACGCGCCTGCGCCGGCAGATCCGGCGTGACGATCATGCTCGAATACACGGACAACCGGGATTGGGCGGCCGCGACGCTGCGCCCGGCGGTCGCGGCGCGTTTCCCTGGCGCCGAAATCATCCTGCAGCCGTTTTCGCTCACTACCGGCGCGCACGTCGGTCCGCAAACGTGGGGCGTCGCCTTTTTGCCTGGGATATTGTGATTTGGCAGGCGCCGATCCGGGTCCTCAAAGGATTGGCGATGACCTTGCTGTTCGCCCTCTTTTATTTGGGCATGGTCGTCCTCTTGGTTTTCTTTTTTCCCGCGCTGTTTCTCGCCGAAACATATCGGGGCCGCCGGCCGGAACGGCTTCAGAACGTCAACCGCCGGCTGTTCGCAGCGTTGCTGTGGCTGCTGAACTTTTTCGGCCTGCTGAAAGCGCTGCCGCCGAAGGGTCGACCGGTCGAGCGGCCGTGCGTTCTCGTGGCGAACCATCCGGGGTTGTTCGACATTCTCCTGCTCATCTGCGACGTCCCGCGCCTGGCAGTGATGGTGAAGAATTCGTTGACCAGGGTGCGGCCGCTCGGCGGCATTGTGAAATGGTCCGGCTACGTTTTGTCGCCCGACAACGAGCAGAATTCGCCGCTCTCGTCGCTATACGCCTCCGTGAAAATGATTCGCGACGGCTACAAGTTTTTCATTTTCCCGGAGGGCACCCGTTCGCCGGTGGGTGGGTTGCGGCCGTTCGCGAAAGGGCCTTTTCTGTTGGCGCGAATTGCGCAGGTGGACATTCAGCCGGTGCTGATTCGCAATCAGCCGCCATTTCTGCCGAAAAAGGCGCCGTGGTTTTATCCGCCGTACGAGCGGTCGACGATCGAACTGGAATATTGGGAGCCGATTCCGCCGCCGGCCATCGGCGAAGAGTTGGCGCTCGCCCAGGAACTGGAAGCTCGATATCGAGCGGCATTGGGGCTGGCAACAGCGGCGGGGGAATCGCCATAATGACGGCCGGAGCCAGAACATGAGCCAGCGAAATCGCGTGGTCGTCACCGGCATCGGTTTGCGTTCGCCGATCGGCGCAACGCCCCGGGAATTAGTCGACGCCCTGCAAAACAACCGAACCGGCGTCGTCAAAATGCCGCAATGGGACGCCGTCGAGAACATGCGTTGCCGCGTGGCGGGCGTGTGCCCCGAAAACACCGTCGACGCCTCGCGCATTGGCCGCGAGTTTCGCCGCAGCATGGGCCGGATCGCCATTCTCGCCGCGCTGGCCACGCAGGATGCGATCGCCGACGCCGGCCTGGCGGACGACTTCATCCGTTCCGCCGCGTGCGGCATCTCCTACGGTTCGACCGCGGGCAGTTCCACGGAAATGGAACTCTTCCTGACGAAATTTTTCCAGACGCGCAATACGGCCGGGCTGGCGTCGTCGTCATATCTCAAATTCATGAGCCATACGTGCGCCGCCAATTTGGGCATTCTCTTTCAATGCAAAGGGCCGTTGATCGCGTCGTGCACGGCCTGCACCTCGGGTTCGCAGGGCGTCGGCTTCGGCTTCGAGGCGATTCGCGAGGGCCGGGCGACCGCGATGCTGACCGGCGGCGCCGAAGAGAATCACCTGATCAACGCGGTCGTCTTCGACATCATGTTCGCCACCTCGAAGAACTTCAACGACCGGCCGGAAGCGACGCCGCGGCCGTTCGACCGCGACCGCGACGGCCTCGTCGTCGGCGAAGGCGCCGGCACGCTGCTGCTCGAGGAATACGAGCACGCCAAGAAGCGCGGCGCCCACATTCACGCGGAGGTTCTCGGCTACGCCACGAACTGCGACGGCTCGCACCTGACCAGCCCGAGCGCCGAGGGCACGGCGGCCGTGATGCACGCGGCGCTCGCCGACGCCCGCGTTTCGTCCGCGCAGATCGGCTATATCAACGCGCACGCGACGGCCACGCCGGCCGGCGACATTGCCGAGTCGACGGCGGTCAACCGTGTCTTCGGCGACCAGACGCCGATCAGCGGCTTGAAAGGTTACACGGGCCACACCCTGGGCGCCTGCGGCGCGATCGAATCCATCGCGACGATTCTCATGATGAACGAAGGCTTCATCGCCCCCACGCGCAATCTTGAAAACCCGGACCCGAAGCTGGCGCCGTTGCGCCACGTGATCGGCGGGGCGCGCGAACAGCGCTTCGGGGTGGGAATGAACAACAATTTCGCCTTCGGCGGCGTCAATACCTCGCTGATATTCGGCAGGTGTCCGTAGCGAAACCGTTTGGTGGAATGGCATGGGCGCTTTCCTATACGGGCTGACGATTCGGCTCTCGCGCCTGGTCGGCTACTGGCCGATCCGCGCGTTCGCTTGGTGCGTGTCGACGGCGTATTTCCTGCTTTTCCCCGATCGCGTTCGCAATAGCGCCCGTTTCTATCAGGCGCTGTTCCCCGACCGGAGCGAGCGGAATTGCCGGCGGCTCGCCTGGCGCCAGTTTCACCAATTCACGTCGGTTTACGTCGACCGCCTCAAGGCGATCAACGGCGTGCCGTTCGATTTTCGCGAGGAAGGCGGCGAGTTGCTGCGCGACGCAGTGGCGAGCAACACGGGCGGCGTCATCGTGTCGTCCCATTTGGGCAATTGGGAGCTCGCGGCCATTTTGATGATGAAGAAATACAAACCCCGGTTGCTGCTCTACCTGGGCGATGAAGAAAGAAAACGGCTGGAGCGCCGGCACAAGACCGACCTGGTGAACGAGGGGATCACAATCGTTTCCGTGGCCGCGGAATCGGCCACGCCCTTCGATCTGCTGGACGCCGTGAGTTTCATTCGCGGCGGCGGTTTCGTCTCGATCGCCGGCGACCGCATTTGGTCGCCCCAACAGCAGTTGACGGATGTCGCATTTCTCGGCTGCCAGGTGCGGATTCCGGCGGCGCCGTTTGTGCTGGCGACGCTGTGCCGCTCGCCGATCTTCACATTTTTTATGACGTTGGACGGGAAAGGCCGCTACGTTCTCTCGTTTTCGCGGCTGGAGCCGATCGCGACCGCATCCCGCGCCGAGCGGGATCAGGCGCTGCGGCAGACGGCGCAGAACTACGCGAACCTGCTGGCCGCGACGGCGCGAAGATATCCGACAAACTGGTATCACTTCGAGCCGTTCTTGGGTTCGCCGCTTCGTTGAGACGCTCACCAGAGCAGTTTTTCCCAAAGCGGGCCGGCATGGCCGTGCGCGTGCAACCGCGCGACAGTGCGGTTCATTTTCTCGTCGCCGGCGCCGATGACCCAATAGGGGCGCCGTTGCGTGCGCTCGGCGACAAGGTCGCGAATCGCGTCGAGATCAATTTCTTTGGGCCGATAAAAGGTCGACCGAAGGCAATTGTCGGCCGCGGCGATTTGCCCTTCTTGTACGGCCAACGTATGCAACGGTGTATTGGGATAGATGCGCATGCCGCAGAAGAAAAACAAAACGCCCTTCTCAAGCCGTTCGGCGTTGTCGAGGCTTTCCGCCAACGTCTCGCGATTCTCGCCGGGCCCGCCGAGAACAAAATAGTGCGCCACGTGCAGCTCGGCGTCGATGGCGGCACGGTGAGCGGCAACTACGTCGGCGACCGAAAAAGGCTTTTGATATTGCCGCAGCGACGTCGCGGCCAGGGAATCCACGCCGAATTCGACGTGTGTCAAACCGCTATCCCGCAGCCGCCGGTAGTAATCGGGCGGCATCGGCACAGGAGTGAAATACGCTCCCCAGGGAATGACGATGCGATTCTTCTGGAAAGCTTCGGCCACCGCCAAGCTGTGTCCGGCGGCGGCATTGTACGAGGAATCGGTGATAAAGAGATATTTGGCCCCGGCGCCTTGCAGCGCCTTCGCCTGCGCCCCGACGTCGTCCGGCGCGAAGAGCCGCATCCGGCGACCTTCAATGACCGGATAGGTGCAATAGACGCAGCCAAAGGGGCAGCCGCGCTTTGTTTGAAGATTCAACATGCCGCCGTGATTCAAATAATAGGCGACGCGCGCGTCGTGCGGATCGAAGGTTGCGACGATCCGGCCCTCGTAAGGTTCCGGAAAAACGGGCGGCCGGCCGAGCGTGACGACGCCGGCGGCGCGGCGCGGATCGGTCTTGTTTTCCAAGGCGTGCAGCAGCAGCGCCAGCCGTTCGCCCTCGCCGAGAATGCCATAGTCGGCGCCGGTCGCGTCCATCATCTCCGTCGGAAAGATGTTGAATGCGCTGCCGCCCAGGACTAGCAGCGCCGGCGAGCGGGCGCGAACTTCCGCCGCGATTCGCCGATAGCGGTCGATGAAGTCCACCGGCGCTGCCGCGTCGATGTTGTCGACGTTGCGCAGGGCCAAACCGACGACGTGCGGTCGAAATTGGTCGAGCGCGTCGGCAAGCCGCTCGCTGGCCTCGTCGCCGGCCGCGCAGAGATCGAGAATCCGCACGTCGTGCCTGGGCTCCAACGCTTGGCGCACGTAGTCCAAGCCAAGCGGATAAACCGGGTAGGGAACGGCGTATTGATTGGCGGCGACCAGGAGCACCTTCACGACGGACCCTCAGTTGTGGAACAATGCCCGGCGTCCATTCGGACGCAAAAGCAGTAACGGACTCTCCCGATGGTGTCAAACGGCGCGATTCCGGCGCGCCGGGCGCGTTATTGCCTTGACAAGGAAAAGACGCATGCCGGAGAATCGGCGCACTCTGAGAAGAAGAGGTGCACGTGGGCAGCGCAGGAAATGCGATCGTAACCGGCGGCGGCCGCGGCATCGGCCGCGCCATCTGTGTCGAGTTGGCGCGCGCGGGTTTTTATGTCGTGGTCAATTACCGGGCCAACGACGCCGCGGCGCAGGAGACACTGGCGCTGATCCGCCAAGCGGGCGGCGACGGCGAACTGGCGCGTTTCGATGTGGCCGACCACGGCGAGTCGACGACCTGCCTGACGGCCATCATCAAACGCCTGAAGAGCATCGACGCCCTGGTCAACAACGCGGGAGTGGTCGCCGACGGCCTGTTCGCGATCATGCCCGAGGCCGACTGGCAAAAGGTTCTGAACACCACGCTTGGCGGTTTCTACAATGTCACCAAACCGGTGGTCAAGGCGATGCTGGTGAAACGCCGCGGCGCGATTGTCTCAATTTCCTCGGTGACGGCGCTGCTGCCGAACCGCGGCCAGGCGAATTACGCCGCGGCCAAGGCGGGCCTGATCGGCGCGTCGCGGGCGCTGTCCGCCGAGATATCGTCGCGCAATATCCGCGTGAACGTTGTGGCGCCCGGCATCATCGCGACGGAAATGACCAAAGATTATCCGCTCGATCAGGTGCTGCCGCTGATTCCCATGCGGCGGATCGGCGCGCCGGAGGAAGTGGCCAAGGTCGTGCGCTTCCTTTGTTCCGAGGAGGCGTCTTATATCACCGGCCAGGTCATTTCGGTCAATGGCGGCATGATCTGACGTGCGGACGAAGCGGCGAATCCTGTTTGTTCTCGCGCTGACGTTCGTGACCGCCCGCGCGGCGCTGTCGGCCGAATGGACGCAGAATTGGGATAGCATTCGGGCGGCGGCGCAGCAGGTCAAGAGCATCCGGGCCGAATTCGTGCAGAAGAAGGAAATGAAGATCCTGACGCGCCCGCTGGTGTCGGCGGGCGTTTTCTATTACGTGGCGCCGGACAAGATCCGCCTGGAGTACGTTTCGCCGGTGAAGAGCATTCTGCGGATGAACGCCAAGGGCATCCAGCGGCTTTTTTGGCGGGATGATCGTTTCGTCAAGGACACCGCGATAAGCGTCGACGCCTTGCAGGTCGTCTACCGCGATATCCGCAATTGGTTGAACGGCGATTTCTCGGCAAACAAATCGTTTGCTTCGGCTCTGGATCAGGGGCCGCCGGCGAAAATCGTTTTGACGCCCAAGGATGCAGCGATGAAGCAATTCCTCGATCGCATCGAAATCGGCCTGGCGGCGCGGCCCGGCGTGCTGGAGTCCATCACGTTGAGCGAGGGCAACGCCGCAACAACTCGCATCGAATTCAAGTCGGCTTCGCTCAATCAAGCCCTTCCGGAAAATCTTTTCGAGATCGAACCTTGAGCCGCCGGCGCCGGCTGCTGCTTGCTGCGTGGCTGCTTCTCGCCGCTTGTCTCGCCATCTCGTGCGCAACGCTGGGTCATCTGCAGCGGGACAAGTGCCCGCCGGCAAAGACGCCGTGCCTGGCCGTGTTCCCACATGCGGCGTGGCGCGCGTTGCATGAGATCGACGTCACGGCGCCCTTCGGAAAAAAGACGACGCTGCTGGGTCTGACAATCGGCGATCCGGCGGCGCGTCGGCTGCGCGCGGTGCTGATGACCGTCGAAGGTCTGACGCTTTTCGACGCCGTCGCCGGGCCGGAAGGCGTCAAGATTTTTCGCGCTCTTCCGCCATTTGATGCCGCGGCTTTTTCGGCCGGTCTGCTGGCCGACGTGCAAGCGGTCTTCCTGCCGCCGCCCGGCGCGCTCTTGGAAGAAGGCTGCCTGCCCGACGGCCGCGCGGCCTGCCGCTTCCGGACCGCGGCGGCCGGCGTCGCCGAAATCGACGATGCGCCCGACGGCGGCCGCACGTTGCGGATCTTCTGCAAAGGCCACCGTCTGATCAAGGAAATCGACTTTGCCCCGCCCGGCAAAGACGGCTTTTCGCCGACGGTCGCCGTCAAGACGCGCGGGGCGCTTGGCTATTCGTTGGGCTTGAGGTTGCTGGAGGCGGAATCGGCGGCGCCGGTGGAAAGCGTGTTTGCGCCCTGACCGGCGACCCGCTCGACGAGCCGACGCACGGCCCAGCGCGAAAAGGCGTTCATGGCCTGGACGCCCTCGGGGCCGGCGAAGTACGTGCCCACGGCCCAAACCAGCCACGAGAATCCGTACGTGGCGGGTCCGCCGATGACGACCACCAACGGTTTTCGCAGATAATACGCCAGCCCGCCGAAAACGCCGACCGCCGGCCAACCCAGCAGAAAGCTCAGGGCGATCAGGATGACGCCGAACAGCGTGCGCCACGTCGGCGGCTTCTTGAAAAAGCTCAGGTCCGCCCGCTCGCTGACGGCTCGCGCGACATACCCGCTGTGCATCAGGCGGGCGCCGATGTGTTTTCGCCAGGTCAACGGTCGAAGCATCCTTTCGGCGGACTAACGATTCACGTTCACGATTATAGCTGTCTTGCCGCAACGCAACAGGGAGACTTTTTGCGCTCCGCTCGGCCGTTTGCCGAATTTCGCGCCCGCAAGCATTTCTTCGACGGCGCGGTCGGCTCGGGAAGGCGCTCTCGCTTGACGCATAAACGTCGGTAGCGTCTAATCAAAACCAATGGAAAGCGATTCGATTTTGCGGGGCTCGGGCGACGTGTACAAAGAAACTGCGCGTAGATCGGACGGGAAAGGGCAAACGCGGTGAACGGCAAACTCTTCACCCGTGACTTCCTCAGCGACGGGATAACCGAGACCGCGGCGTGGCTCGAATTGCCCGCGGACGCATACGCCGAGTTTCGCCGAGATGCGGCAGCTATTTTCGACAAGGTCCAAGCCGAGGCGAAGCTGAACGAAGCGGCGACGGAATCCGAAATAATCTTTCCGCTCTTGCGCTTGCTCGGCTGGAACGATTACCTGCCGCAGCAAAATCTTTCGAAAAAAGGCCGCGAAAACGTTCCCGACACCCTGTTGTTGCCTAAAGCGGAAGCGAAGGCGAAAGCGCTTGCCGAAAAGAAGGACGATCAACGTTATCGCCACGGCGTCGCGATCTTGGAGGCCAAACGTTGGCAACGCCCGCTGGACCGACTGGGCCGCCGAGAGGACAAAGAAGAAGACACGCCTTCCTCGCAAATTATCCTCTATCTTCGGCGAGCCGCGGTTGCATCCGACGGCGCGGTTCGTTGGGGAATTTTGACTAACGGCCGTTATTGGCGGCTTTACTGGGAGGGCGCCCGCTCGCTTTCCGAGGACTTCATCGAATTCGACGTGGCGGCGCTAGTTGGCATGCCCGGGGTTCAATTGAGCCGTCTCGATGAAGCGATTCGCATCCCGCGTCACGATCTCAAGGTCTTTTTCGTTCTATTTCGCAGAGAATCGTTTCTCAGTCAGCCGTACGATGTCGCCTCGCGGACGTTTCACGAGATCGCCATCGACGAAGGGCGGCACTGGGAACGCCGGGTTTCGCAAAACCTCGGCAACGTCGTTTTCGAAGATGTTTTCCCGGAACTCGTTACGAAATTGGCCGAACGCGACCCGCAAGCGCCGCCGGAACCGGCCGGCGATTACTTGGAAGAAATCCGCCGCGCCGCGCTGACCTTTCTCTACCGGTTGCTCTTCGTGTATTACGCGGAGGATCGGAATCTGCTTCCGGTCCACGACGCCGATTACGAAAACTACTCGCTGCGAAGAATTCGCGAAGATGTCGCGCGGAGCATCGGGCGTCGCCATGTTTTCAGCGAAACGCAGACCCGCTATTGCAGCGAACTGAAAGAACTTTATGCGGCCGTGGCGAAGGGCGACCACAGCATCGGCCTGCCGCCGTACAACGGCGGCTTGTTCGAAGCGGCGGCGCATCCGCTTCTGGATCGCGTCGATTTGCCGGACGCGGTGGTGGCGCCGTTGATCGATAAACTTTCGCGACACCGTGACGAAGACAACACGCCGAAATGGATCAACTACCGCGACCTTTCGGTGCAACACCTCGGTTCGATCTACGAACGGTTGCTGGAGTTTTCGGTCGTGCGGGAGGAATCCGACCGCTTGTCGATCCGCCCGAATATTTTCGCGCGTAAGGGAAGCGGCAGCTATTACACGCACGAAGACCTCGTGCAATTGATTATTCGTCGAACCGTCGGCCCGCTTGTCGAGGATTGTTCCGCCGGTTTCCGGGACGAAGTGAAACAACTGAAGGCTGCGCGCGGCCCAAAGAAAGAGCGCCTGGCGCGTCTGGCGAAAATGGACGCCGCGGCGCGAATTCTCGATCTGAAAATTTGCGATCCGGCGATCGGCAGCGGTCACTTCCTCGTGGCGCTCGTCGATTATCTGGCAGATCAGGTGCTGGCGGAGATGGCGAGCGCGAAAAATGCCGTCGATTGGGCGACGGCCGCCGACCCCTACATCTCGCCGCTTGCCGGCCGCATCGCGGATATTCGCGATCGCATTTTGCACGCCGCACAAACCGAGCATTGGAACATCGACCCGGCCCAGCTCGACGACCGCCATATCGTTCGGCGCATGATCCTCAAACGGGTGATCTACGGCGTCGACAAAAACGAAATGGCGGTCGAACTCGCCAAGGTCGCGTTGTGGCTGCACACATTCACGGTTGGGGCGCCGCTGTCGTTCCTGGATCATCACCTCCGATGCGGCGATTCGCTTTTCGGCGAATGGACGAGCACCGTACGGGATGAAATCGAGCGCCGCGGCGGGCTGTTTCAGCCGTCGAGCCGGGCGGCCATCGCGGCCGCGACGAAAACATTTTTGCTCGTTTCGGATCTGACCGACGCCGATATCGCCGAGGTCAAAACGTCGAGCAGCCTTTTCGAGCAGGCGGCCGAAACGCTCGAACCGCTCCGGCGATTGATGGATTTCTGGCAGGCGGTGCATTGGCGCGAGAGCGCGGAGCAAACCGGCGAGGAAAAAGGCGATCTCAAGAAGACGATCGGCGCCGTGGTCGGCGGCGTTTTCGGCGATCCGATCCGCGTGGTGATGAACGGCGAGGTCAAGTCCAGGAACGGCAAAGCGGCCGATCTCGAAAACCGCGCCAACGCGTTTCTCGCTTCGGCCCGCGCGCTCGCGGCCCGCGAGAAGTTCCTGCATTGGGAAGTTGCCTTTCCCGACGTTTGGCAGGCAAACGGCAACGGCGGAACCGTCGGCGGATTCGACGCCGTCATCGGCAACCCGCCGTGGGATCGAATGAAGCTGCAAGAAGTCGAATGGTTCGCCGAACACAAACCCGAAATTGCCAAACAGGCGCGAGCCGACGACCGCAAAAAACTAATCAAAAAACTTGCCGCCGCCAAGGATCCGCTGTGGCGCGATTATCTCGTGGCGCGGGCCGCGGCCGAAACGGCGATGACGCTTGCGCGCGACAGCGGCCAGTTTCCGCTGTTGTCCGCTGGCGATATGAACATCTACTCGCTTTTTGTCGAACGTGCGATGCGGCTAATTCATCCTCGCGGCATCGTCGGTTTGCTAACGCCGTCGGGCATCGCGTCGGATAAAGGCGCCGCCGAATTTTTCCGCGCAATTTCGACAAGCGGCCGGTTGTCGGCGCTCTTTGATTTCGAAAATCGAAAGGTCTTTTTCGCCGACGTACACGCATCCTTCAAGTTCAACGTCATTGTTTTCGGCGGCCCGGAACGCGAATTTGACCGCGCCCAATGCGCTTTTTTCCTTCATCAAGTCACAGAGATCGATGAACCCGACCGACGCATTTCCATCACGCCGGCCGATTTCGCCGCCGTTAACCCGAACACCGGCACGGCGCCGATTTTCCGCACCGGAAGAGACGCAAGGATCACGCTTGACGCCTATCGGGCCCATTCCATCCTGGTCGATCGCCGTCACGGCGACGAAAAAAAGCTGTGGCCCGTCCGGTATTGCAATATGTTCCACATGACAAATGATTCAAACCTTTTCAAGACCAAAAAAGAGCTGGAGCGAACAGGTTTTTACCCGGTCGGCGGCAACGTATGGAAGAAAGGGAAAAACCTCTGCCGGCCGCTTTACGAAGGGAAAATGGTCCAGGCGTACGATCACCGGGCGGCAAGCGTGATCATGAATCCGGAAAATATTCATCGGCCCGCGCAGCAAGAGCCGGCGACGCTCGAAAATCATCGAGATCCGCAATGGTTGCCGAATCCTCACTTCTGGGTCGACGAGTCGGCCATTCGTCCGCAGTTTCAATGGGCGATTGGTATTAAAGACGTTACGGCCCCCACGAACATGCGCACGATGATTGCGTCGATGATTCCTTTTGCGGCTGTCGGCAATACCTTGCCGATGTTTGTCTTTGAAGACGACCGTGAAATGAGGAAATACGTTTCGGCTGCACCTCTGTTTTTGGCCAATCTCAACAGCTTTGCGTTTGATTATTTGCTCCGACAAAAGATTCAAGGACAGCACTTGAATTTGTACATTCTCGAACAGCTTCCGTTTATCGATCCGAAGGTTTTCGAAACGAAGATCGGCAAGACCAACTTTTCCGACTATATTCGCGAGCAGGTCTTGCACCTGACGTACACCGCGGTGGACATGGCGGCGTTCGCGCGGGACATGGGCTACGACGGCCCGCCGTTCGAATGGGACGAGGAGGACCGCCGCCGCCGCCTGGCGCGGCTCGACGCGCTTTTCTTCCACTTATATGGCATCAGCCGGAAAGACGCCGCCTACATCCTGGACACGTTTCCGATCGTCGAACGAGCCGATCGCGAACAATTCGCCGGTCGTTACCGGACAAAAGAGTTGATCTTGGCCTATTGCAACGCAGTCGCCGCCGGCGACCTCGAGGCGCAGATCGACCTCTGATTCGCGGCGAATCGGCGTCTGTTTGCCGGCAAATGGCGTTCCGGCAGGTCAGTTTCTGCGGAGGCGGTCGGTTGCCCGGCCCGGTTCCGGTTTGACGCAACATCGACCGAATGTTAACATTCCACCTCGTCTTGATGCAGCGAAACGATCCGAATTGGCCGGCCAAAACAGAAAGATCCGGGGCGATGATCGAAAAGACTTTTGATATTCCGTTCATCGCCGACCTGGCCCTGCGGGAAAAGCAGATTCAACAGAATTATCGGCCAATTATCGCAGTTCATAAATGGTTCGCGCGCAGACCCGGCACACTGTTCCGCGGACTACTGCTATCTGAGTTTGCCGGCATTCCTCTCCGCGAGGCGTTTTACCGAGCGAACAACTTTCCCGGCCTGAAAATCGCCGACCCTTTTATGGGAGGCGGCACGCCGCTCTTAGAGGCAAATCGGGTTGGCTGCGATGTTTTTGGCTGTGACATAAACCCAATGGCGTATTGGGTCGTAAAGCAAGAGATTGAACATCTCGATTTGGCCGACTACAGCAAGGAAGCGGCCTCCCTTCTCAAGGACCTCGAGAAGGAGGTCGGTTGTCTGTATCGCACGAAATGCACGGTCTGCGGCGATGACGACGCTAGCGTAAAATACTTCCTGTGGGTGAAAGTCATCCAATGCCTGGATTGCGGCGAGTTCATCGACCTGTTCCCGGGCTATCTGCTCGCCGCTGACGCGAGGCATCCGAAAAACGTTTTCGTGTGCGCGTCTTGCGGAGCGTTGGCGGAGACGGAGGATCGAAGCAATCCTGGGACGTGCGGGAAGTGCGGCGACGCCCTTGTGTTAAACGGTCCGGCAAGCCAGAACCGATGCGCTTGCCCCAATTGCGGCGCGACCCATGAATTCCCGGACGTCGAATTCGGACCTCCGAGACACCGTTTGTTTGCCATCGAATACCATTGCGCCCATTGCAAGAAAGAGAGCAAAGGACGATTTTTCAAGGTTCCGGACGAACAAGACCTTCGCCGGGCGGCCGAAGCCGAAAACAGGTGGACGAATACGCGCTCGCGTTTCGTTCCAGAAAACGAGATCCCCACAGGCGACGAGACCAACAGACTCCATCGATGGGGATACAAACGTTACCGCGAGATGTTCAACGGCCGACAACTTCTGGGACTGGAACTCTCGGCGAGGTTTATTGCGAGGATAACAAACGAGCGCGTCCGCAATGCGTTGGCGACAAATCTGTCCGATCTTCTTCGCTACCAAAACATGCTTTGCCGCTACGATACAATGGCCTTGAAGTCCTTGGACATTTTTTCGATTCACGGGTTTCCCGTCGGACTCATTCAATGCGAGTCCAATTTCCTCGGAATCATGGACACGAACAAAAACATGTGTGTGGGAAGCGGCGGATGGAAAAATATTATTGAGAAATTCCGCAAGGCAAAATCCTATTGCGATGCGCCATTCGAGGTAAGGCATCGGGGATCCCAGAAGGAAACATTGCCGATACGAGGCGAGTGGATAGGCGACACGCTTGACGGCGTGGAGAACCGAATAATCCGGACAGTGGACATCCAATGTTTGGATGCCGCGGACGTTGATTTGCCGGCCGCCAGTCTCGATGCCGTATTCACCGATCCGCCTTATTACGGCAACGTTCAGTACGCGGAGTTGATGGATTTCTGTTACGTATGGCTGCGGCGATTGGTGTCCGAAAAGGTCGCTGCATTTCGCCTGGAGTCGACGAGAAACAGCCAGGAGTTAACCGGCAACGTCGATATGGGAAGAAATCTGGAGCATTTTACGGAAGGGCTCTCGGCGGTGTTTCAACGGATGTCGACGGCGTTGAAGCACGGCGCGCCGTTCGTGTTCACGTATCATCACAACGCGCTCGCGGCATATTTGCCCGTCGCCGTGGCGATTCTCGACGCGGGCCTGACCTGCACGGCTTCGTTGCCATGCCCTGCGGAGATGAGCGCTTCGATCCACATCAACGGAACGGGATCGTCGATTATCGATACGGTCTACGTCTGTCGCACAACCGGCGCCGTGTCGAAGAAAAGCGTGCCAACGTCGGCAAAAGGAGTCGCAGAACTCGTGACGAATGATTTGTCGGAACTTCGGAAAGGCGGCGTGAAGCCGTCTTTGGGCGACACGAGGTGCATAGCGTTCGGCCATCTCATACGCCTTGCAATATGGAACCTTCGAGGGACTTGGGATTCAACGAAGGAAACGGCCGAGCGAATCTCAGAGGTGGCAAGTTGGTTGCGCAATTTCGGCGAATGGGCCGAGGTTGCAAAGCACGTCGACTCGCCAAAGGTCTTGTCGGACGCGGGGATCAGTTTTCGCAAGACAAAACGCGCCGAGCGAATTGCCGGATTCGATCAAGCGCCGGATTTCATCATCCCGAGCGAGTTCAACCCGCAAATCATAATCGAGGCGAAGATCACCGAAGACGACGGAACCGCCCGTGATAAGGCCACGCGGATTCAGCATCTCGGCGAATTGAGCGCTCCGAAACGCCGAGGAGCCCCGCCGAAATTCGAGGTCATCGCCTGTATTGGCGGGCGTGGATTTGGCGTTCGCCGCGAAGACATGAAGAAAATGATTCTTGCGACACGAGGGAAAGTTTTTACGCTCAAGACCCTCGATCGATTGATTGAGCATACAAAGCTGCAGGAGTACCGGACCAAGTAAATTCGGCTTCCGCAGCTTAAGCGGGTTTTCGACGAACGAAAGACAATACAATCGTATGGCGTTGCGCCAAAACCAGGGACATTTTTCGCCGCGGCCTTGCCGCATTGTCCATCCGCACGGGGGCGGAGTCGTTTGATCTCGTCGAACGACAAGTCTGAAACGTTTCGCCGGGACGACATCTGCCCCTTGGCGATCTGGCACTTAGTCGCCGTCGGCGCGGCGCAGCTCGCTCTCATCCTGCTGTTCGTCGACTGGCGATTGAGTTGGGCGCCGTTTGTGGCGTTCGCCGTCGTGATGGCGAGCGGGCCGTTTTTCCCGCGTCTGGGCCTTTTTCTGCCGGTTGTGATGCAGGGGCCGGCCGGCGCGCGGGCGGTCGCATTGACCTTCGACGACGGGCCGCATCCGGCGACGACCCCGCCGCTGCTGGCGCTGTTGAAAAAAAACGGCATTCGCGCCGCCTTCTTTGTCACTGGGCGTCAGGCGCAGGCCCACCCGGAATTGATTCAAGCGATTCTGGCCGACGGGCACGAGATCGGCAATCATTCGTTTTCGCACGATATTTTTCTTGCACTTCGATCTCGCAAACGACTGATGCGGGAAATCGCGGACTGCCAGGCAGCGCTCGCAGCGCTCGGCGTTCAACCACTGGCTTTTCGGCCGCCGGTCGGGATCGTCAATCCGCCAATGCGGGCGATTCTGCTGCGGCTTGGTCTGGTCTGCGTCACGTTCAATTGCCGCGGACCCGATGTCGGGAACCGCCGGCTTGACTCGTTGGCGCGGCGGATTCTCAAGCGAGTGGCGCCCGGCGACATCGTCCTGCTGCACGACAAGCCGCCGCCCACACGGCCGGTAAGCGATTGGCTTCAAGAAATCGAGGCGCTCTTGGTCGGATTGGCGAGACGGGAGTTGACGGTCGATCCGCTATCGCGGTTGTTGCGGCGTCCGATCATGCGGCCGGGACACGCGGAGAACGCCGGCCCGGTCGGCGTGTTCTACGATTCCGTGGCCGCGACCTACGATGAAGAACAGGCGCGGCCGGCGATGTCGCGCGTCCGCCGCGCCGAGGAACGCCTCATTGACGCCCGGCTTTCGAAACTCATTGGCCCGCACGATGCCGTAATGGAACTCGGCGCCGGCACGGGCCGTTTCAGCCTGCAATTGGCGAAATTGGCCCGGCGGGTGACGGCGGTCGACGTTTCACCCGAGATGTTGGCGATTCTGCAACACAAAGCGCGGGCGGCCGGGTTGACAAATGTCTTGTGCCAGGTCGGCGATTTCTGCGAGGCGGCCTTCGCCGGCCCGTTCGATTTGATTTGCGCGTTTTCCTGTTTTGAGTACGTCGGCAATTTGCCCGTGCTGCTGGGCCGGCTGGCAATTTGCCTCGCGCCGGGCGGTCGGTTGTATTTCACCACGGCGCACCGATCGTTTTTTCGCTTTTTCACGCAGATCGGCAACGCCCTGCGCCAGGGCATCTGGCTGCGCGCCAGGAGCCGGTCCGAAATCGAGGCGGCGTTGCGCGCGGCGGGATTGGCGCCGCTGGAAATGACCGCCGCGGTTTTCGGCGGCCCGGGCGGCGGCATGCTTGTCGAGGTCGTGGCTGGCCGCCCTGAACCGGCCCTCGGCCGCGTTTGACTTTCGGCCGCCTGGCGTGACAATTCGCCGGGGCGCCATTTGTGGCGGCCCAGAACCATAAGGCGCCCGGATGTCAGGTTCGCCGATCGCCGCCGAGAGTCTTGTCGCGCATCGTCCCAAGATGAAGATGGTCGACGAAGTGCTGGAAATTGACGGCGAACATATCGTCACCTCGACTCGGATCGCCGACGATTGGCCCGGCGTGGTGGATGGCGCCGCGGATTTCGCCTCGCTGATCGAGTTGACCGCGCAGTCCGTGGCCGCGTTGGTGGGCGCGAGGGACCAAAAGCTGGGCAAACCTCCCGGCATCGGCTACCTAGTCGGGATCAAGAACGCCGCGTTCCATACGCAGAGCATCCCCGTGCAGACTCCGCTGTTGACGCGGGTCACGCGCGTGACCGACGTGGGACTCTACGGCGTCGTTCGCGGTCGCGTGGAAGCAAACGGCGTGCTGCTCGCCGAAATGGAATTGCAGGTTTTCCGGCCGGATTGAGGCCGCCAGACCGGTTGACACTGGAAAAGCGATTGATTTATATAGCGAAACTAAACGGCATCCGCCGCCGGCCTCCGACAGGGAACGCATCGCGACTTCCGGGTGAGGCGCGCGAGGAGAAAAGACGACCGCATGAATCTGGAAGCGATTCAAACCAAAGTGGCCGAGGTCATCATCTCCGAGTTGAAACTGGAGGGTGTGACGCCGGACACTTTCGACCGCGAGCTCGACCTGATTGACGAACTGGGCATCGACAGCATGGACATGGCGACGATCGTCTTGATCTTGCAGGATGAATTTGGCATTTCGATCAACGAGGACGACTACCCCGGGCTTTCCAATATTCGCTTGATCGCCGAGTATATCCGCGCGCGAAAAGAGAAAGGCGCCGGAACGAGTTGAGCAACCGGCGCGTTGCAGGGTGAACGCCCTTGGTCGTAGCAAAAATCAATGTGTCGGCCTCCTCGTCCTTGAAGCCCGAGACGTGGAAGTTCTCTGACCTGCTCGCCGACCCCGCGGTCCGCGCGCGGTGGGAGAAAGTCCGCCGGTATTTTTACCTTCGCGAATCCACTTACGACATGAGCAATCGCTGCAACCTGCGCTGCGACGGCTGCTACTATTACGAGGGCGACAAGCAATTCGCCGCCGAAAACCGCGACCCCGACGCGTGGCGGGCGCTCATGCGCGGCGAGCGGGCCCGCGGCATCACCTACGCCGTTCTCGCCGGCGCCGAACCCGCGCTCGCGCCGGATTTGCTGCGCGCCTGCTTCGCCGAAATGCCGCTCGGTTGCATCGCGACCAATGGCGCGACGTTCATTCCGGGCGACATCGGCTACAAGATTCATATTTCCGTGTGGGGAAATGACCGAACCAGCGAGAAATTGCGCGGCGCCCGCAACCTGCTGTCGCGGCAATTGGCAAATTACGAAAACGACCCGCGCGCGGTTTTCATTTACACGTTCACGCACGGCAATTGCCAGGAGGCCCGGGAGACCGTCGAGGCCATCGCGGCGCGCGGCGGCCGCGTCAGCTTCAACGTTTTCTCGCCGACCGTTGGGTACGAGGGGCCATTGCGGCACACGCCCGAATCGTTGCGGGAGGTGCGCAGCGCCATGTTGGAATTGCTGCAGGAGTTTCCCCAGCACGTCCTCTATTCGAAGTACAACGCGGTCGCGCACACCAGTCCGCAAGGCTTGCACGAGCTGTTCGCGTGTCCCTATCCGCGCGTCAATCCTTCGACGGACATCGGCCTCGGGCGCTCGTTTCGCCAATATCGCACCGATCTGACGTGGGACCGCGACTCCGCGTGTTGCGTGCCCGACACCGATTGCCGGGAGTGCCGGCATTACGCCGCCGGCAGCGCGATCGTCACCAGCCGGCTGGTGCGGCACGCCAAAGATCCGGACGCGTTCAAGGCCTGGTTGGACTACGTCGACATCTATCTGGCGACGTGGGTCATCGGCTATGAAAAAGGGGACAATTTACAGCCGCAAATCGTTTTCCCGCCGGGCCGCAAGGCCGGCGGCAATGGGAGGGAATGATGAAAACATACCAAAGACGAAGGATCCTCTGGGCGTTTTTCGCCGCCGCCGTCATCGCTCTGGCCGCGACGGGTTGCAGTCGTTTCACGGTCGAGCTGGATCCGGACGCGTACCAACCCCAGCGGGTCGACCAGCTCCTGGATTACAAGGACCGCGCCATTTCGTTCGACTATGACACCGGCGTCGAAAACGAGGCGAACGACACCTCGATTTTCTATTACTGGAACCCGGATCAATCGATCCGTTACGAGGGCGTCCCGACCGTCGCCGTATATTTCTTCAATGCGATGACCAAGGCGTTGCGATCCGCAGGATTGCGCGTGTACGGCGCGACGCCGCCGACCGACGCGACCGCGATGCACATTGTGCTCAAATCGGTGACCGATGAACGCATCGTGTTTGTCGTCAAGCTGGTCAAACAGGGCCGGCAGACCTTGGACAACATGTATACGGTCGACGTTGCGCCGACGACCGAAGAGAATCCGGACGTTTTGCGCAAGCGGGCGTACGAGACGGTCGACAAAATGGCGATCACCATGCTCAACGATCCGGAATTCAAGAAGGCGCTGCTTGCCGCAGATTGACGACAGCGAACCGGTTGGGCTGATCACCGTCAGTTCGCTGTTGAATGACGCGTGGCGCGAACGGTATAAACGGATTTCCAAGCTCAATATCCGCAGTTCGATCTATGACCTCACGAACCAGTGCAACCTGCGTTGCCAGGGCTGTTTCTATTTTTCCTCGGACGAGCATCGCCTCGACGAGGAAAAAGACCTCGCAAAATGGGAAGAGTTCATCGACCGCGAAAAGGCGCGCGGCGTCAACCTCGCGATCCTGATCGGCGGCGAACCGACGTTGCACCTCGATCGGGTCCAGGCGTTCTACGATCGGCTGCCGACCTACTGCGCCACCAACGGGCAAATCAAGGCGCCGCGCGACCGCTTCCCGGACATGATGGTCGGCATCTCGCTCTGGGGCGACGCCGCGGACGAGAAAACTCTGCGCGGCCGCGACACATTCGCAATATCCAGCCGGAACTACGCGGGCGACGCTTATACCTATTATTTGTACACGATCACGCCCACGCAGGTGGGGCGGCTCGAACGTACCGTCAAGAAAATCGCCGACGTGGGCCTCAAGGTTCATTTCCAGTTGTTCTCCAACGACGAGAACGCCGGCGGTTTCGTCTGGACGGCAGAGATGCTGGTTCGCCTGCGGCAGGAAATGGACGAGATGCTGGACAAATATCCGCAAACCGTCATTTCCTGCCGTTATTATCACGAAGTGCTCACGACGGGCGAAATGCTCGGCCGCCCGTGGGGCTGGCTGGAGTGTCCCTCGGTCACCGAACCGCTGGACCGGCGTCATCCGCGTCCGCGGCACTTGATCAAATTCATTCGCTGGGGCGCCGACCTGAAGACCATGCACCGCTGTTGCACATCCGCCACGCGCGACTGCCGCACCTGCAAGGACGGCGCGGCGCACATGAGTTGGGTGATGGTCAACAAACGCGACCACATTCGTACGACCAAGGACCTTCAGAATTGGATCGAGGTCAACGAAATGTTCGCCAAACTGTATCGGTTCATACCTTGGTAGGGCGAATTCGATGAGCGCGCGACGGCCGGTGATTCTCGGTTACGACGCCGTTTCACCGCTGGGCGTGGATCTGGATGCGCAATGGCGGCGCGCCAAAGCGGGCGAGAGCGGCATCGGCCGGCTCACGCGGTTTCCCGTCACCCCGAATTTTCCGGTCGGCATCGCCGGCGAAGTCGCCGCCTTCGACGAGAGCGCGTACACGTTCTTGGCGCCGCGGGCCATGGCGCATTGGACTTCGCCGGTGTTCAAGCATGCGCTGCTCGTCGTTCACCGGGCGCTGCAGAAGATCGGGCTCGAGATCACGCCCGAACTTGCGCCGCGAGTCGCAATCACCTTTAGCACCGCGATCGGCGGCCTCGACGTTCTGCTCGACGCCGATCGCGAATGGGTCAAACGCGGCAAGCTGCCGCACCCGTTCATGAATCCGAATTCGTGCATCAATATGGCGGCCGGCAAAATTTCGATCTTGACCGGCGCGACCGGCCCGATCGTCTCGACAATCACCGCCTGCGCTACCGGTTGCACGTCGCTGATCGTCGGCGCGCTTTTTCTCGACGCCGGCATGGCCGATATTGTGATATGCGGCGCCGTGGACTTTCCGCTGGTGGAATCGATCGTCGCGGGTTTTGCCACGATGAACGGCGCTTTCAAAACCGTTGAGGAACACGCAGATACGCCGCCGCCCCGCGCGAGCCGGCCTTTTTCGCTCGACCGGCACGGATTCATCGTTTCCGAAGGCGCGGGCTGCCTGATCCTTGCGACGAAGGAATTCGCGCAGGCCCATGGATTTCGCCCCGCCGTGGAATTGGCCGGCTGGAGTTCGACGGCGGACGCCCACCACTTCGTCGCGCCGAATCTGGCCACGGTCGCGCGTTGCATCGCGGAAGCCGTCGCCCACGCGGGTTTGCAGCCGAGCGATATCGACGCCGTCAACGCCCACGCGGCATCGACGAAGGTCGGCGATCAGGTGGAGTTCGAGGCCCTGCGGCAAGTGTTCGGCGAGCGGATTCCGCCGGTCAGCGCCAACAAGTCGCAGATCGGCCACGCGATGGGCGCGTCGAGCGCCATCGAATCGATCTTCGCGCAGGAAGGCATGCAAACCAATGTGTTGTTGCCGACCATCAATTACGCACCGGACCCGAAAATTCCGTTAGACTGCGTTGCGGAAGGGGCGCGTACGCTTTCGCAGGAGCACGTCCTGAAAAACTCCTTCGGCTTCGGCGGCTGCAACGCCTGTTTGGTGTTTCGCCGAATCGATTAAGGCGGATTGGTGAAGACGCCGCGAAATCGCCACGTGTTTGTCGCCGGTTATGCGGCGGCGACGCCGCTGGGCGCAACCTTTGCCAAGACCTGGGAGCGCGCGACGCGCGGCGAGGCCGGCTTTCGCCTCGTAACGCGCTGCGAGGTCGATTCGCCGTGCCGGGCCGTCGGCGAAATCCCGGATTGGGACCCGCTGGCGCTCGATTTCGCGGATCCGAAAATGGTGCACAACTGGAACGCCGCGTATGGGATATTGACGATGGCGGTGTGCAAAGACGCGCTGGCCCACGCCGGAATTGCGATGGACAGCGGCATCGCAGAACGGACCGCCTGCCTGATCGGCTCGTCGCTGAACGGGCTGGACGCTCATCGTGTTGCTATCGCAAATCTGGCCAACAAGGGGCCGAATCACGTCAGCCCGTTTTTGCTGCCGAATTTGTGCGCGAACGTGCCGTCAGGAAACGCGGGCGCATTGTTGGGTTTTACGGGGCCGATTTTCTCGCCGCAGGGCGCCTGCGCGTCCGGCAATTACGCGATCGGCCTGGGGGCGCGGATGATCCGCGACGGCGACTGCGACGTGGTGCTGGCCGGCGGCGCCGACATGCCGATCCTGCCCGAGATTATCCATGGCTTCGCCAACATGAATGCGACGATCAAGCTGCGCGAGGGCGATCGCGCCGCGCACGATCCGGCGCAGGCGTCGCGGCCGTTCAGCGCCGATCGCCGGGGTTTCGTGTTGTCGGAAGGAGCGGGCGTGGTCGTGCTGGCGGCCGATGAGGTGATCGCGGCCCACGGCTTGCGCGCTCGCGCCGAGATGCTGGGCGTCGGCTGGACTTCCGACGCGTTTCACTTCACGAACCCGAACCCGGCGACGATTGTGCGCGCGATCCGCCTGGCCTTGGACGACGCCGGTCTCGCGCCGGCCGATATTCAGTATATTAACGCGCACGGCACGTCGACGGCCAAGGGCGACGCGGTTGAGGTGAAATGCTTGCGCGAGGTCTTCGGCGCGGACTTGCCGCGAATTCCGATCACCTCGAACAAGTCGCAATTGGGACATACGCTCGGCGCCTCCGCCGCAATTGAGGCCGCCTTGACCGTCGAGTGCATGCAGCAGGGCGTTCTGTTGCCGACGATCAACCACATTCCGGACCCGGCGCTCGGGGAGATCGATGTCGTGCCCAATGCGCTGCGCCGCCAAAAGGCCGAATTCGCGTTGTCCAACGCGTTCGGTTTCGGCGGCACAAATTGTTGCGTGATTTTTCGGGGGGTGTGAGATGAAGCCGCAACCGTTCCAACCCGAGACGCATCAGAATGACGACCGCTACGTCGTCGATCGGAGCACGGGCTTGGTGTGGCATCGCGTCCAATCGCGGACGCTGTACGCGGACACCGACCGTTCCGGCGTGGTGTATCACTCGAATTATTTTCGCTACTTCGAACTCGGCCGGGTCACGTTGATGCGCGACATCGGCTATCCCTATTTTGCGGTGGAAGAAAGCGGATATATCTATCCGGTCGTCGAGGTCGGGTTGAAGTTTTTCAAGTCGCTGTGCTACGACGACGCGATGTGGATTCATACTCGGCCGGCGGCGCTCGAACGCGTGCGCGTGCGCTTCGATTATCTCATCACCCACGCCGACACCGGCCAGTTGATCTGCCAGGGCTTCACCACACATTGCGCGCTGAATGCGGCGCGCCGGCCGGTAGCCGTCGACCCGCAGACCGTCAAGATTTGGCGCCAGTTTCCCCAATGATGGCCTCGTTCCGGCGCTCCGTGACCATTCCGATCGCGCCCCATTTTCATGATCATCATTTTGAGGGTCGGACGATTCTGCCGGCGGTCGAGGCCCTGAGTCTGTTGGCCGAGGCGGCGAGGCAAGCCGGCGCCGCCGTGCTTTACTCACGCGACGCCGAATTTCGTAGTTTTCTGACGATTCCGCCGGGCGCGGCGACGATCGAGGCGCTGATTGAGGCGACCCCTGGCGAGAATGACGACCTCCGCGTTGAACTCCTTTCCGAGATTCATTCGGCCAAGGCCGGCATCAGCCGCGCCAAGACGCACGTCGCTGTGACGTTCGGGCGCGCGCGGCAATTGCCCTGCCTGCCGATCGATGTGGCCGCATCGCTAGAAGGGCTGTCGTTCGCCGTGCCGTCGGCGCGGCTTTACGGCGAACTGACGCCGTTCGGCCCGGCGTACCACAACGCGCTGGATCCGATTTTGCTTTCGCCCGACGGCGTTATTGGCGTGGTCGCGGCGCCGTCCGATCCGGACCGCTTCGGGCCGCTCGGCTCGCCGTTTCCGCTCGACGCGGCGTTTCATCTGGCCTGCGCCTGGGGCCAGCGTTACGCGGGCGTCGTCGCCTTCCCGATCGGGTACGCCGAACGGTTCATCGTGTCGCCGACGCGTCCGGGCGAGTCCTATTTTTGCCGAGTCGTCCCGCACGGCGCCGTGGCCGGAATTTTGACATTCGATCTTTGGCTGTATCGGCGCGATGGCGCGTTGGCCGAAGCCGTTCTCGGCGTCAAAATGGCCGACGTTTCGCAGGGGCGCGCCCACCCGCCCGAGTGGGTGGCGGCGCCGCTGCCGGAGTCGCTTCCGGCGACGTGGCGCGAGCATTGCGCCGGGCTTGCGATGCTGGAATTGGCGTCCGTGACGCCGCTGGCGGAGCACGCATTGTCGGCGCACGAAATGGAACTCGCCGCGGGCCTGGGCGAAAGGCGAAAAAAATCGTTTATCGCGGCGCGCATCGCCCTGAAACGACTCGCGCGCAAGCTTTTCGGCGCTGCGGCGACAGTCGAAGCTTCGGCGTTGGATACTGTCCTTCCCGATGATCGCCGCCCGGGCGTCTCGTGCCCGGGTCTGGCGCATGATTTGCAATTTTCCGCGGCGCACGACGAGCGTTTTGTGGTCGCGGTCGCCGGAACCGGCGGCCTCGGCGTCGACGTCGAGCGCGTCGCCGACAAGATGCTGCGAACGATGCGGCTTTATATGTCCGAGGCGGAGCAGCTCCTCGCGCGCAATTCCCCGCTCGGCGCCCTGCCGGCCGCGGCGCGCGTGTGGACACTCAAGGAGGCGGCGGCGAAGGCGCTGGACCTGCCGCTGGTCAAAGCTTGTGCGGCGGCGCAAACGACGGAAATAGGCGACGCCGTGAGCTGGGTTCGCGTTGGCGAGGCAATTTGGCGCGCCGACCATGCCGTCATTGACGACCATGTTTTCACCTTGTTGACGCCGCCCGATTTCGCGGAGGCGCGGCGATGAAGCTCTTTGGATTGGCGCTGCTGGCCTATGTTGCGGGCTCGATCAATTTTGCCATTCTGATTTTGCGCCTGGGTGGCCGCGGCGATCCGCGCTCCTGGAGCAGCGGCAATCCGGGGACCTTCAATGTCTACCGAACGTTGGGCGTGCGCTGGGCGGCGCCGATTCTCCTGCTGGATTTGGGCCGCTCGGCGTTCGTCGCGGCGTTGGCGCTGAAGCTGGCGCCGCTCACCCTAGTGCCGTGGATTTGCCTGGCGCTGCTCGCAGGCAACCGGTTTCCCATCTTCCACGGATTTCGCGGCGGCAAGGGCGTCGCCAATTACCTCGGCTTCACCGCGGTCGTTTTCCCATTGGCCGCAGTTGTCTCGCTGGCCGCCTGGGTAATTTTCAACAAGCTCGGCCGCGAAGCGTTCATCGGATCATTCGCGATGGTGGCCGTCTTGGCGGCAGGGACGTTGATTCGTTGCGGCGTCGGCCCGTGGACGACCGTGGGCGTCCTCGCAGCATTGGCGCTGATTATTTACGGCCATCGGCAAAATATTGCGGCCAAATGGGGCTAACGACGTCAATGAGGGCGCGGCAACCGACGTCGCCAAGGCTCCGTCGGGTCTGGCGCGGCGCTCGTGCTGGTCACGAATCTTTCCAGTTAGGCGCCAAAGTGAAAAGAATAATTACCGGTTGAATAGTTCAATCATGGCAGCACGGTCGCGTTTCCCCGCGGCCGTGACCGGAATGCTTTCGACAAATTTGATCACGCGCGGCACAGCGTACGGTTCGAGCCGGTCCGCAAGATGGCGGCGCAATTCTTCTTCGGGGATTTCGCCGACGACCAGCGCCGCGATTTCGTTCTCCCGCACGCCGTCGATGGGCAGAGACAGAACTACCGCGTCGGCGACGTGCGGCGCCGTCCGGATCTTTTCTTCCACTTCGGCCAGATCGACCCGGTTGCCGCTGACTTTCACGATGCCGTCGGCGCGGCCGTACAAGACGAAGGTTTCGTCGGCGCCCGCCTCGGCGCGGTCGCCTGTGCGGAAAAAACCGTCGGCGGCGCGCGGCGCCTCGGGCGAGGTAAACGGCGACGCGACGCAGAGCCGCTCGTCTTCGATTCGCCATTGCAAAATCGCGTGGGCCCGCCAGGTCTGTTCGCCGGCGGCGCGGCAGCGCGTCGCGACCCCGCCGGTTTCGGTGGAGCCGTAAACTTCGACCACACCGACGCCGGTCTGCTCGTGAAAACGCTCCGCGTCGGCCGCGTCCAACATGCCGCCGGAGGAAAACGCCCGACGCAAATGCGGCGCGGCGAGCGCCGTATGCCGCAGAGCGTGATAATGCGGCGGGGCGGCGACGAGCACGGTCGCGCCGTGCGTCGCCAACGCGTCGGCGATCTCGCGCGGAAAACAGCAGACCTCGTTGACGACCCGCGCTCTGGAAAGGAAGGGCAGCAGCACGGTGAACAGCAGCCCGTAAATATGCTGGGGCGGCACGGTCGAGAGGATCACGTCCTGCGGGCCGATGCCGTACTTGTCGATCAACAGCTTGGTTTCGCGCAGCAGATTGTGCGGCGTTTTCGACCATCGCGCCGGCGCGCCGGTCGAGCCGCCGGTCTGGAGGAAAAGGAACGGCGCGTCCGGGTCGCGGCGCAGCGGCGGCGCGGGCCTTGTTTCGGTCGTCGGCGCCAACTGGACAACGCGCCAGTGCTTTGCCGCCTCGACGGGCCGGTCCGTGATGGCCATTTTGATTGCGGCGTCCGCCTGCAATTCGCCAATCACGCGCTCGCTGAGCACCGGCGGCAGCAGGAGATCGATCCGGCTGGTTAGTGCAGCGACGACGGCCGCCGCGATAACCGCCTTGTCCGGCGACAGGACGCACGCCAGGTTCGCGCCCTCGCCGAGCATGCGCGCTTGCTCGGGGATTGTTTCCGCCAGCGCATAGACATTGCCGCTGGTCGCGCCGCCGAGCAGAAAGGAATTTGCCGGCGCGGGCAGCGCGAAGTCCGACAGGGTTTCGCACTCGACCAGCGCGGCGCCAGCGGCGGCAAATTCAGAATCGACGGCGACTTCAAACTCCAAGAGGCGTTCCTCGCGCCGAAAGGAAACGGTCAAATCGAGCCGTTCGTCCGGTTTGACGATTCGGCGGAATCGGACCCGTTTGATCTGGCGAATCAGAAAATGCTCGCCCGACTGCGCGGCGAGCGCCTGCGCCGCTTCCCAGACGACCGCGAGAATCGCGACCGCCGGCAAGATCGGGTTGCCGGGAAAATGCCCGGAAAACCAGGGCGAAGACGCGGTGAAACAGGCCGCGGCGGCAACGGTCCCGTCGGAAATGAAGCGAATCGACTGCAGCTTCGTCGGCTGGTTGGCCATGAACTCAGGCGTGGGCGGGCATGTAACGTACGGCGTATTCCACGACGTCCCGGACCGTGCGCAATTTCATCAAGTCTTCCTCGACGACTTTCAGGTTGTAGTCGTTTTCCATGATCGCGATCATGTCGAGGGCGTCGATGCTGTCCAGCTTCAGGTCTTTGAACAGATGAGCTGAGACCGTGATTTTCTCGCGGGGAATTTCAAACCGTTCTGCAAGGTAGCCGGTGACCACTTGAAACGCTCTCTCGAAATCCAACTGCGCCCCCTGCCGGTTTTGGAGGTAATTTGTCGAGCCCGCAGAACCTGAACCGAACCTGGTTGAAAGTTCGCGAACGACTGTTCTCGACCGTATTGCTATGCCGCCCGTTCCGCGCTGTCAACCGCCGGCCGTCTTCGTGCGCTCTCCGGACGACGGCGTGCGCGGCGCGGCGTCGGCGCCAGAGAAATCGATGCCGTGTTTTGACAGTGTGCCGGCGCAGGTGATACAAAAATTGGCATTCGTAGCGCGGGAACAAATGCACCCATGACCAGACACCTGCGAGACACCGCCCGTCGCGCGGCGCCGCTCGCCCTGCTGCTCGCCGCGTTCGTCGTTTTCTTTTGGAAAATCGTCTCCTTTTCCGGCGTTCTTTTTTATTTCGATCTGCTCGAATTCACGGTCCCGGTGCGCGATTTCTTTTTCAAGAATGTGGCGCATGGCCGCTTCCCGTTGTGGTCGCCGTTTCTCTGCGGCGGCGACCCGCTGTTCGACGAGGGCCAGGCTGGCCCGCTGTATCTGCCGAATTACTTGCTGTTCACGTGGCTGCCTTCGTGGTGGGCGCTGAACGCGTCGACGATCCTGCACGGGCTCGCCGCCGCGCTCGGCGCATATCTTTACCTGGCGCGTTCGCATTCCCGCCCGGCGGCGGCTATCGGCGCGATGACGTACGTTTTCGGCAGCCCGCTGATTTTCCACCTGGTGCATTTCATGTTCTTTGAGGCGTATTGCCTGTTTCCGTGGCTGTATTATTTTTTCGACCGCTTTCTCGAGAAAGGCCGCGTCGCCGAAATCCTCCGCGCCGCGTTGGTTCTCGGCGCCATGTTCGCGGCCGGCCACCAACAAAGCGGCATTTTCTCCGCGATGGCGCTGGCGGTTTTTTGCGCGGCGCTGGCCGTCGAAGCCTGGGTTTCGCGCCGGCCGCGCCTGGCGGTCGAACTCGTCGCGGCGGTGTTGTGCATCGGCGTGCTCGCGGCCGCGATGTCGACGGCCATCATCGGCGGTATGCTGCACTTATTGCCGCAATCGAGTCGGCACGAGCGAATGGCGTCCTCGATTCTTTATTCCTTTTCGCTAGTGCCCGACGCGTTCGCCCGCCTCGCCAGCCCGGACCAGAACGGGCGAAACCTGGACGGCACCTGGTATCTCGACGGCGTGCCGGAAAAGGAAGTCGGCGTCTATCTCGGTCTCGCCGTCTGGTGTTTTCTGCCGCTGCTGTTCGCCGGCCGCCGGCGTCGCCGCGATCACGCTCATCTGGCGGTCGTCGCCTTTGGGCTGTTGTTCGTTCTGGGCATGGCCGGGCCGTTCACGGGCCTGATCGAGCGCGTGCCGTTGCTCGACCGGATGCGCATTCCGACGCGATTTTTCCTGCCGATGTCGCTGTCGTTCGCGTTTCTGACCGCGTCGGGTCTGGATCGCCTCCACGATGAAGGCCCCTCGTGGAGGCGTCTCGCCGTCGGCCTTCTGGCCGGCGCCGCCGCGTGGGCGGCGACGGCGTATGGGGGAGCGATCGCCGCCTTTGGCCGCGGTTTGTGGCTTCGCGGCCCGGCGCCGGGACCCTTGTCGGCGCCGGCGACCGCCCTGCACTGCGACCTGACCGCGCGAACCTGGCTCGCGGTTGCGTTGGCGGGCGCGGCGCTGCTGCTCTGGCGCGCCCGCCGAGCGCCGCCGGTTGCTCGCGCCGCGGCCTGGCTGGCGATCGGCGGGTTGGTTTTTGCGGATCTGGCGTCGGCGAATCGCCAGGAAAACCCGGTGACCGCGCCTGCGATTTATGTGCCGCACATCACCCTGGATTATCTGCGGCCGCGTCTCGACAACTATCGCCTGTACACCTTGCAATCCATGGGCGCCGTGTCCAACGACAATTGGACCCATGACATGACCTACAACGTCGCCGGCGCTCAGGCGCTGCCGTTCGCGATGCCGATGATGTACGGCTTGCGCACCGCGAACTGCGATATGCCGTTGATCCTGGCGCGGCTGCAACGCGCCTTCGCCCGGCGCGACGAGGAACTGATGCGTCAGATGTCGGTCAAGTACATCCTGTTTCCGCGCGAGGCGCCCGCCGAGCCGTTGCACATTTTCGAGATGCCGAATCCGCTGCCGATTTACGCCTTCGCGACGGAAATCCGGCCCGTCGCCGGGGAATCCGAGGCGCTGGTGGCCTTGCAGAACATTGGCGGCGCGGCGGCGGCCGTGCTCGAAGACGCGGGGGATTTGCCCAACATCGAACCGGCGAACGCCGCGGTGACGGTGCTGGCCGAGGAGCCCGACGTGCGGCGTTTGCGCGTGCAGACGGATCGACCGGCGTTTTTGATCGTCCGCGAAAACTACTATCCGGGTTGGCAAGCCACGATCGACGGCGCGCCGGCGAAGATCTATCGCACCAATTATCTTTATTGGGGGTTCGCGACCCCCGCCGGCGCGCACGACGTAACGCTGTCGTTTCGGCCGGCCGGCTTTCGACCCGCGCTGGCGGCGACGGTTCTCGCCTTCCTCGGCACGCTGGGCCTCACGCTGTTTTATCGGCCGTTTCGGCGGACGCGGCCGGCGCTCGCCGATGCGCCGGCCGATCCCCGCGCGGGCGCGTACGTGCTCGGCGCGATCCTTGGCATTTTTGTGATATTGCTGCTCGTCGCGGCCGCCCGGCATCCGGATTTGTGGAATTGTTCGAGCGTGTTGCGGCCGCGCTGGCGCTGAAGCCGCTCGCGTCGCGAACTACATTTGCCGCGGCGCCGGCGGCTCGGCGGCCGCGCCCACGGCGGCAAACGTCTGACCCAGCGCGAGAAAAACGACGACCGCCAGCAGGATTACGAGGTGCGCCTCGTAGTCGATGAGCAGTCGCGCCAACGCCGACGGCATCGCCGGAAACCAATAATCGCGGCGGATCAGATCGCGGAACGCGTAGTCGCGGATCGACCAGCGCGCCTCGAAACGCGGGTCGCCCAGCGGACAGGCGAAGGCGATACGGACCGGATAGTAGCCGCGCGTCAAATCGACTTGCCGTTGCATGACAAAGAGGCGACCCGACTCGACGGAACTCGTGTCGAACGTCAATTTGTCGCCGATCGTCGCGCGCGTCACGCCATTGGTCAGAAAATAAAGCTGGTTGGCAAAGTAGTACGACGGAATGCGCAGCACCCCCTGCCAGACCGCCGTCTTCGCACCGGCGTCCGGCCCGGCGCACGGATTCGCGAATTCGTCGGCCTGCGGCAACGCCGTCGGCGCCGCGCGAATCAGCGCCGGCCCGCCGCCCGCATCCGCCAGCAGGTGGAACGTCAGGCCGCGCGGCGTGTGCAGCCGGCCGCCGAGGATCGCCGCGAGCAACAGCAGCGACAGCGCCGCCAGACCGGCGATGGCGCGGCGCGCGGGCGGCGGCAGCGTCCGCCACGCGATCCGCTGCTCGGCGGGCGCCGCAGCAAGGCGCAACAACCGCCGGGCGGACAGCCCCAGGAGCGCCAGGCAGACGAGCGGGATCGCCGCGAATAACAGCGGCAAGCCGTTCGCCGCCAGGCGCAGCCAGATGATGTCGAGCGCGCCCGATCGCAACTGCTCCCACAGGCCGGGGAACGGCGAATGCAGCATCAGAAACGGCGTCAGCAACTCGCGATCGCCGCCGACAAAATGCATTTCCTGCGTCGCGACGCGCTGGAAATCGCCGGCGACGGATAAAATTTGCGCGCCGAAGCCGTAGACGGCGGTCATGACGAGGCCTGCCGTGAGCCATGCCGAAACGGCGCCCCACTCGAGCAGAAACGCCAGGGACAACATCAACAACGGCACGAGCGGCATCAGGTAACGCGGGCCGAGCGGTTGGCCGCCCGCCCAAATGTGATATTTCGCGTAGAGCACGGTCATGAACGCCAGGATCGCCAGCAACAGGAAGGTCAGCGGTTTGTCGCGCGGCGCCAAGCGCGCGAAGCCGAACAGGCCGAAAGCAACGAGCGGCGCGAAGACGAACAATCCAACCATCGGCGAAAACAAGAGGCCGTAGAAGCCGACCGCCAGCGGCGCGGCCGCGAGGTTGTGGCCGGAAAAACCGCCGCCGAACGCGCGGCCGTATTGGAGTTCCGAGAACACCGCCGAGATCGCCAGGCCGCCGAGCGGCGCCAGCAAGAATACGGCCAACTCGACCGCCGCATCGCGAGCGCGGCCGGGCCTCGCCCGTCGCGACGAAACGAACACGTAGGCCGCGAAAAAAGGGATCAGTGTCCAGTACTCCTCGCGAGCCCACGGCGCCACGTCGGCCGCAAGACCAGCAAAGAACAGGCCCGCAAGATGGCGCCGCCGCGTCGCCAGAAACAATAAATACACGGTCGTCACCAGGCCCAGCGCGCTCAGCGGTTCCCGCCAGAACGGTTTCGACGCCGACCACAGCGGCGTGCAGAGAATGAGCAGCAAGGCGTTGATGACCGATGGTCGCAGCCGGCCGGTCAGCGCGAAGCCGAAGCGAAAAAAGACGAACGCGATCAGCGCGCAGAACAACGCGTTGGCGAGGGAACAAAACAACATGATGATCGGCCAGCGCGAGGGTTCCGGAAAAACGGCGGCGACCGCTTTGCCCAGCGCGTAGAACGGCGCCGCGATGATGGAAAGGCCCGAATTAAACGGACTCTCGCCGGGCTTTTCGCCGAACATGCTCAAATCGCGGTCGATGCGCAGGCTGCCATGTTCGACCAGCGCTTCGGTGGTCTCGAGCAGCACGACGCCGTCGCCGGCCACGATCCGCCCCGAGGCGGTGAGCACGAACAAAGAAAGGGCGAACAGGAATATCCAGCGTCCGGCGCGGGCGGGTTCGGCGGGCGGCGGCAGCATCGCGTCCCTTTGCGCGTTGGTTACGATTCGGGTTTCGGAATGGTCGTCGGGTCGAAGCGCAGCGTCGGATCGACTTTCCCTGTCGCGGCCGGACTCGGCGGCGCTGGTTTGGCGGCCGGATCGGCGGCGGCCGGGGCGGCCTGCGGCGGCCGGTCGGCGGGTCTTTTCCCGCCGCGGCGACGGCGCGGGCGGCGGCCCACCTCGGCGCGCGCGGGGCCCGACGGGCCGAACAACAGCAAATCGCGCTCGCGGGCGCTTTCGTACAGCGGCTTGGGCAGCCATTCGCGCCGGCCGCGCGCCTCGATCTGACAAACGAGCAAACAGGTCGGAAAGGTCGCCCGGCGCGTCAGATTCTTCGGCAGGCTCGAGCCGCGGGCCGCGGCCTGGGTCAGTTGACGCGCGCCGACCAGCGCGATGGCCGTCGCCTCCGCGTGGGCGCGGCTGACGCCCAGTTCGGCCAAGAGCGGCTTGAGGTAGTCGCGAACCGCCGCCGACAGAAAACCACGCGCCTGCCGCGGATCGCCATCCGGCGCCGCGAAATCCTGCGCGGCGACGAACGGCGCGCAGAAAGCGGCGAAGATCACCTCCAGCGGCACCGCGCGGCCGCGCTGAATCGCTTCGTCCACCGCGCCCAGGTTCGCCAGAAAATGCGCCCGCGCCGGCGGCGGACCGTTCGCCCCCAGCACGTCGCGGGCCGGCGGCAGAATTGCCTCGAGCAGGCCGAGATCGAGCATTTTTTCGAGGCTCGGCCGGCTGCGGCCGCTGGTGAGTTCGCGCAGAAATTCGTCGCGCCGCCGCGACGCGTTCGCCTTGGCGATTTCGCCGGCGCACTCGCGAATGCCGGCGAGCGTCACCGGCTCGATGTCGAAGCCGACGCCGACGCTGTGCCGCACGGCGCGCAGCATGCGGATCGGATCTTCGCGGAAGCGCGCGCCGGGTTCGCCGATGACGCGCACGACGCCGTTCTTCAGATCGTCGATGCCGCCGACGTAATCGTAAATCGCGAAGGTCTTGAGATCGTAAAAGAGGCCGTTGATGGTCAAGTCGCGGCGGCGGGCGTCTTCCTCGGGCGTGCCGAAGGTGTTTTCATTCGGCGTGACGCTGTCGCCGTCCGGATCGAAAGGAATGCCGCGCCGGAAGGTGGACACTTCCACGATCTCGCCGCCATGGAAGAACACGTGTACGAGGCGAAACCGCCGGCCGATCATGCGGCTGTTGCGGAACAACGCCCGCACCTGCTCCGGATGCGCATCGGTGGCCACGTCGAAATCTTTCGGCTTGCGGCCCAGCAGCACGTCGCGCACGCCGCCGCCGACCAGGTAACCTTTGTAGCCGTGCTGGATTAGCCGGCCCATGACCTTCAGGGCGTCCACGCTGATATTGCGCCGGCTGAGCTTGTGCTCGGCGCGCGAAATGATGCGCGGGCCGTCATTCGCCGCCGCGCTCGCTCGCGCGACCGTCGTCGTCGCCGGGTCCGGGCCGCGGACCGGAGCCTCTGGCGGCGGGTCGGCCGCGCCGCTCGCCGGAGCCGCCGCGTCGGTGGTTTCGGTCGGATTTTTCTTTCGCCAGCGCTGCAGCCATCCCAGCATCGCGCAAACTCCCTCTGGTCCGTCTCGCCACGGATCAACCTTTGCTTACACGCGGGCGAATTTCTCGTCAACTGCCGGCCCGGCGCCGCGCCGCCTCCGAATCGTCTTTGACATTGCCCGCCGGAGGCATAGATTGATGTTCATCCAGGGCTCGGAGGGTCCATGCGTATTGCGATTGTTGCCGCATTGCTCGTCTGTTTGACGCCGCTGCTCGCCGCGGCCGCGCCGCCCGGGGCCGCCGACCGCACGCAATTTGTCCGCTTCGCCGACTTCGGCACGGAAAAGGATTTCGACGCGGCCGCCGAGATTTATTTCCCGCCGGCGCCGGAGAACTATTGGCTGTGGGGCAACAAAAAGGACCCGGCGCAATTCATTCGCTACGAATCGCCGACGAGTTTTTATTGGGTGACCAAGCCGCGCCACGCGGAGAACTTCATCGCCGCGCGCGTCCTGTTCAGTTACTACTCGGCCAAACTGCGCATCAAGGCGCTGCCGTCGCCCGCGCCCGGCTTTTTGGCGATCCGCTTCAAAGACAATCTGCTGCAACCTACTTCGGTCCAATTGCAAACGGGCCACGATTGGAAGCTGCTGGGCGAGATCGGCGGCAAGTTCGATCATCAATGGAAAACGGCCGTGCTCGCGTTTCCGACGCCGCTGGCGCACACCGACGCCGGCACCTACGTCGTGCGCATCGGCCGCGGCGATTACGGCGATCTGCGCGGCGACTTGCCGATTACGTGGGTCGGCCTGGCGACCAAGGACCCCGCGGTGCCCCCGCCGACGCCCGGCTTCTGGCCGGACAAACTGCCGAGCCGCTTCGCCGACCTCGGCCATACGCTCGAATATATCCCCGGCCGCGGGCCGACGTTCATCGCCGGCGTGATGGTCAAAGGCATGCGGACCGGTTCGTGGACCCAGTTCGCCCGCGACCACGTCAATGCGATCATCCTGCAAGGCTGGGAAACGCAGTGGAAGCGCGGCTGGGAAGTGTACGCCAACGGCCGCTACAACGACCGCGTGCGCGCGGGCTTTCCCGATTGGATGGACCAGTGCGCGCGAAACAAGCTGCTCTGCTCCAGCCAATTTTTCACCGACACCCGCAGCTATTGGATCGAACACCAATACACCAACGAGGACAACGCCCTCGATGCGATGTCCGATGTGATGAAGTTCAACCACAACAGTCCGGGCAACCTGGGATGGTATCTCAAGGACGAAGCGGACCACAACGACGCTACGTGGGGCGCGCCGCCCGAGTTCATCCTCCAGCTTTACAATCTGGAGAAGAAGGCCGACCCCGAGCGGCCGGCGATCGTGCTCTTTCAGGGGTGGAAGCCCGATGCGTTCCGGGCTTACGATGGCGCCTTCGACATCGCGGCGTTCGACGTTTATCCGCTGGGCGTCGGCCGGCCGATCACCGACATCTCCGAGCGGATCGAGAACATGCGCAAGGAGGTCGGGCCGACCAAGGCGCTCTGGGCGGTGGTCGAAGGGCATGAGGGCGAGCACGTGCGCAACACGGGAAAACGACTCACGGCCGCGGAGACGCTGGCGCAGGGCTATTTGTGCCTGACCCACGACATCAACGGCGTGATCTATTTCGTCGACAACGAAGCCGAATACATCGACGTCGGCGAGATGCCCGAACCGTGGGAAGGCATGAAACAATTCTTCGCCGAAGTGAACGGGCCGGACGGCCTGGGCTCGTGGCTGCTGCCGAGCGCGACGACCGTGGCGCGCACGGGTCAGGCGGGCTCGGACGGGGTCGACGCCGACGCCGTCCATTTCATCCACAAACGGTTGCCGTCGGGCGTGAACCTGGTCATCGCGCTCAACACGCGCAACGCCACGATCGAAGACGTGACGTTCACGCTGGACGGCCTCCAGCCGGCCGGCGAAGTCGGCGTCCGCTTCGAGGAACGCACGCTGCGCGCGAATCCGCAGGGCAAACTTGTGGATTCCTTCCGGCCCTACGAGCGCCACATTTACCAGTGGAAGTGAGCGGCCGCGTCAGCCGGACGCGGCGGTTATTGCACTGAAAAAGAATCAATTTTCTCGCGATTTCAAACAGTTGCGCATTTTCGTGCCCGATCGCCGCGCCCGTTTGCCGGGTTTTTGCTATTTCGCGAGATATTTGCTACAGTTAAGTTCCTTGCGCAGTCGGCGCCCGCGGGGAAGTTAAGGGGAGGGGGAAAATGGCTGGCCGAGATTTGTTTGTTTTGTTCGTTGTGCTGTTCTGCCTGCCGCTTTTCGCGTTGAGTTGCGCAGGCCACCACGCGAAGTCCGGACATCATCCCGAAGTCGACGACGATGACGATACGTCGCCTGTTCCCGACGACGACGACGGCTCGCCGGACGACGACAGCACACCCGACGATGACGACAGTTCGCCGGACGACGACGACAGTTCGCCGGACGACGACGACGTTTCGCCCGACGATGACGACAGTTCGCCCGACGACGACGACAGCACGCCCGATGACGACGACACGTCGCCCGACGACGACGACGTTTCGCCCGACGATGACGACGACGACAACGACGACGTGACGATCAACGTCGAATACCTCTCCGGCGGCACGTTCTCCGGCGCCGCGATCGCGGAAACGCCGGGCGGCCAGGTCTATATCGTCTCGGGAAAAACCCGCGAACTGCGCGTCTATAGCGAAGGCGTCTCCGACTGGCCGTACGTGACGGCCGTATTCGGCGTGTATGCGAATCCGTCGGCGGCGCTGGCGCCCGACGGCTCGCTGCACCTGGCCTACTACGATTGGTTCGCCCAGACGCTGCATTACGCCACCAACCAAGGCGGCAGTTGGGCCGATGTCCTCGTCGACGGCACGACCGACGCCGGCCATTACAGCGCCATCGTCGTCGGCCCCGACGGCGTGGTGCACATCGCCTACGACATCGAAAGCTCGCGCACGCCCGTCGGCCTGCGGCACGCGTCGAACGCCGGCGGCTCCTGGCAATTTGAAACCGTCGCGACCGGCGCCAACCTCGGCAGCTTCCCGCAGATCGCGGTCGACGGCTCCAACGTGTTGTACGTGACCTTCAACAACACCAGCGGCACGCTGTCCGAGGTCGACGTCGGCAGCCGCGGCGCGACCTCCTGGCAGACGCAGCCCCTCGCGCTGTCCGATCCCGACGGCCGGGCCAGCGGCCTCGCCGCCGAGTCGAACGGCACGCTGCATATCATCTATCACGGGTCCGACTTCGGCCTGCGCTACGCCACCGGACCGTACTCGGCGCTGAGCAGCGTCGGCATCAGCGGCGCGACCAATGTGGCCGATTCGATTTCGCTGGCGCTCGACGCCAACGGCGTGACGCACATCGCCTACGCCGACAGCGTCGTCGGCGTGATGTACGGCAACAACGCCGGCGGCACGTGGACGCTCCAGCCGCTCGGCAGCGGCTACCCGGTCTTTATCGCGGCGAACTCGGTGAACGACGTGGCGATTTCGATCGCGTCCCTCGGCGCCTATCGCAAGAACGCCACGGGCTGGACCCAAACCTATTTCGACTACGGCTTCACCGCCGACGCCCCGAACTTGTGCGGCGACTCGCTGGGCCGCCTGCACTTCGTTTATATGGAAGACGCTACCACGACCTTCTGGCACGCCGTCGGCTCCGGCACGAGTTGGAGCTTCGAGGAAATCGCGGCCACGATCGGCTCGGGCGCCGAGCATTTCGGCATCGTCGCCGACTCGTCGAACGCCATTCACATTTCGTACTACAACGGCCTGACGTTCAGCCTGAACTACGCGACCGACCAGAGCGGCAGTTGGGTGACGAGCACCATCGACAACTCGCCCGACGTCGGCCGCGTCAGCGCGATCGCCATCGACCCGAACGGCGATTTGCACGTCAGCTACTCCGACAACACCAACGGCTACTTGAAATACGCCACCAACGCGAGCGGCTCGTGGCAGACCGCCATCGTCGACCAAACGGGCCTCGTCGGCGCCTGGTCGGACATCGCGGTCGACAGCAGCGGCGTCGTGTACATCGGCTATACGAATCAAAGCCTCAACTCGATCATGCTGGCGCAGGGCAATCTCGGCGCGTTCACCACGCAAACCGTCGACACGACCGGCGGCAATTATGTCTCGATCGCGCTCGATTCGCTGAAACAGCCGCAACTGGCTTACATCGGCGCCGGACTGCGGCACGCCGGCTACACGGCGAGCGGCTGGACGCTGGAGACGGTCGATCCGAACGCGCTGCCGGCGGGCACGGCGATCCGCGTAACCGAGGGCGACGCGCTCGCCATCGCTTATCAACTCGTCGGCTACGAACTCAACCTGGCGACCGGTTCCGCGCACGACTGGATCGTGCGGACCATCGACGGCCTCGACAACGTCGGCCAGTTGCCGTCGCTCGTCGCCGCCGCCAACGGCTCGCAGTACAACCTCGGCTATCTCGGCGACGCGGCGATCTGGCTCGCTACGGTTGATGTCACAGGCAAGTGAGATCCCGGGCCTGGGTCGGGAAAATCAGGTTTCCGTGCGGGTGCACGCCGCATTGTTTGCGCAAGCCGATCAGTCGCGGTTTGGGCATTTCGTCGTACGTTTTTGGCTTCCAACATTGCCACCCGCAGCGGTTACAACGAAAGAAATTTCGCGGCCGCGTCGGCGGCCCGAAGCTCGTCAACCCGGCGTCGGAAATAGGCGTTTTCGACGCTGACCCCCATCCAAGTGTTCGGCGTCCACTGTAGGCGCGGGCTCAATTCGGCGAGACGGTCGGCTCGCTTGGTGAGGATCTGGAACGTGTGGCAGTGCGCGCGACCGCAACCCGTAACTCGTGATTCGGATCTCGTAATTGCATCACGCGCGCTCCGCGCGGCACGGTCTGAACGTTGGCGCGCATATTTTGGCAACTTTTTTCGATTCGATCTGGCGCGGCGGCGCATCTGGCGCAAATTATTATTGACGCCTCTATTCATTTTATTTATTATTATTCACAAATTTCGTCAAAAATGGGGACGCCGGTGGAGGAAAAGACCCTCGAATTTGTCGCGGACGTTTTTCGCCAAGCCGAAGGCCATAAGGAAAAGGCCTGCCTGTTCATCGGCGCCGGCTGTTCCGCCTCGGCCGGGATTCCGACCGCCCAGGGGATTGTCGACGAATATTTCGCAAAAGCCCAGCAGTATCACGAAGCATATTGTTGCGCGGAACCGAAAACGTATGCGAATTGCATGAGACAATTGGGCGTGGGGGAGCAGAGAAATCTCATCGAACGCCTCGTCGCTGGCGCGAAGATGAATTGGGCGCACATCGCCATCGCCTGCCTCGTCCGCGCGGGCTATGTCGATCGCATTCTAACGACCAATTTCGATCCGCTGGTGATGAATGCCTGCGCCCTGATCGGCGAATATCCCGCCGTGTACGATTTCGCGGCCGCCCCGATCTTCATAAGCCCGATGATCGCCCGCAAGGCCGTTTTTCACCTCCACGGCCAATCGACGGGCTTCGTCTTGGTGAATACGGACGAGCAAGGCAAAAAACAATTCGTTCACATCGGCCCGCTCCTTCGCGACAGCGTCGCCGGCCGCCCGGTCGTCGTCGTCGGCTACAGCGGCGAGAACGACCCGGTGTTCGACCACCTCAGCGGCATTGAACGATTTGACTTCCAGTTGTTCTGGACAGGTTACTGTGAGGAAGACCCGGCGGCGCACGTTCGGGAAAAACTTCTCGACGCCGGCCGAGACGCGTTCTTCGTCAGGGCGACGGATGCGGATCGCTTTTTCGTCGGTCTGGCGCAAAATCTGAAGTGTTTCCCGCCCGCGTTGATTGCCAGACCTTTCAGCCATTTATTGGAGATTCTCGCGCCGATTCCGCCCTTTCCGATCCCGACAACCACGACCGGGCAATTCGACGTGCTGGATGTCGCCCGTGGCAAGATCAAAACGGCGATCGACACGATCGAGAAAGAAGAGCCGTCCAAAGAAAAGGAGCGACACGCTCTGCTGACGGCCAAATTCCCGGCGACCGCAGCGGGGCTTGAAGGCCCCGCGGAATTGAAACCCGAAGAGCGAGAACTGCGGGCGTTGAGTTTGCTGCAAGAGGGCAACCAGATCTACGGCAAAGCGTTGCAATCCGGCAAAGAAGACGCCGACAGGTTATTTGGTGAAGCGGCGAACAAATATGAAAAAGCCCTGGGAATGAAGCCCGACATGCACGAGGCGCTTTACAATTGGGGCAACGCGCTTAGCGAGCTAGCCGGGACCAAAACGGGGGCCGAGGCCGATCGGCTGTTCGCCGCCGCCAACGAAAAATACGAACAAGCGTTGCGGATCAAACCCGACATGCACGAGGCGCTCTACAATTGGGGCGCCGCCCTCGCCACTCAGGCCGAGACCAAAACGGGGGCCGAGGCCGATCGGCTGTTCGCCGCCGCCGGCGAAAAATACGAACAGGCGTTGCGGATCAAACCCGACATGCACGAGGCGCTCAACAATTGGGGCAACGCGCTCAGCGATCAAGCCAAGACCAAAACGGGGGCCGAGGCCGATCGGCTGTTCGCCGCCGCCAACGAAAAATACGAACAAGCGTTGCGGATCAAACCCGACATGCACGAGGCGCTCTACAATTGGGGCGACGCCCTCGCCGCTCAGGCCCAGACCAAAACAGGGGCCGAGGCCGATCGGCTGTTCGCCGCCGCCGGCGAAAAGTACGAACAGGCGTTGCGGATGAAGCCCGACATGCACGAGGCGCTTTACAATTGGGGCAACGCGCTTAGCGATCAAGCCCAGACCAAAACAGGGGCCGAGGCCGATCGGCTGTTCGCCGCGGCCGGCGAGAAATACGAGCGGGCGTTGCGTGTCAAGCCTGACAAGCACGAGGCGCTCTACAATTGGGGCGCCGCCCTCGCCGCTCAGGCCCAGACCAAAACAGGGGCCGAGGCCGATCGGCTGTTCGCCGCCGCCAACGAAAAATACGAACAAGCGTTGCGGATCAAACCCGACATGCA
>CAZHPN010000017.1:0-51351 GCA_964534375.1 uncultured bacterium | reverse complement strand
GTTGACCGCGGCCGAAGGCCGCCATTTGGTTGCGGCCCGAAGGGCCGCGCTAAGTTCTCTGTGCCTTCCTCTGTGTTCTCTGTGTTTAAATTTCCCTCCTCCTCCCCGATTTTTGCGGTATATTTCACCGACAAACCACAACCCCGAGGCCCCTATGCCGCCCTTTGTTGTCGAAAATCTTGCGGTCTGGATCAACGCGGTTCGTTACGACGACATTCCCGAGCGAGTGCGCGACAGGGCGCGGCAGCAGCTCGCCAGCATCGCGGCGGGCCTGCGCGCCGGCGCGCGGACCGAGGCGGCCCAGTGCGTGCGCCGCGCAGTGTCGGCCTGGAACAAGCCGGGCCGTTGCACGATCGCGCCGACCGGTGAAAAAACGGCGCTGCACGAGGCGGTGCTGGCGAATTGCGCGTGCAGCATGTCGCTCGACTACGACGACTACCTGTTTCTCGGCCACACCGGACACTCGGCCGTTTTGGCGAGCCTGGCGGTCGGCGAGGAACTCGGCCTGGGCGGCCGGGACGTGCTCGCGGCGCAGATCGTCGCCAACGAGATCGGCGGCCGGCTCGGCGCGAGCGTCGTGCTCGGCCCGCAGAACGGGCAGGCGTGGAGCTTCATTCACGCCGCCGAAGCCGCGGCGGCGACCGCGCATCTGTATGGCCTGACCGCGGCGCAAACGGCCCACGCGCTAGCGCTGGCGCTCTACCAGCCGTCGTTCACGCTCTGGCCCGGTTTCATGGGGCCGGACAGCAAGGCGTTGACGGCGGCCTGGCCCGCGGTCGTCGGCGTCCAGGCGGCGCAGTTCGCGCGCGAGGGGCTGACGGGCGCGCTCGACATCATCGAAAACGCGCGCCACGGCTTCTGGCGGCATTTCGCTTTCGCGCCGCTGCCGCAGATGATGGCCGGCCTCGGCGAAGTCTGGGTCACGGACACGCTGGCGATCAAGAAACACCCGGGTTGCGCCTACGTTTCCTCGGCGCTCGACGCGCTCTTCGGCGTGCTGGCGCAGTTTCGCGACCGCGCCGGCCGGTCGGCGACCGCGGCGGACATCGCCCGCCTCGACGTCGACGCCGGGCTGTTTACGATCGAAATGGACAACCTCGCGGCCGACGCCGCCGACCCCGCGCGGCTGCGGCCGGTGGAGATCAATTTTTCGATTCCGCTGACGATGGCGACCGGCGCGCTCGCCGGCCGGCTGACCGGCGCCGAGATGCAGCAGGATTGGCTCGATCGCCGGCAGGGGGAAATCCGCGAGTTGGCGGCGCGCGTCCGCCTGAGCCACGATTGGTCGATGACGCGGCAGACGGCGGAGGCCTTCGGCTGGGGCCTGGACGGCCGCAAGATTCTCGACACGCTCAGCTTCGCCGACCTCTCGCGCGTCGCGGCGGGCTACCGCCGGCAAATGGGCGGCCCGAAGCGAATTTCGCTCGATCTGCCGCGCGCGGCGGGCGCCGGCGACGTCGCGCTGTTCGGCGGCGCCGGGCGCAATCTGGCCCGTCGCCTCGGCCTCGCGGGCCCGCGCCGGCTCGCCGACCCCGTGCGGCATTTCCAGGATTTTCGGATGGTTTTCCCGGCGCGCGTGACGCTCACGGCCAGCGACGGCGCGACCTTCAGCGCACGGCAAGACAGCCCCTCCGGCGCCTCCGGGCAGAACGATCTCGCCGAGACCGCCCGGCAAAAATTTCTGACCGAGGCCGGCGCCGACCTGACCGCGGCGCAGGCGAAAAAGGCCTTGAAGACGATCCTACGTGCGGAAAATATTTCGGCGGCGACGCTGGCCAAGGCGGTATGTGTCGCCCGATAAGCGATGCAACTTCTCAGTTTTTTGAGAGCGACGGCGTGTTTTCCTTGCGCCGATCCGGCGACGTTTTTCAACCAACCTATTGATACGATTAATGAATCACACGCCTTGTGTTTGTTGGCGCCGACTTTGCGTGTTTTTCAGTGCGACGCTTCCAACTCGGCGGCGTCGGCAACGGAGAAGGCGCGATGCGCAGGCGAATGCGGGGGACTCAACAGCCCTGCGTCGTGCGGCTTTGGCCGCGGACGATCGCGCCGCGCGCGGTTCGGGCCAAGGCCGGAAGACGACGGCGCGTCGTGCAATGCCGCCGATTGAATACCGGGCGCGAAACTTCCCCCCCGGGTTTCCATTCCGCCCGTTGACATAGTTCGCCGGTGAATCGCGTGGCTTTTCGCTCTGGCCCATCGGGGCCTTTTTTTCTGGAAAAATTCTTCCTAGCATAACGCCCGTTCCGCCGGTGGGGGTTCGGTGAAGCGTCGGCTATTGTGGTGGCTCGCGGCCCCGGGGGCCGTGATCGCGCTCGACCTGTTGTTGCGCCTGTTTGGCGTCGGTGCGCCGCCCACGGGGTATTGCCCGGACGGTTCGCCGCGCGGCGCGGCACGGTACGAACCGCGCAACGTGTATATGGAAACGCGCCTCGACGACGTCGCCAACTACATGGTCTGTTTCGGCGACGCCTGGACGTGGGGCGTGGGCCTGCCGCGCGAGCAGACGTGGCCGGCGCAACTCGAAAAACTCCTGCGCCGGCACGATCCGGAGGCCAGCGTCGTCAACGCCGCCGAGCCCGGCAGCTTGTCGGCCGACGTCGCCAAGCTTTTCCTGCGGCAGGTGCGACGTTACCGCGCCAAACAGGCGGTCGTTTTCGTCGGCGCGCAGGATGCGACGCCCAAGGTCCTGCTCGACAAGTACCCGCCCGGCGATCCGTTTCGCCCGCGCGACTGCCCGCGGCCCACGTGGCGGCTGGGGCATTCGTTCGGCCGCCGGATTCTGTCGCACGAATGGCGCGTTCGCCCGCTCGATCCGCCCGACGCCAAAGACGCCGGCGCGCGCCGGGCGACGCTGGCCCAAACGCAGATGAGTCTGCTGCAGATCGCGCAGACGGCGCAGGACGAAGGCGTCGAACTCGTGTTCGTCACGTATCCGGCATTGCCGGTGCAGAAGGTCGGCGCACCGCATTTGCCGCTGGAGAATCGGGACAATTTCTTGATCTCGACCGCCGCCGCGTCGTTCGATGCGAAGGTCTGCGATCTCGAGCGCCGTTGGGGCGGCCGGACGGCGGACTACCTCGCGCCGTGGCTCTTGTGGCCGCAACCGAACGCCGCGGGCTGCGCCGACATCGCGCGCGCGGTGGCGGAAACTTTGTAGGCTGGCAGACTGAGAGACTGAGAGGCTGAGAGGCTGAGAGGTCGGAAAGCCATTCGCCGGGCCAGCCATTTATCGCTTGGCGTGCGCATTCAGAACTTCTCTGAGATCCCGAAAACCGACTGGGCGACTCTGGAAGCCAAACGGGAAGCCAAGCTATGCGACCTCGCAGCCTCTCGGTCTCTCAGCCTCTCAGTCTCCCAGCCTCTCCCCGCTACATCGCGTTTTTCAACGCCGTTCGCGCGACTTCCACCTCGGTCAACAGCGTCTGAATCACCGCGACGAACGACGGGTAATCGACGCCTTGCTCGTTGGCGAAGGTGTGGCTCAGGCGGACCTCGCCGGTCAGCGGCTCCCATTCGAGCTTGCCGATGGTCAGCTTGAAGTTCAACTCGGCGAGTTTGCGGAAAGAGGCGTCGCTGTACGGTCCTTTGACCGGAATCTGCGTCACGTCGACGATCGCCACATAGACGATTTTTTGGTCGGGCATCGCCCGCACGAGAAACTTTTCGGGCTTCGTCCCGGGGAAGCCGAGCGAAAACTGATATTCGCCGGGCGTCGGCTGCTGCGGTTTGAGCTTGAGTTTGGCGAGATAACCTTCGAGCGTCGCGGGCGTCGTCGGGCCGGCGTAAGCGACGGCCGTCAGCACTAGAATCAACAGGGAAATCGCCAATAGAGAACGACGCATGTTGCTCCCTCCTCGAAACGCCGCTCCGACTCAGAGTTCGGGATCGTAAAGCGGCTCGGTGAAATATCGCCGCAACGCCGGCGGCAGATCGTCCGGCACGGTCGACGGAATCCAGCGGTCCAGCGGCCGGCTGTTGAGCGTCAGCCAAAACAGCGCCGGCTCGCCGGCCAACTTGTTCTCGCGCAGGAACGCCAGCATGCCGGCGAACGCCTTGCCGGTGTACGTCGGATCGAGCGTCAGGCCTTCCGTTTCCTGCATCAGGCGGATCGCCGCCTTGCCTTCCGGCGTCGGCCGGCCGTATTGCCCGCCGACGAAATCTTCGAGCAGACGCACCTCGGCGGGGCGCACGCGTAGCGCGGGAAACGACGGGTCGAGCCCGCGCAAAAAGCGGACCGTGCGGTTGGCGTGCAGCGCCACGACGTAACGGTTGGTCAAAGTCTTCGGCACGACGCTGACGCCGACGACCTCGATCGGCAGGCCGGCCGCGCGAAACCCGACGAGCAAACCCGCGTGCGTGCCGCACGACCCGGTCGCGGTGAACACGCGCCGCGGCATCGGCAATTCGCCGGTCTTGATCTGGTCCGCCAGTTCGAGCGCCGCGTTGACGAAGCCCGCGTTCCCGGTCGGGCTGCTCGCGCCGTAGTACATGAAGTACGGCGGCGTGCGGCCGCGCAGCCGCGGCCCGAGGCAATGCGCCGCCGCCTTCAGGAACGCGGAAGCGTCGTTCTCGCCCACCAGAAAATGCGCCCCGCAGGCGTGATCGACCAGGATATTGCGCCGCACGTACGAGAGCACCGGTTGCGGACCGACGGCCAACGTCGCCCGCAAATTCAACTTCTGCGAATACAGGCAGACGGCTGCGGCATGGTTCGAGCCGGCGCCGCCGAGCGTCACGACTTCCTGCCGGCCGAGGGCCAGCGCCTCGGCGAAAACGAATTCGAACTTGCGCGGCTTGTTGCCGCCGTAAAGCGGCGAGTTGCGATCGTCGCGTTTGACCCACAGGTCGCGCAGGCCGGCCGCGGCGCCGAGTTTGGTCAGGGGTTCAACGGGCGAGGGCAGGTCGGCCAGCGGCAGCCACGGCAGTTTGCCCACCAGCGCCGGATAGCGCCGAAACAAGTGGCGGCTGGTCGGGTCGGCTGGCGTCATCGGCGCGTTTCCCTCGTTCCTCCGTCGCCCGTAAACGATAACTGCGGCGTTCTCGGAAGAATTCCTGTCAACAACATCTTACATGGTTCGCCGCGCGAGCAAAACCGCTTTTTCGCGGTCGCGGCGATCGTGTTGACGGCGGCGAAAGGTTGGCGTAACGCTGAGTTCGGCGCCGGCCCTGCGGGAATCGCCGGATTTCCGCGCCGGCGCGGGCAACGGAGGCGACGGCATGAAACCCCGCAATTTGTTGTTGCTGGCGCTGGCGACCGTTTTGCTCACCGGCGGTTTCGCCTGCGGGGCTTCCGCAACCAGCAGCAACAGCGGCAACGATCATGCGGATGACGATGACGACGCGACGCCGCCGATCACCGCCGACGACAATGACAACGACAACGACAACGACAATGACGACCAGTCGCCCGACGACGACGCGTCGCCGGCCGACGATGACGCGTCGCCGCCGGAAAGTTATCCGTTGCTCGACGCCGAGGGCCGCACGCTCATTTTGCACGGCGCGAATTTCCAGCCGATCGAAGACGGCGGGCAGGCGGTCGATTATCAACGGATGGCCGCGTGGGGCTTCAACGCCGTGCGGATGGTGCTGACCTGGGAAGGGCTCGAACCGGAGCAAGGCGCCTATGACGAGACGTATCTGCCCGACGTGGTCGAGCCGCAGGTGCAATTCGCGTACGAGGCGGGCCTCCACGTCATCCTGAACATGCACCAATATCACTGGTCGAAATGTTGCGGCGGCATGGGCATGCCCGATTGGACCTGCCAGGACATCGGCGATCCGCCGCTCGAGTGGCTGTGGCAATCCGGCCTGTTTTGGAACCATGACGACTATGTCGCCGGTTTCGCCGCCGCGTGGGGGAAGGTCGCGGAATACTTCGCTGGCGACGACCGCGTGTTTGCCTACGATCTGTTCAACGAGCCGCTGGCCGGGCTGCGCACATTGCCCTGGCTGATGGACAATCAACTGCTGCGGCCGCTTTACGAGCAGATGATCGCCGCCATTCGCGCGTTCGACGCGGCGCCCCGGCTGTTCATTGAGCCGCCGATGATTTCGCTGATCGGCTTCCCGTTCACCATGACGCCAATCGACGCCGCCGGCCTGATCTACAGCCCGCACCTGTACCCGGGCACGATTTCCGACGGCGGCGACTACGATTTTCCCGAGTCCCTGCTCGAAAACCAACTGGATCTGCGGCAGCGGGAGTCGGTGACGCAGAAAACGCCGCTGCTGATCGGCGAAACCGGCATCGCCTCGAGCGTCGCGCACGCCGAGCAGTACGCCCGCGACGCCGTCGACCTGTTCGAAGCGGACCTGGCCAGTTGGACCTGGTGGACGTTCCATTACGACGCCGGCGGCATGGGACTGTGCGAGGTTTCCGGCCAGCCGAAAGACCTCTTTTACCGCCATCTAGCGCAGCCGTATCCGCGGCTGACCGCCGGCGTTTTGCAGTCGTTCCAATTCGCCGCCGACACCGCCGCGTTCACCGTCGCCTTCGACAATCGCCCCGATCTCGCGCCCAGCGTCGAAATCTTCGTCAACGCGGGTTATTTCTACCCCAACGGCTTCGTCGTTCGGTCGACCGACGCCGCCGGCTCGTGGTCGTACGCGTACGACTCGTCAAGCGGCAGTCTGACCGTCGCGTGCGACCCGCACGCCGAAAATCACGTCGTGACCGTCGAAGCGGTCGCCGCAAACGCTGCGCAAAACGGTCCCCTGAAAGCCGGACCGTGCAGTGCGTCGGTCGATGGCGGTCTCACGGCCAGCTTCGACGACGCCGTTGGCCGTCCAGAGTCCTTTGGTTTCGCAGGCGGGGGATCCCCGGTCTCCGCGACCATTGCCTTGCCGTCGGCTCAGCGTTCCACGGTGATGGTTTCGGAAACAAGCGGCAGTGTCGGGAAGGTGACGCGCCCGACGCCGTAGACCGCGTTGGCCATGCGCTGGTTGTAGCGACGATATCGCCAGACAGCCTTGACCGTCAACGGGAACCTGGCGTCGGGCGGAACCGAAATGCGGAACTCGTCGTAGCGCGACCGATCCAATTCGAGGATGTTCTTGTCAACCGCGCGATCGGCCGCCCAGAAGCGATGGTCGTTGATGGCCTCGCCGTTCTTGTCGAGCAACCGTGTGCCGAGCCGGAGCGCCTGCGGCGGCAACTCTTGATTTTGGTCCAATCCCGGCGTGGTGAAGATCGTCTTGCCGGCGCCGTCGGCAACCGTTAACTCCAGCCAGATCTCATTGAGATCGAGCGGCCCGGACGGCAAAACGTGGGCAAACGTGTTGTTTCTCGTCTCGATGCGAATCAGCCGCGCCGATTCGGGACGCGGCCCGCGGTCGGCGGCTATCCGCATCGCAATTGGGTTCTGTCCTTTCAGATATTTGCGGAACGCCGGCAGCCGTGGGTCCCGCACGAGCCAGAGATAAAAATACTCCAGCCGCGGAATCTCGATCTGACCCAATAACCGTTGCGCGACCACAGCGTCGTATTGTCTTGTCAAGTTGCGTTCCTCGGGCACGAGCAACGCCAGCGCCTGACAGGTGCCGATAAATCGATGATCGGGGCCGGCGTGCAAATCGTCGGGATAGCCGCGGTAATCGGTCTGCGGCAGCCGCGTCATCGTGAGCGGCATATGGCAGACCTGGCAAGTCATCCCCTGCGCCGCGGAACGAGAGCCGATCCACGGCGTATGGGTGTCCCCCACAATCATCGCCTTGCCCTCGGTCAGTGCGGCGGGCATGTCCACCCGATGACAGGCCCCGCAAAATGCGGTCTCTTTTTGCACCGGCCGGCGATAGAGATTCCTGTGCGGCATCAAGTCGGCCATAATGAAGGCATGGCGGTGCGACTCCATCTCCGATCCGCCGCCTAAATCATCGAGATAGTCCCGGCCGAATTGCACGCGAACGTCGCCGTTCGCCGGCGGCGTCCGAACCTCGTCGACAATATGGCAGTATTGGCAGGATACGCCCTCGTTGCGCAACGCGCTCTGCGCCGGATCGTCGGGATTGTCCGCCAAACCGGCCAGCGCGAGCAGCGGGGTGTGGCACCGCGAACAGAAAACGGCCGCCTGAGGTCCCTTTTCTTTGATCAGCAACCGCACCAAGTATTTGTACGGCTCGGTTCGGCCGGCCAAGTGATGGGGCGAAATGTTCCACTGATCGTAAAAAATTTTGTGGCATTCCCGGGAAGAGCACGCGCCGGACGGCGTCAATCGTGAAAGATCCGCCACTAGCGGTCGATTCGCGGCGGCGTCGGCGAGGTCGAGGCGAAAGGGCGGCCGCGGACCACGATGCTCCGCGACCGGAAAGCGAGCGCTCATCCAGGCGGCCACGCCCCAGCCGCCGGTCAATATCGCCGCGGCAGCCGCAATGGCGCCGAGGTGAAGCCAGCGCGCCGCGCGCCGCGGCGGCGCCGCGGCCGGCAGGGCGCAAGGCAACAGCAAGGCGAAAGCCAAGGCGCCCCAGCGGTGAAAAAGATGATAGAAATTGTGACGCATCGTGGGAAACAGGAGAATTTGCCAACCCGCCAGCATTACGGGAACGGCGGCCAGCCACAAGGTGATCGAAACGATCGCGGCGCGTCGTTTCCCGTCAGGCAGCCGGATCTTCGCCGTCCACAAAAAAACGGCGACGCCGACGGCGGCGAGCGGATAGTCCAGTTGAAAAAACAGGTATTGGGTCACCGGCAAGAAAACGAAAAATAAACACAGCAGCGGATAACCGGCCGTGAGACGGCGGGAGTGAAGATGCGTTCCGAGAGAGCGCACGAACCCGAAAAGAAAGGCCGCGGTGAAGACAAGCGCCGCGCCCCGATGAATCTTCAGAAATACAAACGTGACAAAATCGAGGCGGCCGCGAAATGCGATCGTAAGTCCGGTCACCGCCAACATCGCGGCGGCGCACTCCAGAAACCGTCGGGCGCGCCGCCCCAATTGAAAACCCGCCGACGCAGGAGCGTCTGGAGGTTTCGCCAGCCGGCGGAGCGACAGAAGCATTCGGCGCGCGAGGCGTTTCATCAAAGCTCGATCATATGACCGGTTCCCGCCCGAAGGCAAGGTGTCGCGCGGGGACGATTCGGGTCGGACGGGCGGCGGCGGCTTCACTTTCATCGCGGCGGACACCGTCAACACGTCAACACGTTGACGGCTTGCGTCAGAGGACTATAATCGGAACAAACCTGGGAGGTGGTCGCCGGGCGCGAACTCGTCGCGAGGCGGGGAGACGTCGGCTCACGCAGGGCGTCCTCCCGGGCGTCGCTGCGGCGGAGGCCTGACTATCTCGAATCTCACCGACCCCAACGCCGCCAATCCCGCGCCGCGGTCGGCGACGCTCAATCGCTGGAGATGGCGGTTCGGTCGAATTTGGATTCATAGGACGGAGCGCTGGGGCGGTTGGTTGTCTGGCAAGCCGCGTGTGCGTTGGCTGCTCGCCTTGATCGATATCTTGACGTTCAACCTGATCTTTTATGAACTTATCAAGGCGATCGTCCTTTACCCGCTGAAATTCCACACCCGTTGGGAAATCGCGTCGTGGATGTCGCTATTCCTTGGTTTGCTTGCCGCCGCCCAACTCCTGGGCTTGTGGAGCACGCGATTTTCGTTGCCGCGGTTCGGATTCCAAGTCGCCGGCTTTGTTGGTTTCATAGGCTTCGTCGGCGTCGAATCGAACAGAGCGGTGGTCAGCAAGGGCTGGGATTTTTCCTGGCTGCGGCCGGAGGTGATCAAGGCGCCGCTTTGGATCAAGCTGCTTGCGCCGCTGTCGCCGGGGTTTACGGCGTTGTTTCTGGTCGCCGTGGCCGGGCTGCTTTGGCTGGCGATCCGTACGCCTGGCAGGCGGTGGCTGCCGTGGCCGCCAACGATCGTCGCCCTGTTGTTGGCGTGGAAAGTGCTTCAGATTTTCACGCCATTTGCGGGTTGGTCGGTAGGCGGCGTCGGCGTGCCGACGAGATTGCACGGAGCGTTGATGTATTATCTGGTGATGTTCGCCGGGCCGGCTGTCGCCATCGCGGTCTTATTCTGGCTTCGCGCTTTTTCCATGGCTTTTCGCCTCACGCCGTTGGCCTTTCACATGATGCTGATCGGCCTGAATTACATGGGCGCGCTTCCGGTCGCCTCGGTCTATGATTTCCTGCCGGTCGCTATCGATCCGCACATCGCCGCGACACGCACGCCGGGCGTTTCGGTCTATTATCCGCCGCCGGGCACGGTCGCCGATTCCTCTTTTCTGTTTGCGCGCAAGCTGGTGGTTACGCCGGAAACGATGTATCTGAGCTATGGTCCCACGTGCGGCCTGTATGCGGTGGACCGCCATACTCGCGGCGGAAGCCAACTCCGCATTCCCGGCTTGATGCGCGACCTGCAACTCGCGCCCGACGGGAGTGAGCTGTGGGGGCTCAACTGGCTCAACGGCGATTTCCTCGCGATCGGCGTCGAACCGTTCGCGATCCGGTGCCAGCGCAATATTTTCGACCTCGGCCTAACCACGCCGTGGAACATGCTCGTCGACGATGCCCGCCTATTTGTATCCAACGTCACCCACCCGATCATTGCCGAATTCGATCGGGAAGACTCGGCGAATTCATGTTCGCTACGATTGCGCCGGTCGTTGGATCTTTTCGCCACCGGGTTCACCAAATTCACCGACGGCGCGTTTGGCATGCACCTCGATCGCGACGCCAACCGCTTGTACGTTAGCGTCGGCCTCGTGGAGGAGCGAAATCTCACCGAGGTTGTGGAAATCGACCTCGCGACGTTTACGGTCAGCCGCGACGTCAAGTTGACCGGCGGCATTCCCATCTTTCCCATCGCTGGGCGCCGCAGCATTTGGGCGCCCAGCTTTTACAACGCTGAGATGCACGAGGTCTCGCTCGACAGCATGAAGATTCTGCGCACGATAACTGCCGGACCCAACCTGCTTTCGCTGGCGCAGGATGAACGTCGCGGAGTCTTCTACGGCCTCTGCCGAGCGTCGGGCATGTTGCAAGTAATCGACGATGCCAGCGGTCGCATTGTCAAGGAGGTCTATGTCGGCCCCAGTCCGGCATCGATCTGGTTAGACGTCAAAAACGACCGGGTCTATCTCGCCAGCGGCATCGGCATACTGGAGATCGAGTTGCCGGTATTTTGGGGCGAAAAGCCGGCGCGCGGCGCAATGCAACGGCAGACGGCGCCCGCACCTGGATAATCTCAGACTCGCGTCCGCCGCGGCGAGCCAGCCGCGCGCGCCGAACGCCGGCGGGTGCAATCGTGAATCTCGTATCCTATAATCAAAACCGCTCCGGGCTGAGCCCCGGCAGGCGGCGCGTCTTGCGCCAGGGGAGGCATCGCCGGCGTGACCTTTCGAACCGCCCTGTGTTATCCGCCGTCCGCCGCCGTAACGGTGATGCCGCCGCTGGGAATCGGCTACCTCGCCGCGGTCGCGGAACGACGGGGCTTTCCGACCGACATTTACGATCTTTCGCGGCGCCATTTGACCTGGCCGGCGTTCGACAACCGCCTGCGCGCCGGCGCGTATCGGGTGGTCGGCGTCAGCGTCTCGACGCCGAATTATGCGGCCGCGCGGGCGCTCGTCGGTCGGCTGCGTCGCGTTTTGCCCGAGGCGCTGATCGTCCTGGGCGGCGCGCATCCGTCGGCGTTCACCGAACGAACGCTGCGGGAATTCGGCGTCGACTTCGCCTTTCAACGCGAGGCGGAGGTTTCGTTCCCGGCCTTTCTCGCGGCCGTGGCCGCGGACGTCGAGCCGCTCGGCGCCGTACCGGGGGTATTTGCCGTCCGCGACGGCCGCTTCGTCGGCGAGCCTGAACCGTCGTTTATCGGCGACCTTGACGCGCTGCCGTGGCCGGCGTGGGACAAACTGGAGCCGCAGCGCTACCCGCCGATGCCCCATCAATTTTTCGTGCGGCGTCTGCCCGTGGCGCCCGTTCTGACCAGCCGCGGTTGTCCGATGGATTGCAGCTTTTGCGCCACCAGTTTTCTTTTCGGCGCGGCGGTTCGCACGCGCCGCGCCGATGACGTCGTCGAGGAATTGCGGTTTCTGCGCGATCGGTTCGGCATTCGCGAAGTTCATTTCGAAGACGACAACATGACGCTGCCGCGGGATCACGCGCGGACGCTATTTGAAAAAATCATCGCGGCGAATCTGGGTCTGACGTACAAATTTCCGAACGGCTTGATGACCAAGACCCTCGACGACGAGGTTCTGTCGTTGATGGCGCGAGCCGGCGTTTATCAGATTTCGCTCGGCATCGAGACGACGGTCGAGAACGCGCTCGACAAGGAAACGAAATTCGTGCCGTACGAACAACTCCGCGCCGTCGTCGCTGCGGCCAAACGAAGGAACATCGAGGTGCAGGGCCTGTTCGTCGTTGGGCTGCCGTATGACGACGCGAACGGCGTGCGGCGCACGGTGCGCGACGCGATTCGCTTGGGGCTCGACCTGGCGCATTTCGGCGTTTTCGTTCCGTTGCCCGGTTCCGCCCACGGCGCGAAGTTGGCCGGCTGCGACATCGCGACGATCAATTTTTTCACGCCGTTCGGCGACGCCCACCTGCCGGCGAAAGATCTGAAACAGTTGCAACGCCGGGCGTTGCTCCGGTTCTATTTGCGCTGGCGTCCGTTGTGGAAGCTGCTGTCCATGTTCAAGTTGCGGCAAACGCGCGGGGTGCTCGACATCGTCCGCAAATACTTGATCGGGCGGTGACGATGCGGCCGCCGTTGCTCCTGCTCAATCCACCCGCGGCGCGGCCGACGATGCGCGACTACTACTGCGCCTCGTCGAGCAAGGCCGGCTATTTCTGGCAACCGATCGACCTGATTTGCCAAAGCGGCTATCTGCCGCCGGCGCACGACGTCTCGCTGCTCGATGCGCCGGCCCAGCGGTGGGGTCGCGACCGCGCGCTGGCCTGGATTCGCGACCTCCGGCCCGCCGCCGTGCTGTCGCTGGTGGGAACGGCGGCGATCGACGAGGACCTCGAATTCCTCGCCGCCGTGAAAAAAATCACGGATTGCCGGCTGTTCGTCAGCGGCGATTTCGCCCGCTTTGCGCCCGACCAATTGCTCGCCGTGCGCCCGGAAATCGAAGGCGTGCTGCTCGACTTCACCCGGCCCGATTTGCGCGACCGGCTCGCCGGCGCGGGCGGCGGCGGGCCCGGCTTGTATGTCCGCGGCGACCCGCCGGCGCCCTTGCCGCGCGCGCGCGACGCATTTTCGTATCCCGTGCCGCGCCACGATCTGTTCCTGCGGCTGCCGTACTGCATGCCGTTTCTGGGCCGGCCGTTCGCCTCGACGCTCGCCAATTACGGTTGCGCGTTTGGGTGCCGTTATTGCAATTCGTCGGCAATCGGCTTTGCGCTGCGCGATCCGGAAAACCTGTTCGCGGAACTCGACGCCCTGCGCGCGCTGAACGCGACCGAGTTGTTCTTCAAAGATTTCACCTTCAATCAGCCGGCGGAGCGCGCGAAACACTTGCTGCAGCAGTGGCTGGCGCGCGGTTATCGATTTCGCTGGATCGGTTATTTCCGTGCCGAAAACATCGACGACGAATTGGCCGCGCTGCTCGCGCGCACCGGTTGCGCGATGGCGCAGATCGGCCTCGAAACCGCAAACGAGACCGTCCTGCGCGCGGTGCGGCCGACCGCGGATTTATCGCGCGCGCAGGCCGGCATGGCGGCTCTCCGGCGCGCGGGCGTGCCGTACGGCGCCCACTTCATCGTCGGCCTGCCGGGCGACGACGCCGCCGGATTCGCGGCGACCGTGCGCCTGGCGCGGACGGCGGCCCTGAGCTACGCCTCGTTCAACGTGTTCACGCCGCGCGTCGGCGCCGAACTCGGCGCGAATCGCGGCGACATCGCCGGTTGGCGGATGGACCCGTCGCGCGCGGCGCATGACGGCGCCGCGGTGGCGGCGCAGCGGGCCCGGACCGCGGCGCAGCGGTTCTATTTGCGTCCGGGCTACGCGCTGACGCTAATGCGCGGCATTCGCTCGCCGCGAGTCTTTTTCTCGTTGGTGCGGATGGGCGCGGCGTGGGCGCGGCAGGCGTGGAGCGCGCCGCAATGAACCGCGTCTTCAAACATCTGAAATATCCGCTGCGCCACCCGGGCATCATCGGGCGCGCCGCGGAAAATTATTTTCGCATCTTTGCCCTCGGCCAGCCGCGGCTGCGGGGCGTCGAGTTCGCGCTGAATTACGAATGCCAATGCCATTGCGGGCATTGTTCGGCGGCGTTTCTCCGGCAGGGCGCGGCGCGGCCGGCGCTGGCGACCGACCGCGTCGTCGCGGCGCTGGCCGAATTGCTGCGGCTCGGCGCGATGAACATCAATCTGACCGGCGGCGAGGCGCTGCTGCATCCCGACCTGGAGCGCATCGTGCGCGCCGCGCGGCCGACGCGCGCGATGGTGACGCTGGCCAGCAACGGTTTGCTGGTCGACGGCGCCGCCGCCCGCCGCCTCGCCGCGTGGGGCGTGCGCATCGTGACGCTGAGCATCGACTCCGCCGACGCGGAAACGCACGACCGTTTTCGCGGCCATCCGGGTTGCCATCAGGCGGTCCTCGACGCCACGCGTTTCTGCGCGGAGGCCGGCGTCGAGCCGTACTGGTGCACGGTGATGACGCCGGAAAACGTGCAGAACGGCGATCTGCTGCGCGTGGTGGAAATGGCCGGGCAACGCGGCATCTTTCTGACGATCAACAAGCCGTGCCCCGTCGGCCGTTGGTGGGACAAGCAGATCGCGCTCTCGCCGGAGGCGCTGGCGCTGCACCGCCGCCTATTGAAACTGCCGCACGTGCGATGGGAGGGCCATTCCAACTTCCGTCGCGAAGGCTGCCCGGCGGGGTTGGAGAAGCTGTATATCAGTCCGTACGGCGATGTCATGCCCTGCCCGTTTATCCATATTTCGTGGGGCAATTTGCAAGACCGGCCGCTGGCGGAAATCTGGTTGGCGATGCTCGCGGCCGGACCGTTCAACACGATCCGCGACGGTTGTCCGATTTCGCAGGACGAAGCATTCGCGGCGCGCTGGATTCGGCCGCTGTACGAGCAAGACGTCCATCCGTTGCCCAGCGCGGAACATCCGGAATTGCGGGGGAAAACGCCGTGACGGGCCTCCGCCCGGCATTCGACGATCGCCGGCGCTCGACGCCGGGCTGGCGAAATGTGCGGCTCGGCCTGCGTTATTGGCGGCTGTGGCCGAAGCTGGCCGTCAACTACGCGCGCGCGCGGCGCGGCGAGCGGGTGCTGCGCGGCGTCGAATTTGCGATCACCTTTCGCTGCAATTTGCACTGCCGCCACTGCCTGCGCACCAAGCTGATCGACGAAGCCGCGACCGAGTTGTCGCGGGCGGAAATCCTGGATGCGGTGCGGCAGATCGCGCGGCTCGGGGGCGTGTTCGTCAATTTCACCGGCGGCGAGGCGAGTCTGCGGCCGGATATCCTCGACATCGTCGGCGACGCGGCGACCGTGCCCCGACTGATCGTCACCCTCGCCTCCAACGGCTACGAACTGGACGCGGCCAAGATCGCGGCGTTGGCCGGGCGCGGCCTGGCGATGCTGGTGTTGTCGCTCGACGGCGCGACGGCCGCGACGCACGACGCTTTCCGCCGTCAGCCGGGTTCGTTCGCGCGCACCGCGGCCGCCGTTCGCGAGGCCAAGGCCCGCGGTCTCGACGTCTGGCTGACGTGCGTCGCCACCAACGAGGGCCTGCTCGGCGGCGAGGTCCGCCGGACCGCCGAAGTGGCGCGCGATTGGCGCTGCACGTTCACGCTCAATCTGCCGTACGACGTCGGCGCGTGGGAAGGCGGCGACGTGGCGCTGATGCCCGACGCCTACGCGGAATATCGCAATTTGCTGCGCCTGCCGTGGGTCCGGTGGGAGGGCTCATCCAATTGGCTCGGCGAAGGCTGCCCGGCCGGCGTCGAGAAAATCTACATCACGCCGTACGGCGATGTAATGCCCTGCGCGGTGATCCACCGCTCCTACGGCAATCTGCGGCGCGAATCGTTGGCGACAATTTACGCGCGGCTCGGCGAGCACCCGGCGTTCCGGGACTGCCGCAAAGCATGCCTGGTGGCGGAGGACCGCACGCCGCTGGAATCACGAGATATCGGATAACAGGCAAGAAACGGCCGCTTTGGTCAAGAAACCGAAGAACCGCCGTTGCCTGCGGAGGCGGGCGATCGGTCGGTGCAATCGAGCCACCGAGAGGTAAACGGGATTGACGTGAGCCGATTTGCTCGTGGCGTCGACAAACATGCGCACGAGACAGAGAAAACAACGTGGATCACTTTCGAATCCCGAGCCCCGACCCCGCTGCCATCCTTGTTGCCCCCTTCGCTTTATGGTAAGCGGGCGCGTTATGATCAACGCGAAACTCCAATTGGCCGATTTCGCTTACGCGGTGCCGCCGGAACTGATCGCGCAGCAACCCGCGCCGCGGCGCGACGAAAGCCGGCTGTTGGTGATTCCGCGCGGCGGTCCGATTGAGCACCGTCGTTTCACCGACATCGCCGAGTTGCTCCGCCCGGGCGACTTGCTGGTGCGCAACAACGCCAAGGTGCTGCCGGCGCGGCTGATCGGCCGGCGCGCCGGCGGCGGGCGGGCGGAACTGCTGCTCCTGCGCCCCGAGGCCGGCCCGGGCGTCCGCTGGCGAGCGCTGGCGAAGCCGGGCAAGGCGCTGCGGCCGGGCATTGGGCTCGAATTCGGTTCGCTGGCCGCGCGCGTCGAGGCGAAACTGCCCGACGGCGAAGTAGTCGTTGCCTTTTCGGTCGCGGCGGCCGATTTTCCCCAATTGCTCGAACGCGAGGGGCGGATGCCCTTGCCGCCGTATGTCCGGCGCAACGAGCGGACCGACCCCGCGACGCTCGCCGCCGACGCCGAGCGCTACCAGACGATTTACGCGCGGGTTCCCGGCGCCGTCGCCGCGCCGACGGCCGGCCTGCATTTCACCGACGACACGTTCGCCGCCATTGCGAAAAAGGGGATCGCCGTCGCCGACCTGACGCTGCTGGTCGGCGCCGGCACGTTTTTGCCGATTCGCACCGACGACCTCGACGCGCACGTCATGCACGCCGAATGGTTCGATCTGCCGCCGGCGACCGGCGCGGCGATCGACGCTTGCCGCACGCGCGGGGGCCGCGTCGTGGCGGTCGGCACTACGGCCGCGCGCGTCCTGGAAACGCTCGGCGGCGCCGACGGCCGGGCGCCGGCCGGGCGCGGCGAGACGCGGCTGTTCATCAAGCCGGGCCATCGCTGGCGCGTGGTCGATGCGCTGGTCACGAACTTCCATTTGCCAAAAAGCACGTTGCTGGTGCTGGTGTGCGCCCTCGCCGGAACCGACCGCATGCTGGCCGCCTATCGCGAGGCGGTCGCGGAACGCTATCGGTTTTTCAGTTACGGCGACGCGTGCTGGATCGAACGCGGCGAACAGTGAACAATGAACAACGAACAGTGAACAGTGAACGGCGAGCAGTGCACAGGCGATGACGACCGCTTTTCAATTCGATGTACTGGCGACGGACGGCAAGACGGCCGCGCGCCGGGGCCGCATCCGCACGCCGCACGGCGAGGCGGACACGCCGGCGTTCATGCCGGTCGGCACCGCGGGTTCGGTCAAGACGCTCGACAACCGCGACCTCGACGAACTCGGCGCGCAGCTCGTGCTGGCCAACACCTATCATCTGTTTCTGCGCCCGGGCCACGACGTGGTGCGCGATCTGGGCGGCCTGCACGGGTTCACCGGCCGCGCCAAGCCGTACCTTACGGATTCCGGCGGCTTTCAGGTCTTCTCGCTCGGCGATTTTCGCAAGATCACCGAGGAAGGCGTGCGGTTCGCGAGCCACATCGACGGCACGCGGCACATGTTCACGCCCGAATTGTCGATCGAAGTGCAGGAGGCGCTGGGCGCCGACATCATCATGGCCTTCGACGAATGCATTCCGTACCCGGCGGAGGACGAATACGTCCGCCAGTCGACGGAACGCACGGTGCGCTGGACGCGGCGGTGCCTCGGCGCCAAGACCCGCGGCGACCAGGCGCTGTTCGGCATCGTGCAGGGCGGCATGAGCGAAGAACTGCGGCGCTGGAGCGTCGAGCAGACGACCGCGCTCGACTTGGACGGCTACGCGCTGGGCGGCCTGTCGGTCGGCGAGAGCAAGCCGCAGATGATGCACATCGCCGCCTTCGCCGCGCCGCTGCTGCCGGCGGAAAAGCCGCGCTATGTGATGGGCGTCGGCCACCCGGAAGACATCCTGGAGATGATCTCGTTCGGCGTCGACATGTTCGATTGCGTCATGCCGACGCGCAACGCCCGCACCGGCACGATCTATACGAGCGCCGGCCGGCTGAACATCCGCAACGCCTGCCACAAGACCGACGCGCGGCCGCTCGACGCCGAATGCGCCTGCCCGACCTGCGCGCGCCACAGCCGCGCCTACCTGCGGCACCTGTTTCTCGCCGGCGAGCCGTCGGCGCTGCGCCTGCTGACCATTCACAATCTTTCCTTTTATTTCGCGATGATGGCGGCGGCGCGGCGGGCGATTGCCAACGGCGCGTTCTTTGACTATCATGCCGCGTTTCGCGAAAAACTGGCGAGCAGCGAATAACCGAAAGGACTCGAACATGTGGGCGAGCATTGCGAACGCCGCGGGCCAACTCGGCGGCGGCGGCGGGGCCGGCGGCGGCAAACCCCAGGATGTCTACAGCACAATCATGCTGTTCGGCCTGATGGCCGTTATTTTCTACTTTTTCCTGATCCGGCCGCAGTCGAAGCGGCAAAAAGACCATCAGGCGATGATCAACGAGCTCAAACGGGGCGACGAGGTGGCCACCACGGGCGGCATCATCGGCAAGATCCACAGCGTCACGGACAAGCTCGTGGTGCTCGAGATCGCGCAGAACGTGCGCATCCGCGTGCTCAAGGCGCAGATCGCCGGCAAACATTCGGTCGACGCCAGCAAAGAAGAAGAGTAGTCGCGTTTTCCACGCGTCACGGGTAGGAAGTTATGAAAGACACAAAGATCCTGATCATCGTCGTCGTGGCGGTCATCAGCGGGCTGCTGCTGATTCCCACGATCACCGGCAAAGAAGTTTCGTGGTTCCCGTCGCACAAGATCAATTTGGGTCTTGATCTGCGCGGCGGTATGCAGATCGTGCTGCAGGTCGAAGTGGACAAAGCTGTCCGCGACGAACTGGGCCGCATCGGCCAGCAGGAATTGCCGGACAAGCTGAAGGAAGAGAGCGTCACGCTGAAAAAGGCCTACGTCAGCGACACGGCCGACAAGCTGATCGTCGAGTTCAACGACGAAAACGATCGCAACAAGGCGCGGACGATTCTCGAAGCGCAGTGGAAGCAGTTCACCATTGAAGACACCCGCTCGGCCGGCGGGCCGGCGCTGGCGCTGGGCATGCAAAAGGAAGTCATCGCGGGCATCCGCGAGAACGCGCTGAAGCAGGCGCGGCAGATGATCGACAACCGCATCAACGAGTTCGGCGTCGCCGAGCCGGAAATCTACACCTCGGGCGGCGAGCAGATCATCGTGCGGCTGCCGGGCGTGGTCGATCCGGGCCGCGCCAAGCAACTGATCGGCCGCACCGCGGTGCTCGAATTCAAACTGCTCACCGACAAGGCGATTTGCGGCCCGACGAAAGACGAACTGCTGCGGCCTTACGGCGGGCAGCCCCCCGAGGGCTACGCCACGTATGCGCGCGTCGCCAAGAAATCCTCGAGCGACGAAAGCGGCTATTGTCTGCTGCGCAAGACTCCTGATTTCGCCGGCTCGTATTTGACCGACGCCCGCATGGGCTTCGGCCAATACCAGGAGCCGGAAGTCGAATTCCAGTTCAATCAGGAAGGCGCGCGGAAGTTCGGCGAATTGACCGGCGCCAACATCGGCAAGCAACTGGCGATCGTGCTCGACAACCAGATTTACAGCGCGCCGGTCATCAACTCGCGAATCAGCAGCCGCGGGCAGATCACCGGCAGTTTCACCCCCGAGGATGCGCAGGACCTGGCGATCGTGCTGCGGGCCGGCGCGTTGCCGGTGCCGGTGCGCATCGAGGAAGAGCGGACCGTCGGCGCGACGCTCGGCGAAGATTCGATCCATCGCGGCACCGTCAGCTTCATCGTCGGCGGCCTCGCCGTCGTGTTCTTCATGGCCTTGTACTACCGCACGATCGGCTTCTCGGCCAACCTCGCGCTGGTGCTGAACGTGGCGATGGTGCTGGGCGGCATGGCGGCCCTCGGCGCCACGCTGACCATGCCCGGCATCGCCGGCATCATCTTAACCGTCGGCATGGCGGTCGACGCCAACGTGATCATCAACGAACGCGTGCGCGAAGAACTGCGCCTGGGCAAATCGCCGCCGGCGGCGGTGCGCGTCGGCTACGACCGCGCTTTGTGGACGATTCTCGACTCGCACGCGACGGGCCTGATCGCCGCGGCGTTCCTGTATGAATTCGGCACGGGCCCGGTGAAGGGCTTCGGCGTCACGTTGATCATCGGCCTGATTTCGAGCGTGTTCACGGCGATCGTCATTACGCGCGTCATCGCCGACCGCCTGGCGGCGCGCAGCCGCGACACACTGAGCATCTAGCACAAGGATTCGGAAATGCACAAATTTCGCGAAATCATTCCGCAGGGAACGAAGATAGATTTCATGGGCCACGCGAAATACGTGGTGCCGTTTACGGTCACGCTGGCGATCATCTCGCTCGTGTGGATGTTCACCAAGGGCTTCAACTGGGGCATCGACTTCGCCGGCGGCCTGGAAATGCGCGTCGAGTTCAAAGGCGCGGCGCAGAACGTGAAGATCGCCGACGTGCGCAAGGCGATGGACGAATTGCCTAAGGCGCTGAACCTGCAGGATCTGGAGGTCAACGACTTCGTCATCCCCGGCAAGAACGTGTACGCGATCAAGGCCAAAGGCGAAGAGCGCGTCGCCCGCGCCGGCGGCGACGTGGCGTTGCACGACCTTTCGTCGAAGCTGCTCGAGTACCTCGAGGGCCGGTACGGCAAAGGCAACGTCGAGATCGTGTCCACCGACATGGTCGGCCCGCGCGTCGGCCACACGCTGCGCAAAGCGGGAATTCTCGCGGTCGTCGGCGCCTTGGGCGGCATCCTCGTCTACATCGGCTTCCGGTTCGACTTCAAATACGGCCAGGGCGCGGTCATCGCCACGGCCCACGACGTAATCATCACCGCCGGCCTCTTCGCCATCCTGCAACGCGAAATCAACCTGACGGCGGTTGCCGCGCTGCTGACCATCGCCGGCTATTCCACGAACGACACGATCGTCATCTTCGACCGCATCCGCGAAGGCCGGCGCGGCAAGTACCGCACGCTGCCGTTGCGCGAGGCGATCAACAAGTCGATCAACGAGACGCTCAGCCGCACGATCCTCACCTCGGGCGTGACGATGCTCGCGGTGCTGGCGATGCTGTTCCTTGGCGGCGAAACGCTGTTCGATTTTTCGCTGGCGATGACCTTCGGCATCATCATCGGCACCTACTCTTCGATCTTCATCGCCAGCCCGTTGTACGTCTGGGCCGACGAGTTGTTCGCGTCGCGCCGCAAGGCCCGGCGCGCCGCCCGCTGACGAAAGTTGCCGTCGCCGGCCCGCAAACGTTGGATCGTCGCCGCCGGTGAGCCGCTGGCCGAGCGCCGGCTGATGGACGAACTCGAAGTCGGGCCGATCACCGCCCGGGTGCTGGTCGCGCGCGACTGGCGCGAACCCGCCGCCGTGAAGCGCTTCCTGCGGCCCCGTCTGTCCGATCTCCCCTTGCCGAAAAAATTGTGCGACGCCGAACGCGCGGCGCGCCGCGTCGCCGACGCCGTCGCCGACGGCGAGCCGATCGCCGTGCACGGCGACTACGACGCCGACGGCGTCACGGCGGCCGCGTTGCTCGTCGAGTTTCTCGGGGCGATGGGCGGGTCGGCCGCGGCGTATATCCCGAGCCGCTTCGAACACGGCTACGGCTTCGCCGCCGAGTCGGCGCGGGAGCTGGCGGCGCGCGGCTGCAAGCTGCTGCTCACCGTCGATTGCGGCGTCAACGATCACGAAGCGGTGCGCGCCGCCAACGAACTCGGGATGGAAGTCATCATCACCGACCACCACGAGATCGCCGGCGGGTTGCCGCCGGCGCTGGCCGTGGTCAACCCGCACCGGCCCGAGTGCGGGTTTCACGAGGAGAGGCTGGCCGGCGTCGGCGTGGCGTTTTTCGTCGCCGCGGCGGTGCGGCAGGAGTTGGAGCGCCGCGGTTCGTCCGCCGCCGCGGAATACGATCTGAAAAATCTGCTCGATTTGACCGCGCTGGGCACGGTCGCCGACATCGTGCCGCTGGTCGGGGTCAATCGCATTCTCGTCTATCACGGCCTGGCGCTGATCGACGAGGACCGCCGGCCGGGCTTGGCGGCGCTGAAAAAGGTGGCGGGCGTAACCGGCCGCGCAACCGGCGGCGACATCGGTTTTCGGCTGGCCCCGCGGATCAACGCGGCGGGCCGCCTGGGCGACGCCGGCGTCGGCGTGCGGCTGCTGTTGACCGGCGACGCGCACGAAGCGGGGCAGATCGCCCGGCAGTTGCACGAGGAAAACGCCAAGCGCCAGGCCATCGAGGGCGCTATCTTCGCCGAAGCGCAACGGATGATCGCGAAAATCACGCGTCGCGAACGCCTGCAGACGATTGTCTTGGCGCACCCCGAATGGCACCCCGGCGTGATCGGCATCGTCGCCAGCCGCTTGGTTGACGTCTTCCATCGCCCGACCATCTTGATCGCCGCCGGCGAGGAAGTCGGCCGCGGCTCCGGCCGCTCGATCCCCGATTTCAACCTGTACGAGGCCATCAACGCGTGCGCCGAGCACCTCGAGGGTTTCGGCGGCCACGCCCAGGCGGCCGGCATCCAAATCCGCTCGGACAAGATCGTCGACTTCGCCAAGGCCTTCGACCAATACGCCCGCAGACGGCTCAAGGCCGACGACCTCGCGCCGAAGCAGCGCATCGACGCCGTGTGCGGCATCGACGACATCGACGAGCGTCTCGTGCGCGAACTCAGCCGCCTCGCGCCGTTCGGCTTCGGCAACTCCGAACCGGTGCTCGCGGCGCGCGACGTGCGCGTCCTCGCCAAGCAGATCGTCGGGACCGACCACCTGAAGCTGCGCCTGCCCTGGGGCCGTTCGGCGATCGCCGTCATCGCCTACGGCCGCGCCGACGCCTGCGAGAAAATCGGCAGCCGCATCGACCTCGCCTTCTGTCCCGAGTTCAATAACTTCGGGGGCGTCGAGCACATCCAACTGCGGGCTAGGGATGTGGTGATTCCGGAAGAAGATCGACCTGATTGACGCCCCGCCCTCGCCGGTGCAACATCGATCCGAGCAGTATCTCCCGAAAGTGATCGAGGAACGAAAACATGAAGAAAGCGCTTGTGATCGCGACCCTCGTTGCGTGCGTCTGCTGCCTGATCGCCATCGCGTCCGCCGAACGCCAGGCGTCGCCGACACCGACTCCGCCGGCACCCGCCGTGCCGCCGGCCGTCGCGCCGTCGGCGAAAACCGCCGACACGGCGGACATGGTGCACATTCGGGCCGGCATTTTCACGATGGGCCGCGTCGCGGGCGACAAGAACTACGATACGGACGAAACGCCGGCGCATCGCGTGGGCGTCAATCCGTTCTGGATGGACCAGCATCCGGTGACGATGGCCGAGTACGAGGCGTGCGTCGGCGCGAAGGTCTGCCAACCGGCCAAGACGTCCACCGAGGCGATGTGGGCCGAATATTACAACGCCGGCAAAAACGACCGCGCCAATCACCCGGCGAACGGCGTGGATTGGAACGACGCCACGGCGTATTGCACGTGGAAGGGCAAGCGGTTGCCGACCGAGGCGGAGTACGAATACGTCATGCGCGGCGGGCGCGAGGGCGTCATTTATCCGTGGGGCCCCTCGCCGACGCCGACGGCGCACTTCGGCAATTACGCCGACGAAAGCCTCAAGAAAAAATACGACAACTGGAAAATCTACCCGGGCTACGACGACGGTTTTACGGGCACGTCGCCGGTCTGCACGTTCAAACGCAACCTGTACGGTCTGTGCGACATCAGCGGCAACGTCTGGGAATGGTGCGCCGATTGGTACGCCAAGGGTTATTACGCCACGTCGCCTTCGACCAATCCTCAGGGCCCGGCGACCGGAAAGGACCGCGTGCTGCGCGGCAGCGCCTGGGACAGCGAACCCTGGTACGGCCGGACCTCCGCGCGCGATTACGCGGCGCCCACGTATTGGTATCACAACATCGGCTTCCGGTGTGTGAAGGACTGAGAGGCTGCGCCGCGCGAAGCGCGCCGGGGGCCACGCAAGACCCAGCCTCCCAGTCTCGCCTCGCGCTTCGCGCGGCGAGCCTCCCGTTTGACATCGCTTCCGCGTCCCGTTATCTTGCGGTCATGAACCGGATGCGAATCAGTCACCGCCATCATTGGACCGGAACCGCCGCCGGATGATGGCGCCCTAGATCGAATCGCCATCGACGCCGGCTGCGGGCCGGCGTTGTTCGTTAACAGAGAGGGGTTGCGGCATGATCGATTCCGCGGACCGCGGCAACGTCAAATTGGCGTTGCCCAAAGGTCACATGGAAGACGAGGTGATCAAACTGCTGGCCGACGCCGGCATCCGCGTCGCGACGAGCAGCCGCAGTTACCGGCCTACGCTTTCGCTGCCCGGGTTCAGCGTCAAAGTGCTGCGGCCGCAGAACATCGTCGAAATGCTGCAACTCGGTTCGCGCGACGTCGGTTTCGCCGGCGCCGATTGGGCGGCCGAACTCGATGCGGATATCGTCGAGTTGCTGGACACCGGCCTCAACCCGGTGCGCCTGGTCGCCGCCGCGCCGGCAGAAATCCTCGTCCGCGGCAAGCTGCCGCGCCGGCGGCTGATCGTCGCGTCGGAATACGAACGGCTGACGCAGGATTGGATTCGGCACAAGCGCTTGAGAGCGACTTTCGTGCTCTCGTACGGCGCCACCGAGGTGTTTCCGCCCGAAGACGCCGACTGCATCGTCGACAACACCGCGACCGGCTCGACGCTCGTCGTCAACCGGCTGGAGATCGTCGATGAACTGATGACGTCGTCGACGCGTCTCTACGCCAATCGCAAAGCCATGGTCGATCCGTTCCGCCGCGAAGCCATCGAGCGCCTGGTGCTGCTGCTCTCGTCGGTGCTCGAAGCGCGCCGGCGGGTCATGATCGAACTCAATGTGCCGGCCGACAGGCTCGAGGAAGTGATTCGCTTCTTGCCGTGCATGCGCAAGCCGACGATCGCGCCGCTGCACGGCGAAAGCGGCTACGCCGTCAAGGCGGCTGTGCCGCGGGCCGATCTGCCGACCCTGATCCCGCGGCTGAAACTGCACGGCGGGTCCGATGTGGTCGTCACCGCGCCCGATCAACTGGTGCCGTAAGGCGAGAGGAACGGCGATGGACGAATCGCGCGACAAAAAGCCCGTCCCCGCGCCCAACCTGAGCGGGTTGAAGGGCTACTCCGTGCCGCGCGCGCCGGCCCCGACGGATCTGCCGCTCGATCGCAACGAGGGCGAGGCGCCACCTTCGGCGTTGCTCGTGGAACTCGCCGCGCTCGGGCCCGCGCTGCTCAATAGTTATGAAAAAGACCGCGGGCTCGAGCTGCGCGTCGCCGCGATGCTGGGCGTTGCGCCCAACCAGGTGCTGGCGACGGCCGGCGGCGACGAGGCGATCGACCGCGCGTTTCGGGTCTACGTGCAACCGGACCGCGAAGTGATCGTGCCGACGCCGACCTTCGAAATGTTGGTGTCGTTCGCGCGGCTGTCCGGCGGCGTGATCAAACGCGTGCCCTGGCCGGAAGGCGCGTTTCCCCTCGAGGCGACGATCGCCGCAGCGACGCCGCGCACCGGCGTAATCGTCGTCATCAGCCCGAACAACCCGACCGGCGCGATCGCCACCGCCGACGATTTGCGCCGTCTCTCGGCGGCCGTGCCGCACGCGCTGTTGCTGGTGGATCTGGCGTACGGGGATTTCGCCATCGAAGACCTGGCGCCGGTCGCGACGCAGTTGCCCAACGCGTTGATCATTCTGACGCTGTCGAAAGCGTGGGGATTGGCCGGTTTGCGCGTCGGGTTCGCGGTCGGCCCGCGCGAAATCATCGAACGACTGGGAGTGGCCGGCGGTCCGCACCCGGTTTCGAAACTGTCGCGCGCGTTCGCCGAGCGTTGGCTCGACGTCGGCGGGCCGCGCAAACACGCCTTTGTCGCCCGCGTGCGCGCCGAACGCGTGGCGCTGGCGGACCTGCTCGCCGCGCTTGGCGCCGCGCCGTTGCCGTCGCAGGCGAATTTTGTCTACGCCCGGTTTCGCGACGCCGTCTGGGTGCGCGATGCAGCGGCCGGCTTCGGGATCGCGCTGCGCTTGGTCACTGGCAAAGACGGCGTCGCCTGCGGGCTGCGCATCACCTGCCCCGGCAACGACGCCGACTTCGGGCGGCTGCAACACGCCTTGCAAACGACGCTCGCGCCGGAAGCGCTGCTGTTCGACATGGACGGCGTGCTCGCGGATGTGGCGCTGTCGTATCGGACCGCGATCGCCGAAACCGCGCGCTCGTTCGGCGTCGAGGTGACGCCGGCGGACATCGCCGCGGCCAAGGCCGCCGACGGCGCCAACGACGATTGGGTGGTCACGCAACGGCTGCTGGCGGCGCGCGGCGTGCGCGTCGACCTCGCCGAAGCGACGGTCCGTTTTGAAGACATTTATCAAGGCGCGCCCGGCCGGCCGGGGCTGCGCGAAAAAGAGACGCTCATTCCCGACCCGGCGCTGCTGCGCGAGTTGGCGGCGCGAATGCCGCTGGGCGTGGTGACGGGCCGGCCGCGCGACGACGCGATGCGTTTTCTGCGCGGCGCCGGCGTCGCCGAATTGTTCCGCGTCGTGATCTGCCGCGAAGACGCGCCGCTCAAACCCGATCCGGCGCCGGTGCGGCTCGCGCTCGCCCGCCTCGGCGTGCGGCGGGCCTGGATGATCGGCGATGCCCCCGACGACATTCGCGCCGCGCGGGCCGCCGGCGTGCTGCCGCTGGGTTTTCTGCCGCCCGGAACGCCGCGGGCGGAGGTGACGAATTGGCTGCACCAGGCCGGCGCGGCGCGCGTGCTGGACCGCCTGGACCAACTGAAGGAGCTGTTGCCATGATCGAACGCCGCGCCGAATATCGCCGCACGACCAAGGAAACCGACATCCTCTGCCGCCTCGCGCTCGACGGCGCGGGCGACATCAAAGTCGATTCCGGCATCGGTTTTCTCAACCACTTGCTGGAAACGTTGGCCCGCTTTGCGCGCTTCGACTTGACGCTGGAATGCCGCGGCGACCTGGCCGTCGACGACCATCACTCGGCCGAAGATTGCGCGCTCGCCCTCGGCTCGGCGCTTGACAAGGCGCTGGGTGAAAAACGCGGAATCGCGCGGTTCGGTTCGGCTTACGCGCCGATGGACGAGTCGCTCGCCCGCGCAGCGCTCGACTTGTCGGGCCGGCCGTTTGCGGCGGTCGACCTCGGCCTGAAGCGCGACGCGCTCGGCGCTCTCGCGTGCGAAAATATTCCGCACCTGCTGCGCTCGTTCGCAACCGCGGCGCGGCTGACGCTGCACGTCGACGTGCTGCGCGGCGAGAACGATCATCATCGCGCGGAAGCCGCGTTCAAGGCCGTGGCGCTCGCCTTGCGGCAGGCGGTCGCGCTCGACGGCGGCGCCGACGTGCCCAGCGCCAAGGGAGTTTTGTGATGGCCGACGTCGAAGCGTTGGTCGTCCGCACGGGCGTGGCGAATCTGGCGTCGGTGTTCGCCGGGCTGGCCCGCGCGGGCGCGCGGCCGCGGCTGGCGGAAAACGCGGCGGAGATTGCGGGCGCGGCGGCGGTGGTGCTGCCCGGCGTCGGCGCGTTCGGCGCCGGCATGCGGGAGTTGGCGGCGGCCGGGTTGATCGAGTCCGTGCGCGAGCGCCTCGCCGCCGGCCGGCCGACGTTGGCAGTCTGCCTGGGACTGCAACTGCTGTTCGAAACGAGCGAAGAAACGCCGGGCGTCGCGGGCCTCGGCGTTTTGCCGGGCGCGGTGGGGCGGTTTGCCGGCGCGGTGCGCGTGCCGCAAATGGGCTGGAACCGCATCGAGCCGGACGACGGCTGCGCGCTGACGCAGCCGGGCTGGGCGTATTTCGCCAACTCGTACCGCGTCGCCCGGCTGCCGGCCGGCTGGCGCGGCGGGTGGGCCGACTACGACGGCCGGTTCGTGGCGACGCTCGAACGCGGCGCCGTGCTGGCCTGCCAGTTCCATCCGGAATTGTCCGGCGTTTACGGCTTGGAGTTGTTGCGGCGCTGGCTCGCGCGCGCCGCGGGAGGCCGCGATGCTGGCGCATAGAATCATCCCCTGCCTCGACACGCGCGACGGCCGCGTCGTCAAAGGCGTGAAATTTCAGGGCCTGCGCGACGCCGGCTCGCCGCCCGATCTGGCGTACGCGTACGAGCAGCAAGGCGCGGACGAGATTGTCCTGCTCGACGTCAGCGCGACCCCCGAAGGCCGACGGACGCAGCTCGAGACGGTGCGGCAGGTGCGCGCGCGCTTGTCGATTCCGCTGACCGTCGGCGGCGGCGTGCGCACGGCCGACGACGCCGGCCGGTTGCTCGACGCGGGCGCGGATAAGGTCGGCGTGAACACCGCCGCGGTGGCCGACCCGAACGTGCTCGCCGAAATCGCCGAGCGCTACGGCCGCCAGTGCACGATCCTCGCGCTCGACGCCAAGTCGACGCAGCCGGGGCGCTGGCAGGTCGTCGTGCTCTCCGGCGCCCAGGAAACCGGCCGCGACGCGGTCGAATGGGCGCGCGAAGCCTGCGCGCGCGGCGCGGGCGAAATCATGCTCACCAGTTGGGACCGCGACGGCACGCGGCAGGGTTACGATCTCGACCTGATGCGCGCGGTGTCGGCGGCGGTGCGCGTGCCGATCATCGCCTCCGGCGGCGCCAGCACGTTCGAGCAATTGCTCGACGGCATTCGCGCCGGCGCGGACGCCGTGCTCGCGGCCTCGATTTTTCATTACGGCGAATTGACCGTGGCGCAGATCAAAGACTATCTCGCCGCGCACGGCGTGGAGGTGCGCCGGTGATCACGCCCTGCATCGATTTGATGAACGGCTCGACCGTCCAGTTGATCGGCGGCCGCACGAAGGCGCTCGACGCCGGCGACCCGCTGCCGCTCGCCGAACGGTTTCGGCGCGTCGGCGAAATCGCCGTCGTGGATCTCGACGCCGCGATTGGCCGGGGCGGCAACGCCGACCTGATGCGCCGGCTGGTCCGCTTCGCGCCGTGCCGCGTCGGCGGCGGCATTCGCGACGCCGATGCCGCGCGCGCCTGGCTCGACGCCGGCGCGACCAAGGTCGTCATCGGCACGGCCGCCACCCCCCAAGTGCTCAACCAACTGCCGCGGGACCGCGTCGTCGCGGCGCTCGACGCCGAGCGCGACGAGGTCGTCGTCGAAGGCTGGCGCAAACGCACCGGCCGCACGGTTCTGGAACGCATGCAGGAATTGCGCGGCCTGGTCGGCGGTTTCCTCGTGACCTTCGTCGAGACGGAAGGCCGCATGCAGGGCATCGACCTGGCGCGCGTGAAAGCGGTGCGCGAGGCGGCCGGCGACGCGGAACTGACGATCGCCGGCGGCGTGACGACGGCCGAGGAAATCGCGGCGCTCGACCGGCTTGGCGCGGACGCGCAAGTCGGCATGGCGATCTACACCGGCCGTCTGGGTCTGGCCGAAGCATTTGCGGCGCCGCTGCGCTCGGATCGGCCGGACGGACTGTGGCCGACCGTGGTCGTCGACGAACGCGGCGGCGCGCTGGGGCTGGCGTATTCCAATCTCGAAAGCTTGCGGGCGGCGATCGATTCCGGCCGCGGCGTTTATTGGTCGCGATCGCGCGGCCTGTGGATCAAGGGCGCGACATCCGGCGACGAGCAGGACCTGCTGCGCGTGCACGTCGATTGCGATCGCGACACGCTGCGTTTCACCGTGCGGCAACGCGGCGGCGGTTTCTGCCATCGCGGCACGCGCACCTGCTGGGGCGAGGATCGCGGTCTGCCGCGGCTGGCGCAGCGGCTTGAAGCGCGACGGCGCGACGCCCCGCCCGGCTCGTACACGCGCCGGCTGTTCGACGATCCGGCGTTGCTGCGCGCCAAGCTCGCCGAAGAGGCGGCGGAGTTGGCCGACGCGGAAAGTCCCGAACAGGTCGTCGGCGAGGCCGCCGATCTGCTTTATTTCACGCTGGCGGCGATGGCGCGCGGCGGCGTGTCGCTCGCCGACGCCGAAGCCGAGTTGGACCGCCGCGCGTTGCTCGTCACCCGCCGTCCGGGCGACGCCAAGCCGCCCCAGGAGAGACCGGAATGAACGAACCATTTTTGCGCCGCATCCGTCCCGACGATGCGCCCGCGTTGCGTCGCGATCCGGTCGACGCCACGACGTTGGCCCGCGCCGCGGAGATCGTGGACCAGGTCCGCCGCGGCGGCGAAAGCGCGCTTCGCGCGCACGCCGAGCGGTTGGGAGATCTCGCGCCGGGCGCGCCGCTGGTTCGCCCGCGCGAGGAGCTCGCGGCCGCGCTGGCGGCGCTCGAACCGTCCGCGCGCAAGCTGCTGCGGCGAACGGCGGACCGCCTGCGGCGGTTCGCCGAGGCGCAACGGCGCTGCCTGCACGACCTGAATTTCCCGATTGTCGGCGGCGCCGCGGGCCACGTGGTGACGCCGGTGGCCAGCGCCGGTTGCTACGCGCCGGCCGGGCGGTTTCCGCTGGCGTCTTCGGTGCTGATGACCGTTGTGCCGGCCAAGGTCGCGGGGGTCGAGCGCGTGTGGGTTGCGTCGCCGCGACCCACGACGGAGATGCTGGCGGCCGCCGCGGTGGCCGGCGCCGACGCCGTGCTCGCCGTCGGCGGCGCGCAGGCGATCGCGGCGCTGGCGTACGGCGCCGGGCCGGCGCCGGCCTGCGACGCGATCGTCGGGCCGGGCAATCGCTGGGTTACGGCGGCCAAACAACTCGCGGCGGGCCGCGTCGCGATCGATATGCTCGCCGGGCCGTCGGAATTGCTCGTGTTGGCCGACGCCTCGGCCGATCCGGCGTTGATCGCCGCCGATTTGCTCGCCCAGGCCGAGCACGACGCGGATGCGCTGCCGGCGCTCGTTTCGCTCGATGAATCGTTGATCGCCGCGGTCGAGCGCGAGTTGGCCGAACAACTCAGAGACCTGCCCACGGCGGCGACGGCGCGGCAAGCGCTGAAAAACGGTTTCGCCGTACTGGCGCCGGATCTGACGGTCGCCGTCGCGATTTGCGACCGCTTGGCGCCGGAGCATCTGGAAGTGATGACCGAAAACGCCGACGAGGTCGCGGGGCGGCTGTCGAATTTCGGCGCGTTGTTCATCGGCGGCGCCAGCGCGGAGGTTTTCGGCGACTACGCCGCGGGGCCGAATCACGTGCTGCCGACCGGCGGCGCGGCGCGCTTTGCCGGCGGGTTGTCCGTCTTCACGTTCTTACGGATTCGCACGTGGCTGAAAATCGAGAAACCGGCGGAGGCCGCGGCGCTGCACGACGACGCGGCCGCGTTGGCCCGCATGGAAGGGCTTGTGGCGCACGCCCGCGCCGCCGAGATGCGCCGCCAGACCGGCCGCGTCAAATAAATCCCGCGGTTCGATGAAACAAAAAAAGGGGGAAAGCCTTTCGGCCTTCCCCTTTCGCGTTGAAACGCGTGCGGCGATCAGCAACCGCAGCCGTTGTTCGACTTGCTGTTGTTGTTGACCGGCCCGGGCGAGGTGTCGTCGTCGACCGGGGAAATGTCGTCGTCGGTCGGCGAAGCGTCGTCATCGGGCGAAACATCGTCATCGGGCGAGGCGTCGTCATCCGTCGATTCGACGACGTTGACATTCGTCGTGTCGGTGGCGGATTCGAGTCCGTCGTTCACGGTCAGTTGGAACGTCAAGGTATCCGCCTTCGAGCCGCTCATGAACGTCGGCTTGACCGCGGTGGGATCGCTCAGCGTAACAGCGCCGCCGGCCGTTTGCTTCCACTGGTAGGTCAGCGGCAGCGGCGGCGTTTCCGGGCTGTACGACCCGCTGCCATCAAGTTTGACAAGGGTCTCCGTGGGAACCGTCTGGTCCAGGCCGGCATCGGCCACCGGCGCCGCGTGCTGCTGGACGTAGCCGTAGCAGGACAGATCGAAACCGGCCTGCCACGCGTGCTTTTCATCGCCGAACGCGAAGTTCATGATCGGGTGGCCCCAGGGCGCCACGCTCGTGTCGATCGCCCACGTTTGGCCGCGGTCAGCGGTGTAATAGAGCAACGATTCGTAGGCGATCGCCTGCGCCGCGCCGCCCAGGAAGCCCGTCGTGCCGCTGGGAGAGAAACCTATGCCGCTGATCGCGTAGCCCGACGCTCCAGACAGGGTCATATCCGGGACGTTCGTCGTCCAGTCTTCCCACGTGTCGCCGCCGTCTTTCGAGCGGAACAAGCTGAAGTTCAGGCGCGTGATCGTGTGGGGGGTGCCGAGCACCCAGATCAGGTCCGCGTCGACGGCGACGACGGAGTTGAAGCCGACGCCGGCCTGGGTTTCCACCAGGTCCCACGTCTGGCCGCCGTTCGTCGTCCGCCAAATGCGGCCGTTGGTGTCTTTGGTGTCGTCCGTTTGGTCGACCGGGTGTTGCATGCGGTACACGGGGTCTCTCAACCAGCGCCAATGGTCGACCAGCGCCTGGTATTGCGCGATCGCCGACCTCAGATTGACGGAGGATTTGATCGCCCCCGTGTCGTCGCCGGTGTCGTCGCCGGTATCATCGCCGCTGTCGTCATCCGACGGGGGCGGCGTCGGCTCGGGATCGCCGGTGACCAGGAAGCCGGTGTCCGTATCGACGAAAGAGACGCCGTTGAACGTCGTCGAGCTGTCGCCGGGGGCGTTGATTTTCACCCACGTTTTGCCGCCGTCCTGCGTGCGGGCCACCAAGTTCGGACCGCCGGCCATGTACCCGGTGGTCTGGCTGACGTAGCTGAAGGCCGTGTAGTTGTCGAACGCGGCGACCGGCGTGATCGTGGCCGGGTTGTAGGTATTGCCGCCGTCGTCAGAGTAGAGAATGAATGGCACCATTTGAAACATGCACTCGAACAAGCATTGCGGGAACGGATGTTGGGACTCGCACGCCGGATCCGGCCCGAGGTACAGATACTGCACGTTGTCCGGTCCGGTCGAGGCGACGGCCATCGCGACGTTGAACCAGTTCAACACTTCGCAGCTATTGGGATTGGTGATGTTGTTCGCGGCGATCACGTTCCACACCGAGCCGCCGTTGGTGCTCTTCCACCCGGTGGCCGCGGTGGAACTTCCGGTTTGATCGATGCCGACGGTGTAAAGGTTGTTCATGTCGCCGACGGCAATTCCGAGGAAGCCGGCGTTGGACATCCCCGGGGGGCCGGGCAGCGCGTACAAATCCGTCCATTTCCCGTATTCGGCCCCCGCGGTCGCGGCCAAACCGAAAACGGCCAGGAAAAACAAGGTGGTGATTACGGCCTTCTTCATTGCGATGTCCTCCGTGGCAAACTCGTGCCGGAAAGAAATCTTGTGGGAATCTTTGCGTCGCTCCGCGCGTCGTGATTGACTCGAGATAGTTACCGCCTGCCATTATGCCAAAAAAAACGGAAACGGGGAAGCCCCAAAGGCTTCCCCGTTTTTTGTCGCTGCGAAGCGCGATCAGCAGCCGCAGCCGCTGTTCGATTTGGAGTTGCTTGACGGGCCGGCGGGCGACGCGTCGTCGTCGGCCGCGTCGTCGTCAGTCGGCGAAGCGTCGTCGTCGGACGGCGAAGCGTCATCGTCGGACGGCGAAGCGTCGTCGTCCGTGTTTTCGGTGACGGTGATGACCACGTCATCCGAGCTCGATTCCTGACCGTCGTTCACGGTCAACTGGAAGGTGTACGCGCCCACCGCGCCAGCCACGAAGGTCGGTTTGACCGCCGTCGGGTCGCTGAGGTCCACGGCGCCGCCCGCCGTTTTCGTCCACGCATAGGTCAGCGGCAGCGGCGGGGTCTCCGGGCTGTACGACCCGCTGCCGTCGAGCGTCACCAGCGTGCCAGACGGGACCGTCTGGTCCGGGCCCGCGTCGGCCACGGGCGCCGCGTGCAATTGCACGTAACCGTACGCCGCCAGATCCATGCCGACGCCCCAGGCGTGCTTTTCGTCGCCGAACGCCATGCCCATGATCCCGTGCAATAGCGCGTTGGTCGAGGTCGCATCGAACGTCCACGTTTCGCCGCGGTCGATGGTGTAAATGATCGGCGAGCCTTTGACGAAGCTCGACACGCCCATGGCGCCGCCCAAGAAGCCGGTCATGCCGTCCGGCGAAAACTGCATCGCGGAAATGAACGCCGCATATTGGAGATGCGGGGTGGGCAGGCGGCTCGTGTAATCCACCCAGGTGTCGCCGCCATCGGCAGACCGCCACAGGGTGACGCCGAATTCGTTGGCGACATTGGGTTCGCCCATCACCCAGATGTGTTTGTCGTCGACGATCTGGATCGAATCGAAGCTTTGCTCGGCCTGCGTGAACACCAAGTCCCACGTTTGGCCGCCGTTGCTCGTGCGCCAGATGTTGCCGTCGGTGCCCTTCCCGCTGTTGCGGATTTCACCTTGGTGGGCCAGACGGTAAGCCGGATCTTTCAACCAGAGCGCGTGATTGCGCACGGCTTCCCACTGTTTGATGGCCGTCGCCGGATCGTTTGCGTCGAGCTTCTCCCCCGACGAGTCGTCGTCCGCCGCGCCCGCGCCGGAGACGACGAAGCCGTTGTCCGCGTCGACGAAATCAATGCCGTTGAGCGCCGTCGAGCTGTCGCCGGGGGCGTTGATCTTCACCCAGGTCTGGCCGCCGTCCTGCGTGCGGGCGATCAAGTCGGGCGCGCCGGACATATAGCCGATGGTCTGATTGACGAAGTGGACCGACGTGTAGTCGTCGAACAGGGCCGCCGGCGAGACGGTCCCGTTGTTGAACGTATTGCCGCCGTCATTCGAATAGGCGATGGTCGGAACCATTTGAAACATACAGATGAACATGCACTGAGGGAACGGATGCTGGGCCGCGCAACTCGGATCGGGACCGATGCCGAAATACTGCACGTTGTCCGGGCCGGTCGTCGCGACGGTCGTGGCGATGTCGAAAAACGCCAACACATCGCAACTGTTCATGTTGGTGATGTCGGCGCCGCGGATGGGGTTCCATTGCGTGCCGCCGTCCGTACTTTTCCAGCCGTTTTCCATTCCGGAGGAACTGGTCTGTTGAATGCCGACCGTGTAGAGGTTGTTGATGTCGCCGATGCCAAGTCCCAGGAAGCCGGCGTTCGATAGTCCCGGCGTGCCGGGCAACGCAGACAATGTCGTCCAAGTGCCGTATTCGGCCCAGCCGGCGGCAGCGAAGATGAGAACGGCCGAAAAGGCCAAGGCGAGGACCAAACGGCTCTTCATTTCGAATTCCTCCGTGACAAGTCCATGCGGGCCAATCGGCCGCATCGATGTTGGGGTGAAAGCGCCCAGTTCCGGGGTGTCATGTTAGTGCGGCGATACGAAAACTGTCAATCGCGGAATCTCAGAACAAGAGATTGATTCCTAACATATACGCGGCGCCGTTGGCGACGTTCCGGCCGTACGCGGTGTAACTGCCGGTCAGGTCCAGACTGAGGAAGTTCGTCGCCTGGATGCCGATCGTCACCAACGTGTCGCCGAGGTCGTAATCCGGCCCGTGCAGGAAATCGTGCTGCGCCGCGTTCTTCGCCTGATTGTGGAGCCCCACGTAGCCGTCGAGGCGTACGCGCGCGTAGACGATGCTGTAGTTGAAACCGGCTTCGGCTCCGTACACGACGAGATCGGCCGGGCCGCCCGCGCGGTAGCGGAAACCGGCATCGGCGCCGAGCGTGAACAGCGAGACTTTCACGGCGCCGAGCAAGCGCCCCTCAATATCCACCTGGCCGTCGCCGGGCGGCAAAGCGTGGTGCACGTTGTAGAAATACGGCAACTTGACCAGCCCCTGCGCCGAGAAAGCCGCCCGGTCGTTGCCGACCATGCGCCCCTTCACGCCGAGATCCAGGTCGCCCATGGCGGCGCTGTTCTCGTTGACGTCGTGCACGCCGCGGTATTCCTGCCCGTTGTTCAGCGACGTGTAGGTGTTCGGGACGTTGATCTGGCGGAGAGTTTGTTCGCGCGCCGTCGCGTCGATGAATATGTCCAGCGCGTCCATGACGCCGCCGCGCACCATCAAGTGTTCCTCTACGTCCTGATACAACAAATCGTTCGGGCTGTTCAGGATTCTGCCGTCATCGTTCCGGTATTGGCTGAGCAAGCTGTAGCTGATGCCGAAGCGGCCGTAGAATTTCTGCTCGCCCAGGGTGAACGCATCCGCGTAGGCCGACCCCGCGGCAAGCAATACGATCAACGCCGACAGTGCATAGAGTCGAGGCCAACGCATCAACTATCCCCTCTCAGGTAGTTCAAAAAAGAAAAGATAACACTTCTGCCGCGACTTTTGAAGCTTCCCTCGTCGGCAAAATCCGGCGACAAAAAACCGCGCCGCGGCTAGTGAGCGAATTCCAGCGCGAATTTATCGGGGTCGCTGGCGATGCGCCGCAGCGACACGCCGCGCTGCGCCAGCGCGGCCTCGATTCGGCGGAGATCGGCGGGCGAATCGCGGTAGGTGAACGCGTTGTAGTTGTTGACGAGGTATTGCGCCTGACCGGCGGCGTAGCCCTCCTGAAAGGCCTCGAGATTTTCGGCCGGCGCGCCGCCGCCCAGCGTCGCCGTCCAGAATTCCACGAAATGCTGGCGCTGCTCGTGGGCGAAGTAAATGTGCCGGCCCCCGATGTAGCGGGCGGCGCCGCGCACAAACGCGCGGCAAAATTCGTCGGCCGACAACTGCGGCATGTGGTCGCGCACCAGCGTCGTCGCGCGGATCGCCTCCGCTTCGCCCGTCGTCCCCGACTGGTCCGCCGCCGCCGCCTCGGCCGGCCCGCGCATCACCAGTTTGTCCCCCAGGAACACGACGTTGAAGAACATCGCGTAACCCAGGCCTTCCGCAAACGCCCGGGCGACGTCCGGCTGGACGTTTCCCAGCATGGCGAGCCAGGCGGCGGTTTTTTCCTCCAGCCCCGGCCGGCCCGAATTGTTGACCTGATCCAGTTGGATCAAATGCAAGCCGAAGGAGAAGCCGACGCCTGCCGAAAACGGCGCGCGTCCCTCGGGCGGCCCGGCGAAATTCGTCACCAGGAGCGGAAACGATTTGTCCAGATACAGGGAACGTCCCGCGGCCATGTAACCATAGTCGCGCCATCGACGCGGCACTTTGGCGATGGTCTTCCACGTTTTCGCCAGATGATTCGCGTCGGTCGGCGGCAACTGGGAAAAGACGAATTCTTCATAATCTTCGCCGCGGTGCTCCACGAGAATCGTCATCTGGCGCTCGAAGAAACCCTTGCCGCCCGGCCGTTCCGCGGTGAGATGGCAGAAGCCGCCGATCAGAAACGGCGCGATCGCCAGCCATTTCCAGACGCCGGGGATACGGCTGAGCAGGCGGCAGAGAAAGGCCGCGAGCACGAGATAAATCGGCATTAAATAGCGATTGGACAGGAAATGGGGCGGCTCCCACAAGACCTTGTCCGAGAAGCCGTAGGTCAGCGACCAGAGCAAGAAGAACACCAGCAGCAGCCGTGCGAACCAATCCTTTTTGGCCGTGGCGTCGCGCCGCCGTTCCGACCGCGCCACGTCCGCGGCCGACAAAATCAATCCGAGCGCGGCGACGCTGCAAAACGCGGCGGACAGCGCCGGCAACAGGCGTTCGAGCGCGACCGGCATCCATTGCAAATAAGCCACGCCGTCCACCGCACTCGTCAGCAACAGCGTCGACGCATGGTTGTAACCGGCCATCCGTGGGAAATGGAAAGTATAGAGGCGGAAGAGCTTCGCCAGCACGTGCGGTTGCCCGACCTTTTCCGCGGTCAGCCAAACCTGCGGCGACGGCAACAGGAAAAAGAGCGCAAAGCTCACCGCGAAAAATGCGGCGGCCGGCGCCAACAACCGGACTCCGGCGCCGCGCCATTGCCAGACGGCCAGTGCGGCCAGCGCCAACGCCGCGGGCGCGCTTTGCAAGCAGAAGAACGTCGCAAAGCCGGCCAGCAAGCCGAACACGGCGACCGCGCCGAGTTTCGGCGCCTTGGTTCCCTGGCGAACGAATAGATAAAACAACAATCCCACAAAAAAGGTGCTCTCCATGTGATTGCCCCAAAACATGTGGGAATTCCATTCGAAGAGCGGCGGCGGAAACAAGTGCAGCAGGAAAAACAACGCGGCGGCCGAAAAACCCCAGGCGCGGCGCAGGGCGGCGGTCCAGAACACCAGTGCGCCGGCGACAAACAGGCCGCCGACCACCTTGATCCACAGGAACTTCGAACCACCCATGAGAAAGAACGGCGTCAACAACAGGCCCAGCACCAGCGGGCCGCGGCTCGCGCCGTAGAGGTAACGCGCGGGCGACGCCGCCAAGCCGTCCAGCAGTCCCGAGGCGAGCAGGCCGTTGCGGAGCTGTTCGTAGTCGATGAAGGTGTAGAAGGGCATGCGCCAGATGTAGACGGCGAGCCACGCCGCCGCGCCCACGACCCAAAAAACGATTTCCCAGCGCTTCGTTCGTTTGCCGCGGTTCTGGCGGGGGGCGTCCTGCATGAACGATTAATATACTCCCTTGGCCCGGAGGCAAAGCGTGCAGTTCCGCGGCCGAACGGCTGTTTTCAATGGGTCGCTTCCAAGGCGAATTCGTCCCGGGCCGCGGCGACTCGGCGCAACGCAACGCCTCGCCTCTGCAAAGCGTCGCGGAGCCGCGGCAAGTCCCCGTACCGCTGCGGCGAATACGAAAATGAATGGAACGTGTTGAGCAGATAAGTCGCCTGCCCGTCGGCGAGCCCGGAGAGAAGGGCGGCGGCGCAATCCGCGGGCGGTTCGATATCGAAAGCGGCGGCCCAACGATCGATGAGCGGTTGCGTTGACGCAATCATCGACGGACCGGTTTCCTCACCGAGACGCCGGCCGACGCCGCGGACGAACGCGCGCAGGAAATCCGGCGGGCGCAACGCGCCGGCGAACGCGGCGCCCTCCCGCCGCGGGCTGTCTGCATCCAGTTTCTCGGCATTGGCTCCGTAACCGACCCCCGCGGCAAACGCCGTTGCCGCGGCGTCGTCGAGACCGGCCGTCCAGGCCGACAGCTTCTCGCGAGCGGCTTCGTTCGACCGCTCGGCCGCCCGATACCCCGGCAACAAGGCCGAAAGAACAAGCGGCGCCCACCGCGCGCCGCAACCGAAGGCAAACGGCAAGCGTTCGTCGTCCGGCAGCCCCGCGTCCGCGAGGCCGGCGCCATCGCGCCCCGCGCACCGCGAGCCGCCGAGCGCCTCCCACGCCGCATCGCGCCAGGGACGGCGCATCCGCGCCACCGCAGCTTCCACGCCCTCGCGCGACGAGGGGAAATTTTCGGGCAACCGCGCCGTAAAAAACTGATAATCGTCGCCGCGCCGGTTCCAGAGGAAATCCGTCGCCGCGCCGATCTCCGGCGCGTCCCGCGGGATGGTCCAGGCGATGTTCAGAAAACCCGCGGCGAGGAAGGGCGCGGCCGCCAGCCAGCGACGGCGGCCGCACAACAGCGCCAACGCGCGGCTGAATAACGCGGCAAAAATCGGGTATAACGGCATGAGGTAGCGCATTTGGGGGCGGAGCGCGATGTTGATATCGCGTGGGGACAACAGATATCCCAATATCCAGAATACGACTTGAAACGCGAGCGCGCGGCCGAACCAATCGCCCTTCGTGCGCGGTTCGCGGCGGTGGGCCGCCCGCCACGGCGCCGCCACGGCGACCGCCAGCCCGACGAGCGCCAGACCGGCAAACGCAATCGAGAGAAGATCGGTCTCGGAGCCGGAACCGAACGAAAAAATCTCGCGGAGGCGCCGGTCGGGGACGGTCTCACGGTAAATATTATTGAACGTGGGGAGTTGCACGGCCATTAGCCGGACGAATTTCCGCAAGATCGCGGCCGGGCCGGGATTGGCGGGGAGCAGCGAGTGCAGCGGGGCGTACAGCGCCTTCAATGACGTCCAGGCCGTTCGCGGGCCGTCAGCGTCCGAACTCGCCGCCCGCGGCCCGAACGCCAGCCGAGTCTGCAAAGTAATAATCACCAGCAAGGCGAGGCCGGCGGGAACCAACAGCCGCCGCATGCCGGCCCAGCGCCAGCGCCATGCCGCGGCGACGACCAGGCCCGCGGCCAACGCCGCGTTCGGCACATAGAAAAACGCCGCCACTCCGGCGACGAGCCCGAACGCAACCGCCGCCTGGCGCGTCGGACAAGCTTCGCCCTCGCGGATAAAGAGATACACGAGCAAACCCGAGAAAAAAATGCTTTCGAGATGGCCGGCCCCAGACGACCAATGCCACGGCAGCTCAACGCCCGGCGGCGGCAAGACGTTAAGCGCCAGATACAGCGCGGCCGTCGAGCGACCCCAGGCGCCTGCGATCGCCGCCGTCCAGAAAAAGAGGCCGCCGCCGATGAACAGCATGCTCAGCAACTTGACCCAAAGCGCGCGCGAGCCGGCCAAATAGTAAATCGGCGCGAGCAAAACGCCGTCGATCAGCATGCCGTGGTTTTCGCCGTATTGATAGGCGACGGGCGGCGCGACGAGGCCATCGAGCAGGCCGGTCGCCAATGCGCCGGCGCGAACGTCTTCATCGAGGTGGGCCTGCCAGGAAACGTCGCCGCGATGGCACCAGACGCCGGCGCGAAAGAGATACACCATCACCCACGCGGCAGCCAGCGCGAACCAAAGCGCGCGTTCGCGGTTCGGCCATCGCGGGGCGGCGTTGGTCGACGATTCGCTCATGTCACTTCGCGATTTCCAGCGCGAATTCCTCGGCAATGCGGCCCGTCGGTTGCAACTCAACCCCGCGTCGAGCGAACGCCTCGCGGAGCAACGGCAAATTGATCCGCGGCGGGCCGAAGGCAAAATAGTTGAAGTCGTTCGTCAGATAGTGGGCCTGGCCCTCGGCGTAACCCCGATAGAATTCCTGCGTTGCCTCCGGCGGCGAATCGGCCGCCACGACAGACGCCAGAAAGGCGGCGTAGCCGGCGACGGATTCCGGCGGCAGATTCGGTTGACGCCAGCCCTGCCATTGTCCGACGCCGCGAAGAAAAGCCTGCTGGCGGGCGGCCGGCGCCGGCTGCGCGAGGCGGGCGGCAAGGAAGCGCGCGACGCAGCGCAGGCGGTCGGCCAGCAGCGCCGAATTTTCCAGGCGATCGCGAAAGAAATCCGGAGCGTTGCGCGAGAATTCGGAATCGAAACGCGCGCAATTTTCCGCCATGCCGCCGCCGACGCCCTCCGCGAAAGCCGACGCGAGCGGCGCGTCGAGCCTCGCGGGCAGGGCAATCAAGTCAGCGTTTTTCTCGGCGAAACCTTCGATTTCGTCGCACCCAAGCGGGAACAGTCGATCGCCGAAATCCAGGCCCGCGCCGCGCGCGATCGCGGCCCGGCCGTCGCCGCCGAACGCGGCGTCGCCGAGCAACGAGGTCAAGGCTTTGTCGGCGTGCAACCAGCGGCCGTAGGCGGCCCAGCCGTCGTCGCGCCAGCGGCGCGGCAATCTGGCGACCGCGAGCGCGGGCGACGCCGCCGGGTTTTCCGTCCAACTGTTCGGCAAGCGGTCGAAAACCATCCAGTCGTAGTCGTCGCCGCGGCGCTCGGTCAAGGTTCGCCAACTGCCGGAAAAATAGGCTAGATCGCGCGGCGCGAGCGGCTTGAGATTCGCGAGGCCGACGGCCAGGAACGGCGCGAGCGGCAGCCACTTCCAGAAGCCGGGCAGCCGTGAAAAGAGATAACAGACGAACGCGGTCAAGATCGGGACGAGCGGCAGCAAATACCGCAGCGCAAAAAAATCTCCGGGCGGCGGCAGCATGCGTTTGGCGTATCCAATCGCGACGAAGAAAACGAGGAGGTGCAGCAGCAGGGCGCGGCCCAGCCAGTCCGCGGCGGGCAGGCCGGGGCGACGGCGCGCCAGGCGGATCATTGCAACGATCGCGGCTACGATTCCAAGAACGGCGGCGACGTAAACCGCGGCCGACAACGCCGGCCAACCCGCGACGTGGTATCCGGTCAGCCGCGGCAACGCCCAAAAAAGCAGATCGCGCCAACGTTCGAAGGCCTGCGCCGGCCAGGCGCGGTGGATCTGCAACTCATCGGTCGAATTGAGCAAAAACGGCGCGAGGCTCAGCAGGAAAACCGGCCCCGTCGGCCAGACCAACCGCGCCAGCCCGGGCCGGCGCCAGCGCCACACGAAACCAACCGCCAAGGCAATGGCCATGAACAAGTTGTCCAGGCAAAAGACAACGGCGAATCCCGCGAAGAGGCCCGCGGCGGCCGAGACCCAGAAACCCGGCCGCGCTTCCCCGGCGCGCAGGAACAAGAGCAGCAACAGCCCCGCCAGAAAAACACTTTCGAAATGGTTGGCCCAGAATTGATGCGAATGCCATTCCCAAAACGGCGGCGGCAGCGCGTTCCACAGCAGAAACATCGCCGCGGCGGCGAATCCCCAGACGCGGCGCAGCGCGAGCGTCCAGACGAGCGCGCCGCCCGCGGCGAAGAGGCCCCCCAGCAACTTGATCCAGAGGTATTTCGAGCCGCCCAGAAAAAAAATCGGCGCGAGAACCGCGCCGTAGACAAGCGGCCCTTCGCCGATGCCGTACCGGTAATATTTCGCGGGCGCGGCCAGGCCGTCTAGCAGGCCGCTGGCGAACGCGCCGTTGCGGATTTGCTCAAAGTCGGGTCGGACGTTGACATAGTAGAAGAACCGCACGCCGTAGACGTATAGCCAGAGCGCCGCCACCGCGATCCAGACGATGGTCTCCAGCCGTTGCGTCGGGTTGGCGCGACGGGTCGGCAAGGGCGGGTTCATGCTTACGCGGCCCGCAGCAACTTCGCGAAGACCTCGATCGCTTCGTCGATCCCGTCGCGATCGACATCCAGGTGCGTCACCGCGCGCAGGGCCATATCGCCGAACGGCGTCAGCAGCACGCCGTACTCGACCAGCAGCGCCCGGAGTTCCGGGGCGGTGAAGCGGCAGTCTTCCGCCAGGCGCACGATGACGATATTCGTTTCCACATCGGCCGGCCGGATTTCGAGGCCCGGCAATTCGGCCAGCCCCTCGGCCAACCGGCGCGCGTTCGCGTGGTCCTCGGCCAGCCGCAGCACGTGGTGGTCGAGCGCGTAAATCGCGCCGGCCGCCAAAATGCCCACCTGCCGCATGCCGCCGCCGAGCCGCTTGCGCGTCCGGCGCGCCTTGTCGATCGTCGCCGCGTCGCTGGCCAGCAGCGAGCCGACCGGCGCGCCCAGCCCTTTGGACATGCAAACATTGACCGTGTCGGCGTAACGCGTCCAATCGGTCGCCGGCACGCCGCGCGCGACCGCCGCGTTGAAAAGGCGCGCGCCGTCGAGATGAATGCGCAGCCCGAACTCCGCTGCGAGGTCGGCGACCTGTTTCATGATTTCCACGGGGAAAATGCGGCCGCCGGCGCGGTTGTGCGTGTTTTCCAAGCAGATCAGCCGGGTTTGCGGCGCATGAATGTCATTCGGCCGGACGCGTTTGCGCACCATCGCCGCCGTCAACGCGCCGTTGTAGCCGTCGATGGTCGCCAGCGAAACGTGCGAGATGAAAGCCGGTCCGCCCGATTCGTAGAAATACAAGTGCGCGGTGGATTCGCAGATGATCTCGTCGCCCGGCGCGGTTTGCACCTGAATCGCGGTCTGGTTGCTCATCGTGCCGCTCGGGAAGAACAACGCCGCTTCCTTGCCGAGCATCGCCGCGACTTTCGCTTCGAGTTTCTTCACCGTCGGATCGTCGCCGAACACGTCGTCGCCGACTTCGGCTTCGGCCATCGCGCGGCGCATGGCCGCGACAGGGCGGGTGACCGTGTCGGATCGCAAATCGATGGGTTGGCGCATGGTCTTCATCCCCGGTTTAGTCCAAACCATATTCTTTCATTTTTGCATACATCGTCGAGGGCGCAATGCCCAAGTGAGCGGCGGCTTCCCGGCGGGTCGGAAAGGATTCCAAGGCGCGCCGAATCACATTGCGTTCGACGTCGGCCAGGCTCGGCGCCGGGGCGTTAGGATCGGCGAGCGGGTCCGCCGACAATGCCAGATCGGCGGCGTGCAGACGGTCGCGACTGCCGGCCAGGAGCAACGACCGGCCGAGGACGTTGGCCAATTCGCGCACGTTTCCGGGCCAGGAGTGCGCGAGCAGCACGCGCATCGCGTCGGCGCCGACCGCGGGCGGGGCGCGGTGATAACGCGCGGCTTCCCGGGCCAGCAGATGCTCGACCAGCGGCGGCAGATCGTCCAGGCGATCGCGCAACGGCGTCAGCGCGATCGGAAACGTATTCAGTCGATGCAGCAGGTCGGGCCGAAACCGTCCGGCGGCTGCTTCGGCGCGCAGATCGCAGTGCGTCGCCGCGACCACGCGGACGTCGACCGGCGTCGCCCGCGCGCAGCCGACGCGGCGTACTTCGTGTTCCTCGAGCACGCGCAACAGATTCGGCTGCAGATCGAGCGGCAGTTCGCCGATCTCGTCGAGGAGCAGCGTGCCGTGCTCGGCCAGTTCGAACAGCCCTTGCCGGTCGGTCGCCGCGCCGGTGAAGGCGCCTTTGACGTGCCCGAACAACTCCTCGGCGATCAACTCGTGCGCCACGGAGCCGCAATTCACCGCGACGAACGGCCCCTCGGCCCGCGAACTAACGCTGTGAATGGCGCGGGCGACCAGTTCCTTGCCGGTGCCCGTGGGCCCTTCGACGAGCACGGTCGCGTCGGTCGGGGCAACCACGCGAATCAAACCGAATACCCGGCGCGTCGCCTCGCTGCGGCCGACCATGCCCGCGAAGCGCTCGTCCTCGGCGATCGGCGCCGCGGCCACGTCTTCTTGGTGCGCAAGCGTCAGGACGGTCTTGCCCAGCCGCAGTTTCGCGCCCGGCGGCCAGACCGCCGACAACACGCGCATCTCGTCCAGATACGCGCCGTTGCGGCTGCCCAGATCGACGATCGTCCAGCCGTCCGCCGAAAGTTGCAGCCGGGCGTGCCGGCCGGACACGAACTCGTCGGTCAACGCCACGTCGCAGCCGAGCTGGCCGCCGATCACCAGCGCGTCGCGGTCGATCTCGATTTCGCGCGGCGCGTCCGGTCCTTCCACCACGCGCAGCACGGCGCGGCTCGCGGTGATCGTCTGCCGATCCGCATCGTAGCGCAGCCATTGCGTGCGCAACGACGACGCCCCGGGCGCCGCCGCCTGCGTGGACGCGGTGAAGGAATACGGCCCGACGTCAAACGGCTCGCCGGACGGGATCGCGGCCGCGCGACTGCCGCGGGTGAGCCAGATTTCCCGGCGGGCGGGTTCGATTTTGAGGGTTTCGGTCAGCCCCGGCAGGTGCAATTCGCAATCGTCGGTCGCGCCGACGCGCAAGCCGGCCGCCGGCAGTCCCAAGCGGAACAACAACCCGCCTCGTTCGCGTACTTCCAACCACCACATGCGGGGGACTCCCGTGGTTTGCGGCCCGCGCAGTCGGGCCGCCAGGGGCGCGCGCGAGAACTCACCGAACGAAAATCAAGATCGCGATCTCGCCGAACAGCGTGATGGTCGCCAGAAACAACCACAACTGCCCGACCGACAGTTCCGGTTTTTCCGTTTCGCGTTCGCCGCCGGTCATGGCGTCACGTAGCCTTCCGTTTGCGCCCGCGCCGCCTCGAGATCCTGGCGCAGGCGCTTGATCAGATCCAACGTCTGCTCGCGGTTGAACTCGGGGGCGGCCAGCGTCTGCGCCAATTCGGCGAGGGCAGCGTCGACACGGACGAGCGCCGCGACATCGTTTCGCGCGCGCTGCCGCAACGACGCCTGCATTTCGTTGAACGCGGCGGCGATCTGTTGAAATTCGTCCTTCTCGCGCAACTTGAGATCGCGGGTGTAATTGCCGTCGAGCACCCAACCCAGGTGCCGCCCAATTGCGTAGATCGGCCCGACGATGCGGTGCGAGAAACGCACGCCGTACCAGACCGTCAGCGTCATGAACACAACGAGCACGCCCAACATCGCGAGGATGGCGCCCCGCAGATTCGGCGCTTCCTGTCCGGAAACGGAGCCGCTGCCGAAAACGAGAATCAACAGCCCGGCGATGCCCAGCGACACGATGAAAACCGCCAGCAACGCCACATACTTGCCTTGAAAAGCGCGGTCGATGAAATAGCGCCGCCGCCGGCTCGGCTCCTGGTTTTCAAACTCCGTCGCCATGCGCCTGCTCCTCCTGTGGGAAGGTGGGCTTAATAGAACAAACGCCGGGCAGCGTCAACGCGACCTGGACTTGACGAACGCGGCGAGGTCCTCGCGCAATTCGTCGTCGCCCGCCAGCAATTGCTCCAACGCCGCCACGCACCGCTGGTCGAAAGTCTTGCCGGCCTGCTCGCAAAAATAATCGAGAATATCTTTTTCGCTCCGCGCTTTGCGCCAGACGCGGTCGGCGAGCATGGCGACGAAGGCGTCGGCCAGTCCGAGCGCCCGCGCCTCGAATTCAATTTCGTCGCCGCGCAGCCCGGCGGGATAACCGCTGCCGTCGAGCCGCTCGTGATGCTGGTAAATCAGGTTCGCCACGTCCCACGGATAAATAACCGGTTCGACGATTTCGGCGCCGATCTTCACGTGTTCTTCCATGACGGCGCGCTCGGCGGCGTCGAGTTCATCGGACTTGAGCAGGATCTCCAGCGGCACGCCGATCTTGCCCACGTCCAAGAGCATTCCGGCGATGCGCAGGCGTTCGTGTTCTTCGTCGCTCAGGTTGAGTTGCCGCGCGATGGCGACGACGACCTTGGCGACCATCGCCGAATGGCCGACGGTGTACGGATCTTTGGCCTCGATGGCGCGGACTAGCGCCTGGATGGTCGCCAGGTAGGCGAGTTTCAGGCGGATCTCCGCCGCGACCAGCGCTTCATCGCCGCGGGCCAGCGCCTCGCGCAGCGACCGGATCTCCGCGCGCAGGCGGATGGTCTCCGACTCGACGGTCTCCGTTTTTGCGCCAGGATCGAAATCGCTCATGGCGGTTTCCCTTCAATCTTCGATCAAAAGGGCCTTGCGCCGCACGAGACGCGATATCGCTTCCTTGTTTTCTTCCGACAAGTCGATGAACTCGATCCCCATGCCCGGATTCAGATTGCGGCCGCCCGGTTTGTATTCGTTGATCCAAATGACGCGTCCGCGGACGGCGATCAACCGCGAGCCAGCCTCGGGAAGCGCGAACTTCACGGTGAGCACGGCGCCGACCGGCAGTGGATTGCGGGTCGAAAGAAAAATGCCGCCGCGGCTGACGTTGGACGTGTACTCGAAAAGAAACGTGTCCTCGGAAGTCAATTCAAAATCGACCCGCGCTTTGAGCGGGACGCGGGCGTCGCGACGTTGGTCGCGACCGGGGTCGGGACGATGGCCGGACGGTTTGACGCGGGTCGCTATTTTTTTTGCCATGGGTTCCCCTGCCTGTCTTGCATTAACGGCCGCCTGGCGGTTTTAGATCGAATGTCAATTGCGAACGGACGGCGTCGTCCATCGTCCACACCGACCGGTACTTGCCGGGAAGGCTCCACGCGCCGGAGGCGACGAGGGCGAGATCGCGTCCGAAAAACTCCATGTCCCAGACCTGTTCCGCCTCGCTTTTTCCGTTCGGATCGGTCACCTGCCAGCGGACCACGTGCCGGCCGACCGCGTTGCGCAGAACCAACGTGAAGTAAACGCGTCCGCCCGCGGCAAACACGGTGTTCTCTCCGGAGACCGTCCGCGTGCGATCGTTATACGCGGAGCCGAGCTGCGCCCGCGCGACAAAACCGGGCGACGGGTCCTGCGCCGCCTCGTCTTGCAGCTTCAGCGCCGTTTCCAACTCTTTGGCGCCGGCGCTGCCGGGCGCGAGAATCCATAGCGCGTGCAAGCATTGTCGCGCGCCCGTCGGATCGCTGGTTTCCCGGGCCCGCAGCAATCCGAGGCGCAGCCAGGCCTCGGTCAACCGGCAATTGACCGCCAACGCTTGTTCGAGCTGGCTGGCGGCCGCATCGGCCTGCTGTCGTTTCTCGTAAAAGTCGGCCATACGGAGGTACTCGCCGGCGTCCTCGTCAACGCCCACCGCCTCGATCGCGAAGACCTCGCGCGGCGGTTGGCCGGGGTCGGCGAGCAACAGCCGACCGGCCTCGGTGTGGCGCCGCGCCGCTTTGGGCAGGCCCATTTCGAGCAGCAGCCGCCCAATCAGCAGCGGCGGTTCCGGATTCGTCGGGGCCAGCGTTTGTGCGAAAAACAGCGCCGTGAGCGCGGCATCGAACGATCCTTCGCGCTCCCAAATGCGGGCTTGCGCGGTTTGGACGGTCGCGAGCAAGGCCTTGGCGTCGGCGTCATTCGGACTCAACTCGCGGGCGCGCCGCGCCGATTCCAGCGCCGGCAGGAGCAAACCCCGATTCAGTTGCACGCGGGCCAGCGACTTGAGCACCTCCGGCCGGTCGGGCGCGAGGCGCATTGCCGCGTCGAGCTCCTGCTGCGCGCCCTCGTTGTTGTCGCGCCAGACGAAATATTCAGCCAGGATGACGTGCGGCTCCCAGCGGTCGGGGTAATCGCGAATCGCGGCGCGGGCCGCCTGCGCCGATTCCACCAGCCGCTTTGCTTTGCGCAAAGCCTCAGCTTGGTAGATCATCGCCTCAGCCCGCATCGGGAAATTAACGACGCCGGCCTCGGCGGCCTGGCCGAAAAGCGTCGCCGCCTGTCCCCAATCGCCGGCACGGTAGCGTTCCAGACCCTGCTCGTAATATTGTTTCGCCACGGTGTGAATCGGCCCCTGATACTCCCGAGCAGATTTGATCGCTTCTTCGTAGGGGTCGATTGCCGGCGCCAGCGGTCTTTTTTCGGTGCAGCCGAGCAGACCCGCGAGCACCACGGCGACGGCCAGCCATAGAAATTCGACGCGGTTCGTTCCGGGCATCCGCGCAATCATGGAAACTCTCGCCGTCCAGCAAAAAATGCCGGACAATTCAATACTTTACGCGATCAACCGGCCATACGCTACCATCCGTTTCGCACGCTTGTCAACAACTAAGTCAAGGCGGTTCGCCGACCCGGAACAGTCGATTCCGATTTTTTTGCCCGTCCCGGCCTTTCGTATTGACATCTGAACGGCTCATGGTTAGGTTGCGTCGGTCAAGAATAAGTCATTGTGTTTGTATAGTTAGTTTGTATGGGGAAGCGCACCGAAACGTTGTTGAAATAACGCCGCGAACCCGCGGCGAAAAACATGTTACCCGTTAATATGAAAGCAGGAGGAGATTCCATGAAGATTAGACCGCTTCACGATCGAGTCATTCTCAAACGGCTGGAAGAGGAAGTCATGTCCAAGGGCGGCATCATTATTCCCGATTCGGCCAAGGAAAAACCGGCGCAGGGCGAAGTCATCGCCGTCGGAACCGGCAAAATTCTGGAAAACGGCAACAAAGTCGAAATGAACGTCAAGAAGGGCGACAAGGTGCTGTTCAGCAAGTACTCGGGCACCGAAGTGAAAATCGACGGGGAAGAAGTGCTGATCATGCGCGAGGATGACATCCTCGGCGTCATCGAAAAGTGAATATGACTCCGCGGAGTCCAATGAAATAACCCAGGAGAAGAACCATGGCCAAAGACATCCTTTATCGGGACGACGCTCGAAGCAAGATTCTCGCGGGCGTGAACAAGCTGGCGGACGCCGTGCGGGCGACGCTGGGCCCCAAAGGCCGCAACGCCGTGCTCGAGAAGAGCTTCGGCGCGCCGACCGTGACCAAAGACGGCGTGACCGTCGCCAAAGAAATCGACCTCGAAGACAAGTTCGAGAATATGGGCGCCCAGATGGTGCGCGAGGTGGCGTCGAAGACCTCCGATGTGGCCGGCGACGGCACCACCACCGCGACGATTCTGGCGCAAGCCATCTACCGCGAAGGCGTGAAGATCATCACCTCGGGCGCCAACCCGTGGGATCTCAAGCGCGGCATCGACAAAGCGGTGGATGTGGTCGTCGAAGAGTTGAAGAAAATGGCGAAATCGACGCAGGACCGCAAAGAAATCGCGCAGGTCGGCACGATCAGCGCGAACGGCGACCCGACGATCGGCAACATCATCGCCGAAGCGATGGACAAGGTCGGCAAAGAGGGCGTCATCACCATCGAAGAAGCGAAGGGCATGGAGACGACTCTCGAAGTCGTCGAAGGCATGCAGTTCGACCGCGGCTATCTCAGCCCGTACTTCGTCACCGATCCCGAGCGGATGGAAGCGACCCTCGAAAACCCGTACATCCTGTTGCACGAGAAGAAGATCGGCAACATGAAAGACCTGTTGCCGTTGCTCGAACAGATCGTCAAGTTGGGCCGGCCGCTGGTCATCGTCGCCGAAGACGTCGAAGGCGAAGCGCTGGCGACTCTGGTCGTCAACAAACTGCGCGGCACGCTGAACGTCGCCGCGGTCAAGGCCCCGGGCTTTGGCGACCGCCGCAAGGCGATGATGCAGGACATCGCGACGTTGACCGGCGGGAAAATGATCGCCGAAGAATTGGGCATCAAGCTCGAAGGCGTGACCATCAACGACATGGGCACGGCCAAACGTGTGGTGATCGACAAAGACAACACGACGATCATCGACGGCTCCGGCAAGCCGGCCGACATCGAAGGCCGCGTCAAGCAGATTCGCGCCCAGATCGAAGAAACCACCAGCGACTACGACCGTGAGAAGCTGCAAGAGCGGCTGGCGAAACTGGTCGGCGGCGTCGCGGTGATCAAAGTCGGCGCGGCGACGGAAGTCGAGATGAAAGAGAAGAAGGCCCGCGTGGAAGACGCGCTGCACGCGACCCGCGCCGCGGTGGAAGAAGGCATCGTCCCGGGCGGCGGCGTGGCGCTGCTGCGCTGCCTGCCGGCGGTCGACAAACTGAAGCTGGACGGCGATCAGCAGGCCGGCGTGAAAATCGTGAAGCGGGCCCTCGAAGAGCCGATTCGCCAGATCGTGGTGAATACGGGCGTCGAAGGTCCGGTCGTGGTGGACAAAGTCAAAGCCGGCAAGGGCGGCTACGGTTTCGACGCCGCGAGCGAAGAGTTCTGCGACCTGCTCGAGGCCGGCATCATCGATCCGACCAAGGTCACCCGTTGCGCGCTGCAGAATGCCGCCTCGGTGTCCGGCGTGCTGTTGACCACCGAAGTGATGGTCGCCGACAAGCCGAAGGACGACA
>CAZHPN010000016.1:0-52657 GCA_964534375.1 uncultured bacterium | reverse complement strand
CCGCCGCACGCCGCCGGACAAGCGCGGCGAACTGCTCTGCCTCGCCGGCGACGACGAGCGCACCAGCTACTTCGATTTTCTGCCGCTGTTCCTCGGCCGCATCCGCGGCTTCGACACGCGGCTGCATTTGTACGCCCTGCCCGGCGACCTTTTTTTCGACAGCAACCGCCGGCTGCTGCTCAAGGGCGTCGACGGCCTGGTCTTCGTCGCCGATTCCCGCCGCGAACGCCTCGACGAAAACATGGAAAGCCTGGAGAATCTGCGCCGCCATCTGCGCGACGACGGCGTCGAACCCGACCGCATCCCCGCCGTCGTGCAGTTCAACATGCGCGACTTCGCGACCAGCCTGCCGCTCGCCGAGATCGGCCAACTGCTCAACGCCGACGGCAAGCCCGCCTTCGCCGCCAACGCCAAGACCGGCGAAGGCGTCGTCGAGACGCTGCGCGCGATCAGCCAATTAGTGTTCAAACGACTCGTTCGGAAAAAATAGAGGCTGGGAGACTGAGAGACCGAGAGGTCGGACGGCCGGAAAGCTGGGCCGCCGCGTCCGCGGCGCCGCGCGACCTTTCAGTCTTTCAGCCTCTCAGCTAGTGAATGCTCGTTGTGCGTCCGACAGTTTCGCCTTCTGGAAATAGGCGCGCGCCTGCCGATGCAACTTCACGTTCAGGCCGCCGAGCAGGCAGCGGCCTTTCGGGCACAGCGGCCGGGCGCCCAGCAGGCAGGCGCGCTGCTCCATCGTCCCCTCGACCGCCTCGTAAACTTCGAGCAGCGAGATCCGGTCCGCCGGCCGCAGCAGGTGAAACCCGCCGCCGACGCCGCGCGTCGAGCCGAGCAGGCCGGCGCGCACCAGCCGCTGCATCACCTTCGCCAAATGGTGCGGCGACGCGCCCAGCCGCTCGGCGATCGCCGGCGTCGTCAGCTTGTCGGGCGAACGCGCGGCCAGCAGCGCCATCGCGTGCAGGCCGAGCGACGCGGCCTCGGAAATGCGGAAGATGTCGGTCATCGGGCCTCCTCAATAATCGTATAGTAGTACGATAATTCCGCTTGACAAGCCCCCGGCGCAAACCAATAGTGAACAGGCGTCACGTCGGTCGTGCGACTGCCTTCGACGCCCCCGGAAAGGACGCGAACCGATGCCCGGCACGCGGCTTACGCGCTCGCGACGAACGCTCTTCGCCGGCTTGGCTATCAGCCTGACCATCGGCGTCGCAGCCGGCCTCGTCGGCTTCACCTTCGTCTACGCCAAAGGCCTTTCGTATTTCCGCCACGAGCCCGAGGTTTGCGCCAACTGCCACGTCATGCAAGGCCATTTCGACGCCTGGTCGCGGTCGAGCCACCACGCCGTCGCCGTCTGCGTCGATTGCCACATGCCGCACAACTTCGCCGCCCAGATGGCCCTCAAGGCTTACAACGGCTATCGCCACACGAAGGCGTTCACGTCGGGCCGCTACCCCGACGTTTTGACCATCACGCCGATCAACCACGCGGTGACGGAGCGCCAGTGCCGCTTCTGCCACCAGTCGATCGTCCAGGCCATCGACGCGGCGCCGGGCTTTCACATGAAACTCGAGTGCATTCGCTGCCACGCCTCGGTGGGACATCTCGAATGATAAATGCCCGGCGACGGTGCGGTCCGGGCGAAGGAGATTGCCGATGAATCAGACCCAACCAAGCGGCGGCGCAAGTCCGGGCTTCGTGACCCGGCGGCGGTTTTTCGCCGCGATGATCGCCTTCGGCCTGATCGCCGCCGCGGCCGCGGCCCTTTCGGCCTACCTGCTGATCGACATCATGGAAAAGAAGCAGCAGGCGAAAAGTCCGTTTTTTCGCGTTGTCGAGCTGACCGAGGAGACTGACGACCCGGCGATCTGGGGCAAAAATTTTCCGTTCCAATTCGACCGCTACCGCCGCACCGTCGACATGGTGCGCACGCGTTTCGGCGGCAGCGAGGCCCTGCCGCGCACGCCCGACCAGGCCGACCCGCGCTCGGTCGTCGCGCGCTCCAAACTCGAACGCGATCCGCGGCTGAAGATCATCTGGGCCGGTTATGCGTTCGCCAAGGATTATCGCGAACGTCGCGGTCATGCCTACATGCTCGACGATCAGATGTACACCGAGCGGCAACGGGTCGCGAAACAGCCCGGCGCGTGCCTGAATTGCCACGCCTCGATGACGAAGGCGTACCGGGAACTGGGCGACGGCGACATCGACAAAGGTTTTGCGAAGATCAACGCGATGCCCTATTTCGAGGCCCGCCAGCACGTCACGCACCCCATTGCGTGCATCGATTGCCACGATCCCAAGACGATGCAGCTGCGCATCACGCGCCCGGCGTTCATCGAAGGCATTCGCGCTTTCAAGGCGTCGCAGGGCGTGGCGAATTACGACGTCAACGCGACGGCGACGCGGCAGGAAATGCGCACGTACGTTTGCGCGCAATGCCACGTCGATTACTATTTCGAAGGCCCGGAGAAACGCCTGCGCTACCCGTGGGCCAAGGGTCTGCGGGTCGATCAAATCCTCGACTGCTACGAAGACATCGACTTCAAAGATTGGGTGCACGCCGACACGGGCGCGCCGTTGCTGAAGGCCCGGCATCCGGAATTCGAAATCTGGTCGCAGGGCATTCACGCCCGGGCCGGCGTCGCCTGCGCCGATTGCCACATGCCGTATGTGCGCGAGGGCGCGCTCAAGATCAGCGACCATCACGTGCGCAGCCCGCTGCTGAATATCAACAATGCGTGCCAAACCTGCCACCGCGTCCCCGAGCCCGAAATCAAGGCGCGGGCCGAGGAGATTCAAGAGCGGTTTTTCGCGGCGCGCAACCAGGCGCTCGACGCGTTGGTCGCGCTGATCGGCGATCTCAAAACGGCGCGCGACGCCGGCCGGCCCGACGACCAATTGGCCGTGGCCCGCGCCATGCAGCGCAAGGCGCAATTTCTTTTCGACATGGTCGAGGCCGAGAATTCGGTCGGCTTCCACGCCCCGCAGGAAACGGCCCGTCTCCTGGGTTCTGCGATGGACCTCGCGCGTCAGGGCCAGATCGCGTTGCGCGATGCGAATTTCAAGCCGCAGACGCCGAGCTTCGCACCGCGGACGGGTCTGCCGCCTGCCTGACGACCCCGTCAAACAGTCGTATAGGATCGGCAGACCACAGTCTGCCCCGCTTCTTCGTCGACCTGGAGATCGTCCGCGGCGATCGGAAACAGGCCCGCACGATTTATCGCTTGTGCTGGCCTCGCCGGCGCTCGACGACGAGCACCAGACGCAGTTGCGGCGTGTCATTCAGGCGGCGGGCGGCGAATAACGGAGCGGGCGGATTCCGAACTTCAGTTCTGGCGCGGGGGCACGCCTTTGACGTTGTCGCGAATGACAGTCTCGAAGAAACCGCGCACTTCGTTGGGCAACGTGGCGGTGCGCCGATACGAAATGGGCTCGTTGATGATTTCCAGCGTGAACTGCTCGCCCTTGTTCTTGTGCATCCGAATGCGGTGATCGCGCTTCGGATCCTCGATCTCTTTCTTGAGGGACATGCAGGTGCGGTAGTAGGCGAACAGCCGGCGGCCGAACGGCGTCGAGAACTTGTCGAAGCAGCGGTTGCGGCTCACGCGTTCGCTGGCGTTCAACTCGAGCAGCCGTTTCAATTCAATTGCAAGCGTGTCGCTGTCGGAAACGATTTTGCCCATGTTCGATCCCCCAAGGCCCCAAGTTTTTTTCTTGTGGGGCCGCGAACATACCAAAACTGAATGATCTTTTCAACAAAAATTTGTGCGATGCGTTATAATCTTTGCGCAATATCTCCAAATATCCGCGACGCGGAGCCGTCATGAAACCAGGCCGAAAATGGCAGTTTGCCGGCGGAATTGCTCTAATTTTTGTACTAATTTCCGGCGGTTACGCGCTGTTCATCGCCCGGCGCGCAACCGGCCAATATCGCCGCATCTTGGACCCGTCGTTGAAGCCGATTGCGACGCGCCGGGTCAGCCGCCAATTGCCCGCGGCGACGCTGGCCGGCGTCCGGACCTTCCCGTTCGCCGCCGGCGTGCGCGATGCGTTGCCGGCGGCGGGGCGTTTCTTGCTCGCCGGCGACGCGGGCTTGGCATCGCTCTCCAATGCTGGGGCGGAGGCGTTCCATCGCGCGAACGGTTTGCCGGCGTCGGCGCTGCTTCGCTTGACCGCGCTGGGCGACGCCGTTGCCGGCCTGGCGCCCGAAGGCCTGCTGGTCGTTCGCGCCGATTGGTCGTCGCCGTCGCTGCGCCCCGCGGTGGATCGCTACGCGCCCGCCGACGGCGCCCGCCTGGTCGACCTGGCCGAAAGCGGCGGCCAAATTTGGGTCCTGGATGAAAAAGGCCGCATCTTGCAATTCGCCGGCGACCGGTTCTGGCTGTACGCGCAGACGCCGCCGGCGCCGGCCGCGTGCCTCGCGACGTTGGGCGGCCGGCCGGCCGTCGGCGCCTTGCGCGGCGATCTGTGGTTGATCGAGGGCAAGGGCGAGGCGGCGCGCCGGCAATCGTTGTGGCCGAGCGCGGCGAACCAGGGGTTGATCCTGGCGCTGGTCGCCGACGAGCCGGCGCTGCTGGTCGGCGTGCCGGACGGCTTGTGGCGGGTGGATCGCCTCGGGGCGACGCAACTGCTGGCCGGATCCGCGGTTTCGGCGGCGGCCCGCTGGGACACCGACGTGTGGGTCGGCGGGCCCGACGGCCAACTGCGCAACCTGGCCGGCGACCGCCGCTGGCCGCTCGGCGCGCCGATTCACCGCCTGCGCGCGGCCGGCGCGACGCTGCTGGCGGCGACCGACGACGGCCTCTGGCTGCTCGACGGCGCCGGTCCGCCCCGCCGGGCCGCGGGCGCGGAAGCGCTCAAACCGCTCGCCGAGCCGTACGTCACGGCGCTGGCGGCGCTGCCCAATGGCGACGTGCTGGCCGGCGGCCTGAACCACGGCTTGCAGCGGCTGACGCCCGATCGGCCGCCGGCGGCGCCCGCCGCGCTGGCAAACCTGGGCGTCAACCGGATCGTCGCGGACGGCGACCGCGTCTGGGTTGCGACGACCAACGGCCTGTTTCAACTAGACGGCGCGCTTAGCGTTCGCAAACGCTGGACCGACCGCGACGGCCTGCCGCATCGCTACGTCGCGTCGGTGCTCGCCGACGGCGACGGCGCCACGGTCGCCACCAGCGCGGGGCTGGCGCAACTGGCGCCCGGCCGCGTGCGCGCTATCGACGCCTTCCACGGGCTGGCCGGCAATCATTTGTATTGCCTGACGCGCTGGGGCCGGAACCTCGCCGTCGGCGGGCTCGCCGGGCTGAGCCTCGTCGGCGGGCCCGACGGCCTGACGCCGCTGCGCAATCTCGCGGCGCCGCAGGACGGCCTGCCGCACAACTGGGTCAACGCGCTGCTGGCCGACGGCGACCGCCTGCTGATCGGCACGTACGGCGGCGGATTGGCGGTCGTTGAAGGCGACGGCCCGGCGCGGCCGCTCGCCGGCACGGCGGGAATTTCGGTGAATCCGGAGGCGGCGTTGCACTATGGCGGTTACTATTTATTTGGTACATTGACCCGCGGCGTCGCCGTCAGCCGCGACGGGCGGCGCTGGGTCTTCCTCGAACAACCGTTGCTGTCGCCGAACGTCACCGCGCTCGCGGGCGCGCCGGACGGCTTGTGGCTCGGTTTCGACCGCGGGCTGATGCGGTTGCCGTGGGAGACGGTCTCGCAGGCCCTGGAATAAGGCGGACGGCGCATGATCCATCGCGTGCTCCTCGCGTGCCTTGTGTTGCTGGCGTTCGGCGCGGCGGCGGCCTTTGCCGATGCGGGCGTCGTCACGGCGTTCGTCGGCGACGAGGAGCAGCCGGCCGGCAGCCTGACGCTGGCGCGGCTGGAAATCCGCGTGCGCCTCGACCACGGCATGGCCCGCGTCGAAATGCTGCAGGTCTTGGAAAGCCACGTCGATCGTCCGCTGGAAGCCCGCTTTCAAATGACGTTGCCGGAAGCGGCCGACATCGACGGCTTCGCGGTGTGGGACGACCTGACCCGGATTCCCGGCGTGATCATCGAAAAGGCCAAAGCGCGCCGCCTGTTTCGCGACATCAGCCGCGCGACGATCGACCCGGGGCTGCTGGCCGCCGACGAGGAGCCGTCGCTGGTCAACGAGTTCTCGACGCGCGTGGCGCCGATCCCGCCCTTCGGCGCGAAACGGATCGAGTTGAGTTATCGCGCGCCGGCGCCGATCGAACGCGGCCTGCTCGATTTCGTTCTCTCGCTCGCGCCGACCGGCGAGGGCGCGCTGCAGGCGGGCAAACTCGTCATCGACATCGAAGCGGCCGACGACCTGCCGCTGGAGAACCTGACGTTCCACGGCGCGCACTTGACGCCAGCCGTAACGCGGCGCGACGCCCAGAGTTTCGCCGCCCATTTCGAGGCGGACGACGCGCCGATCGACGAAGACCTCGCCTTCACCGCCGAATACAAATTGGGCGAGGCGACGGTCGATCTGGTCGCCTGGCGCGACGCCGACGAGCCCGATTGGAATCTCAGCCCGACCGGCGGCATGGCGCAGGATGCGGCGGGTTACTGGCTCGCCCGCGTGATGTTCCCGCCGCGCGCGGCGGCCGACGTCGGCGCGCGGCAGGTGATTCTCGTGGTGGACGGCAGCCTCTCGATGCTCGGCGACAAGTTGGCGCGCGTCGTTGAACTGACCGGCGCGCTGGCCCGCCAACTGGCGCCGACCGACGCGGTCACGCTGCTCTACGCCAACACCGAGACCCAGGCGACGGCCGGGCCGCCGCAGCCGGCGACGCCGGCGTGGCTCGCGACGATCGAAGATTTTCTGCGGCGGCAGACGCTGGCCGGCGGTCTGGATCTGGCCGGCGCGCTCGGCCGCGCCGGCGCGTTGTGCGTTCCGGGACAAAGCTGCGTCGTGCTGCTGCTTTCGGACGGCCGGCCGACCGCCGGCGAACTGCGCCACGGGCCGATCCTCGAGGCGGTCAAGCGCTCGCCGCTGGCGACGGCGCACGCGCGGCTCTTCGCGATCGGCGTCGGCGACGACGCCAACCGCACGCTGCTGAGCGACCTCGCCGCGGCGGCGGACGGCGCCTACGCCTGGTGCGCCGACGGGGCCGACACGGCCGCGCTTGCGAAAACCGTGACGGCGCGGATGTCGGCCGCGGTGATGCGCCGCATCGAATTGTGGTTCGGCCGGCGGGCGAACATCGTCGACGCCTACCCGGCCGCGATTCCCGCGACGTTCGCCGGCAGCGAGGCCGCCGTGGTCGGCCGGTACGCCGCGCCCGGCGCCGATACGGTCACCGTGCGCTGGCAGCCCGACGGCGCGCCGCCGCAGGAGAAGACCGTCGCCGTCGAACTGCCGGCCAAACAAACCGACCACGAGGGCCTGCGCCGCCGCTGGGCGAAGGCGCGCGTCGATTACCTGGTCGAGCGCATCCGCCGCGAAGGCGAGAAACAGGAATGGATCGACGAGATCGTGGCGTTGTCCAAACGCTTCACCTTCGTCACGCCGTACACCAGCTTTCTCGCCGCGCCGCGCGCCCTGCTGCGGCCGCGCGTGATTCGCCCGGGCGATCCGCTGCTGCGCGTGCGCGCCGCCGCCGACATCGTGGCGATTGCGGCCATTTTCCCCTTCGGCCTGACCGCGCCGCTGACCTACCTCGAAGACGAAGACATCTGGCAGGTGCGTTTTCTCGCGCCGCCGGGTTTCCCCGACGGCGAATACGTCTGCCAGCTCATCCTGACCGACCGTGAAGGCCGGCAATACGTCGAAGCGAAAGCCTTTGTCCTTGACAGCCGCGCGCCGACGGTGCGGCCGGCGATGAACAAAAAGCTGCCGGCCGGCGGCAAGGCGCGCATCGCCGTCTTTGCCGACGCCGACACGCGCCGGCTCAGCGCCCGGCTGCCGTTCACCGCCAGCGCGTCGCTGCGCTGGGACGCCGCGGCCAAGGCGAACGTCGGCTACCTGGAGATTCCGGAGGGCGCGCCGCTCGGCCCGGCGAAGTTGGAGATCTACGCGGAAGATTTCGCGTTTAACGTCAGCCGCACGATGATCGACGTCGAGGTGGTCCGTGAACCGTAGGGCGCGCGCGCTGGTGCTGTTCCTGGCCGCGGCGCTCGTCGTCGCTGGCGTCGCGATTTTTCGCGTCGTCCGCCGGCCGCCGACGATCGCGTCCGCCCGCCTCGTGATGCTCCCGGGCGCGAAAGAACGCATCGCCAAATTTCCCGAGTTGCTGCGTCTTGCGAAAGCCGATCTTCGGCCCGCGGCGCCGGCGCCGGGCCTGCCGTTCGCGCTCGACGATTCGCCCAAACCCGCCGTCACGCCGACGATCGAGCGGCAGACGTTGCTCGGGGCCGAGAGTTTCGCGCCGCGTCCGCCGCGCGCGATCATCGCCGCGTATCGGGGCCGCGCGGACCTCGCCGACGCGGAACGCGACGCGTTGGTCGATGCCCTGCTCGACACGGGGCAGGTCGATCAGGCCGTCGCCGTTCGCCGCGCGCGGGTCGCGCAGGTTCCCGACGATGAAACGGCCCATCGGGCGCTGCTGGAAGGGCTCGATGGCCAGAACCGCGTGGCCGAGTGGCTCGTCGCGAACGAGGCGTATTTCCAGATGCTGTTGCGGCGCGGCCGGGCCGCCGCGGCGGGCAAGGATCGCGACGCGCCGGTCGCGGCGGCCGGCGCGGCGCTGGCGGATCGCGCGGCGGTGGCCCGCCGGGCGCTCGTGGCGACGGCCGGCGTCGAAGCGCTGCGGCTGACGCTCGTCGACGCGTTCCCGCAGGACCCCAAGCTGCTCGCGACGATCGTCAGCGGCCTGCTGGCGGAAAAGAAATCGGCGCAGGCGCAAGCCATACTCGGACCGCGCCTGACGCGCTACACAAAAAATCTCGCGGAATTGTGGGAGCTGGCGAAAGAGGCGTATCGCCTTCAGGGCCAGCCGGACCGCCTGCTGCGGTTGGCGGAAGAGACCCTGAGCCAAGCGGACGACGACGAAATATTCAACATCTACGGCCGGCTGCTGGAGGACGCGAACCTCGCCGACGCGCGCCGCACGCAGTTGCTCGACGCGCTGAAATCCGCGCCCAGCGCCGCGAATTTGCGGTCGGTCGCCGCCCTCGATCTCGCGCGGGGCCGGGGCGACCTGGCGCGCGACGAATTGGCGGCGAACGCGACGCGCGCGAGCGCCGACGCCGACCCGAAGGCGCTCTTGCGGCTGTCGGCGCTGGCGACGCGCGCCGGGCTCGGCGGTCTGGCGGCGACGTGGGCGCTGGATGCCGCGCTCGCGGACGACGGCAAAGTCGAAACGACGACGGCGGCGGCGCGCATCGTGGCGCAGGCGGGCGACGCGGCGGCGTGGCCGACGGCCCTGTCGCCGGCGGGCGCGTTTGCGCCGGCGTTCGCGGATCGCGGCCCTGGCGTCGTCGGCGGTTTGTTGTCGCTCGGGATCAATCGTCTGGGCGGGCGGGCCGCGATGAACAATATGCCGGCCGTCGGCGGGCGGTACGGCAACCAGCGCGTCGCCGCGCAACTCGCGCTCGCCGCCGCCGAGGCCGCGCCGGATGCGACGGCGTGCTACGAGGCCGCGGCCGTCGCGGCGGCGATTTTGACGAAAGCCGAATTGGCCGAACCGTTGTCGCGCCTGGCCGATCGCCTGCTCGCGCGCTTCGGCGAAAGTCAGCCGGCGGTCGGCCGCATCCTGCTCTGGCGCGCCGACGCGGCCGCGATTCGCCACGATGTCGACGGGCAGGTGGCTGCGCTCCGCCGCGCGGCGCAGACCGCGCGCGCCGCCGGGCAGGAAGAGGCGGCGGCGACGGCGCAGCAACGCCTCGAACAGCTCTTGCTCGAAAAGCGCCGGTATCCGGAAGTGCTGGCGTTGAAGTGGGAGCGCGTCGAACGCTTCCCGCAAGACGAAACCGCGATGCAGGAGCTGCTCGATTTCGTCGACGACCACCGGCTCTTCGACGACGAGGCCCGCGCGTACCGCACGGCGATCGAGCGCTTCAATCGCAAGAATTGGACCGACAAGTTCGCGCGCTGGCTGCTGCGCGAGAAACGCCGCGCCGACTTCGAGTCACTGACGACGAACGCCGCACAGCAGTTGGGCGAAGGCGAACTGGCCGATTTTCTCGCCGCGCAGTTCAAGGAAATCGCGGGCGGCGACGCGGGCGATGCGCTGTTCGAAAAACTGTACACGATCGCCTTGCAGCGTTTTCCGGCAAATGTCGTCATGAATCTGCGGCTGCTCGACTGCTACGAACGCCGCGGCTTCGCGGGCGCGCGTCCGCAAACCGATTACCAGGACAAATTTCTCGATCTCGGCCTGCGCTGCGTCGCGCTCGACCGGCAGATCCCGGACCGCGTGCTGCGGCGGCTGGCGCAGCGCGAAATGCTGCGCGGCATGCTCGCCAAATTGGCGCAGCAGCGGATCGTGCAGCCGGTCGAGGCCTATCTGTGGACGCGCGGCCAGCAGTTCCTCGCCAACTACGAGGCGGCGCGCCGGGGCTACGCCGCGCTGGCCGAACGCTGGACCGGCGCGATCGCGATCACGAGCGCGCAGGCGACGGTCGCCCGCAGCCTGGCGAACAGCTTTTACGTTCGCGACCCGGCGCTGGCGGCCGAGGCGGCGGCGGTGTGGGACCGCCAGGCCGTGCGGCGGCCGCTGGAAATCGAGCCGCGCACGCTGCAAGGCGAGGCGCTGCTCGAGGGCGGCCGGCCCCGCGACGCCGCCGCCGCGTGGGAAACAATTCCGGCCGCGGCCCCGGGCGAAACGTCGCGCTGGCTCGAACTGGCGACGCTGTATTGGGATTACTACCTGCCGGCGCAGGCCCGCGACGCGCTGGACGAGGCGCGCAAACGCGTCGGCGATCCGGAGCTGCTTGCAACGGAAATGGCGTATTTGCTGGAAACCGAGGGCCGGCTCGACGACGCGCTCGCTGAATTGGCCGTCGCGGCGACCGGCGACGGCTACGGCCGCTTCGAAGCCGGGAATCACCTGCGCGAGTTGATCGAGCGCGGCAAGACCACGGCGGCGGCGGTGGATGCCGCGTTCTGGCGCGGCGTGACGCGGCCCGACGCGACGGGGGAAGCCGCGTTGCACTATCTCCAATGGCTGCGCGACGGCGATCGCCTGGACGACGCCAAGGCCGCGGCGCTCAAGCTGCTGCCCCGTTATGACGACGTCGCCTTCGCCGAAGGCGTCCTGGCGATGTTCATGGAAGTCGGCGACGAACACGGCGCCGAGGCGTGCCTGCGCCGGTTGGTCGCGATCGGCAAGAACGATCCGGCGATGCTGCGCCGCCTGGCCGCGTTCTACGAAAACCGCGGCGCGCGAACCGACGCCGACAAGACGGTGGCGGAGCTGCTGGCGTTCGCGCAAACCGACGGCGCGCGGCATGACGCGTGGCAGTACGCGGCCGATTATTACTGGCGCACCGAACGCCGCGAGGCCGCGCTGACCTACCATCGCCGCCTCGCCGAAGAAGCCGGCGACGCCCAGCGCGTCGTCAGCCTCTGGATCGCCTACGCGGACCGCTGCCTGGCGGCGAAACATCCGGACCAGGCGCTCGACGCCATGGCGCAACTGCGGCGGGACCGCCCGACGGAACCGGCGATCGTCGGCACGATGGCCAAAGCCTATGTGGCGAAGGGCGATCGCGACGGGCTCGTCGCGCTGTACCAAACGGTCCTGAACGACTTGAAAAAAGCCGATCTCGGCGACGCCGCAAAAAAGGCGCGCGAGGCGGAATTGCGCGGCAAATTGATCGTCGCCCTGACCGACCTGGGCCGGTTCCGCGAGGCGCTCGAAGAGCACATGCAAATCATCAATCGCAACGCGCCGGACGAAGAGCCGGTGCTGGCCGCCTATCGTTATGCGAAGCGGCGCAACCAGCTCGCGCCGCTGCTGGCGTATTACGAGCGCGAGGCCGAGCGCGCCAACCGCGACTATCGCTGGCAATTCGTGACGGCGGCGCTCTACGAGGCCGACGGCCGGTACGCCGACGCCGCGCGCCTGCTCGACAAGGCCGCCGCCAACGAACCGCAGCGGCTCGATTTGCTGGAACGCCGCGCCGCCGTGCTGATCAAGGCCGGCGATTTCGCCGGCGCGGTCGCCGTCTATCGCACGCTCGCCGCACGCCGGCTGACCGGCGCCGACTACCAGATGCGCGTGGCCGAGGTGCTTTATCTCGCGAACCAGCCGGCCGAGGCCGAAGCGTGGCTCGACCGCATCCTCGCCGCCGCGGACACCGAGGTCGGCCGCGCGACCGCCGCCGCCGATCTCGCCCGCCGCCACGGCCGCGCGATCGCGGCGCGCAAGTACGCCGCGCAGGCGTTGAATCTGGTCTTGGCGCAGCCCGACAAACGGACGCTCGACGACGCCTTCCTGCCCGCGTGGCTCGCCGACCAACTCGAGACGGCCGGCGTGGCGCAAGCGATCGCCCAACTGCAGGCCGTGCGCGCGCAATTGGAAAAGGCGCTGGCCGCGACGCATCCGGTCGGCCGCGAACCGATTCGCAAGACCCTCGCGCAGTTGGACGGCCTGACGACCGGCGCGCTGGCCGACTGGCTCGGCGACCGTGCGGACGCCGCGACGCGCCAGGCCGCGGCCCCGCTGTACGCGAACATGCTCGATGACGCCGTGAAGAATGCGAAAAAGAAGAACGCCGCCTACGACAACGCGGCGGCGGCGGCGCGCCGCGCCCAACTGCCGGAGCTCGCGGCCGAGCTGCTCCGGCGCGAACTGACGGAACTCGCCGGCCAAACGGCAAACAACGACAAGGGCCGCCCGCCGGCCATGGCGCTCGCCGCGTTGCTGCGCACGCGCGCCGCGACCGAGCCGCTCGCGCCGCTGGCCGCCCAGGCCGCCGGGGTCTCGCCCGCGCTGCCCGCGGCCGACGACGCCGTCATCGAAACGGCGGCGCTGCTGCGCGCGGCGGGCGAGTTCGCCGCCGAAAAACAACTGCTGGCGCGCGTCGTCGGCTCGCGCCAGCGCGTCACGGCGCTGGCGGCGCCGGATGCCGCGACGGCCCGTTACTTTTCGCTGCTCGACGGCGCGACGCTCGACAAGCTCGCGGAAAGCGGCGCCTGCCCGCAACCGGGGCCGCTGACTGTGTGGCTGGCGCAACAGGGACAGACCGCGCGGCTGATTACGGCGCTGAACAAGCAATTCGCCGCGAAGGGTCCGCGCTGGCTGCTCGCGAAGCGCGCCCTGGCCTATCAGGCCGACCCGAAATTCGCCGCCGACGCCAAGAAGGCCTACGCCGAACTGCTGGGGCTGCCGCTGCTGATCGGATCGCACGCGGGCGTCAAGCCGCCGCCGGAGCAGGCGACCGACAAGCTTTGGACCCACTTCGCCTTCAACTACGGCGAATGGCTGACTACGCGCGGCGACGAAGCCGGCGCGCCGTGGCTGTACGCCGAACCCGAACGGCAGCCGCTGACGCCGGCAGCCTACCTGCGGGTCGTCGCCGCCCTCGACCAGGCCCAGCGCTTCGCAAAGGCCGACGACTTCCTGGCGCGCGCCGAAATGCTGGGCGGCGGCGAAGAACTCCTCGCCGCCAAGGCGCGCCATCTGCACGCGCAGGGCCGCGACCGCCAGGCCGCCGACGCGCTCGCCTCGCTCGTCGCCGATCCGAAAACCGCGTTGGCGGCGGCGCCGCGCTACGCCGCGCTGATGGCCGACATCGGCCGCGCGTCGGACGCCGTTGCGCGGTGGCGCGGCATCCTGAACGACCGCTTGCCGGCGCTCGCGTCGTACCAACGCGTCGATGCCGTCGGAGAATTTCTCGCCTTCGCCGCGAAGAACGTCAGCCCGCGGGAAGCGGCCGCCGCGGCGCGAAATGCGCTCTCCGCCAGCCGTCTCGATTCGACCGACTTGCGCGAGTTGATCGCCAGGGACCGCGTTCCCGCCGGCGCGGTCGTTTCGACCTGGTTGCTGGCGCTCGAGCGGCTCGCGGACGATCTGCGCCGCTACTCGGTCTACGTCAACCGCCATGTGGCGGAGGCGGCGCTGGAGTACGCGCTGACCGCCAAGGAAGAAAATCTCGCGCGCCGGGCGTTCGCCGCGCTGGCGAAATACTACCCGGCGGAGGCGCCGGCGGACGTTGAAGAGACCGATGCGATGCGCCGCCAACGCGTGCGGGCCGCCGCGCTCTTCGACGGCGAACGCGCCGCCGAGGCGCTGGCCCTCGGCTGCGTGCAAGGCCGCGTCGACGACGACTTTGCGGCGGCGATTATTGAGATTCTCCGCCAAGCCGGCATGTCCACCGCCGCCGACCGCGTGTGGCTGGCCTTTTTCGAGCCCATTCGTCGCGACGAACAACTGACGGCGCGGTGGCTCGCAACCGTCAACGAACACGAGTCGGGTTCGGCCGAGTTCGACGCCGGCCGCAAATCCCTGGCCGCGTACCTGCGTTTGCAGAACCTGCCGGCGGCCCGGGAGTTGACGACGGAATTGCGGGAAATGTGCGGCGACTCGGAGCAGATGCTGACGAGTCTCGCGACCACGCTGGTGGAAAACGGCGCGGCCGGCGAGGCGTTGCCGCTCATCGATCAGGCCGTCGCGCTCGACGGCTCGGCGGTTGCCGCGGCCAGCCTGCGCGTCGTCGCCTATCTCGCGGCCGGCCGCGTCGAAGCCGCGGCGACGCACTTGGCCAACGGCTGGCGCGACGGAACCTACGGCCAGGCGTCTTTGATCGACGTCGTCAGCCGCGCCGCCGAGACGGCCGCCGCCGTGGCGGGAACTGCGCGGCGCTGGGAATCGGCCCTCGCGGCGGCGGCCTCGCCGGCGCGCGAATTGGCGCTGGCGGCGCTCGCCTTGCGCGAGTCGCGCGGCGACAAAGCCGCGCAAGCGCTCGCGGCGCTGGGCGAGCCGCTGCGTTATCCGATGGCGACGTGGCGAATGCGCGCACGGGCGTTGCGGCTGACCGGCGATCTCGTGCGCGAACAGCAGGCCCTGGCGGAACTGCTGCGGCTCGACCCGGCCGATAAAGCCGCGGCGCGCCGCCTGGCCTGGCTGGAGCTCGCGCGCACGCCGTTCGCCGGACTGCTGCGGCTCAACCACTTGGGCATGCCGGCGTCGCCGGCGCAGTTGGCCGACCCGCTCGCGGCAACCGCCAACTCCGACGCCCTCGCGGCCTGGTGGCGCGTCACGCCGAAGGCCGAACGCGCCGAACTCGCACTGGCCGTCGTCAACGCCTGGGCGGCCATCGACCGGCCCGCCGCGGCGGCCGAAACGGGCGAGGCGGCGCTGGCGACGCTCGGCGATGACGCGACCGCGAAACTGCGGGCGCGCGTGGCGCAGCAGCGGCAGGACACCGAGAAACAACGATCGGCGCGACCGCTAAGGTTCACGCCGAATGATAACCTCGCGCAATGAAGGTTCTGACCGCGAATGAGGATGCAGGATTGTTTAACCGCGAATGCACGCGAATGCACGCGAATATGATTCGGCAGGATCGGAAAGAAACCGCGAATGCACGCGAATGCACGCGAATATGATTCGGCAGGATGGGCAATGAACGGGAATAAGCGCGAATTGGTGTTGAGAGATGAGGTTTATCAGGTTGTGGGCGCGGCGATGGAAGTGATGAATCAACTGGGTTGCGGATTTCTGGAAGCGGTCTACCAGGAGGCGTTGGCGATCGAATTTGATGAACGAGAGCTTCCCCATGTGCCGCAGAAACGGCTGGAGATTTCGTATAAGGGCCGGCCGTTGAACAAGGAGTACATCGTCGATTTCTTGTGCCATGAGCAGATTGTGGTCGAGATCAAGGCGGCCAAAGCGATCACGGAAATCGATGAGGCGCAAATCCTCAACTATTTGAAGGCGACAAATCTTCCGGTCGGCTTGATCGTCAACTTCGGCGCGCCTCAACTTCAATGGAAGCGCTACGCGAACACGCAGCGGAACTCTCTATGACCGCACCGGAGCCTAAACCCAGCCTTATTCGCGTGCATTCGCGTGCATTCGCGGTCAAAAAACCCTCATTCTCATTCAATATCAAAACCCTCATCCCCATTCGCGGTCGTTCCCGTTCATTCGCGGTGATCGCTACGGTTTTGGCGGTCGCCGTCGTGGTCGCTTGGCGGATTGGGCCGACGCGGTCGGGGTCGTCATTGTTGGCCATGACGCCCGGGCGGCCGCTCGTCGCGGTTTACGCCGCGAATCTCGGGGCCTTGGCGGGCCGCGTCGCCGCGTTGCCGGCCGCGCAGGCGTATCTGCACAGCAAGGCGCGCGACGCCTACGCCGATTCGAAGCTGGCGCTGAAGCTGGCGGACCGGGCCGAGCGGCTGTCGGCGCTGGCCGGGATGCCGCTGACGGTCGACGCGTTGCTGGATGCGGCCAAGGGCGAAACCGTGCTCGCGCTCTACGACATCGGCAATTTGGAGTTTCTGCTGCTGACGCGGCTGCCCGCCGCCGAGCAGGCGAAGCTGGCGTTTGTCGCCGACCGCGCAAAATTCACGCAGCGCGTCTATGACGGCCGCACGTATTATGCGAAGATCGATGAGGCCGCCGGGCTCGCATTTCTCTTTTATCAAACGGACGATTTGCTCATCGTCGCCAGCAGCCCGGACCTGCTGGAAAGCGCGCTTTACGCCGCGGGCAAAGCCGCCGGCCAGCCGCGGCTGACCGACGACCCCGATTATCGCAAGGCGCTGGCCCTCGACCCGGCGATCGGCGAAAGCGACGCCGTACTGTTCCTCGACCTGGGCCGGCTGCATCGCGATCGCTATTTCCAGGTCTACTGGGCGTGGAAGAACTGGCGCGACTTCGAGAACGTGCCGGCGGCGCTCGTCGGCTTCACCTGCGACGGCCGCTCGATGCGCGAACGGCGCGCGTTGCTCGGTTCGCCGAGCGCGCCGCCGCCGAACGAGCTGACCTATCAGGGCGAGGGCCTGACCGCGTTCACCGCCGGCGGCGCCGGAACCGTCGCGCAGTTGAGCGCGCTTTTCGGGTGGGATCTCTCGGCGCTCGGCCTCGATGAAAAAGCCGCGGCGCGGCTGCTGGTCGTTGCGCCGCACGTCGACCCGACGACGGGCCTGGTCGACGCGCGCCGCGGCGCGGTCCTCGCAGCGCCGGGCATCGAACCGGCCCGGGCGGTTGAGAGCGTTGCGGCGGCGTTGCGTGAAAAGCGGCCCGCGTTACGCGGAAAATTGACGCCGAAGACGGGTCCGGACGGCGCGGCGGCGTTGACCCTGCTGCCGGGTCTGCCCGGCGTGTACGCCGCGCGGCAAGGCGACCTGCTATTGCTCGCCGACGACCCAGACTTCCTGAAACAGCTTGCCGCGCAGACGCGGGCGGGCCGGCCCGGACCGCTGTGGAAGGTGCGCAACGACGGCGCCGCGGCGACGGCGCTCGGCGATTTCCTGCGGCAGGCGGCCAGGCTTGGCGCGGTTCAGGGCGAGGGCGCGGAGTTCACCGCCGGCCCGCTGATCGACATTCTGAACGCGGCGGGGGCGTTTGGCCGCCTGGAAGCCGTCGCGCGGCCAGTCGACGGCGGCGTGCTCGGAGAGACGTTATGGCAATAAGCGGCGCAACCGGCGCTCCGGCCGGCGAGCGCGCAGCCGCGCGGCGTTGGCATCGGCGGTCCACGGGGCGCCCGTAACCGAGATGCTGTCCCCCGCCGGGCCGGTGATTTGCTTGACGACCGCGAAGCCGTTGGCGCCGTCGAGCCATTGGATCACCTCGGCGGACGTCGCCGAGCCGTCCCCGCCGAAGTCGACCATCAATTCCTGCCGGCCGTCGCGGAAGATGTCCCAGCCGGCTTCAGCGGACGCCCCGGCGGCGGAGTAAACCGGCGCGAAGTTCCGGGCGCCGTCGCGCACGAAGACCTGGCTCTTGGACACTTCGCCGTTGGAGTTTGTCGCCGCGATGACCTCGACGACTTGGTATAAACCGTTGCCGGTCAGGTCGGCCAACTGCGCGCTGTAGTTGAAATACTCGAGGCCGTTCGCCGCATACGTCTTCGACCAGCGCGCCCGGTCCGTCGCCGCATCGCGCACTTCGACGACGAGCGTGACGTCGTAATTCGGGTCCGCGCCGGTCGTCAGTTGATCGATGTACACGTATTCCAGCGCGCCGGCCTTGGTGATCGGGACCGGGCCCCAGGCGCCGTCGACCAGCGCGCCGATCACGGAAATGCTGTGCCCGGCCGGGCCGACGAGTTTTTTCACGGTCGCGTAGCCGTTGGTTCCGTCCAACCACTCGATCATTTCCGGCCCGAGGCCCGAACTGAGGGATGGTTGAACATCGATCATCAATTCGTTTTTGCCGTCCCGGTTCATGTCCCAATCAAAATCAATATTCGGATTCCAGCAGGCGCCCAAATCGCCGGAATCGTAAACGACGGTGAAACCGCTCAGTCCGTCGCGGACATCCACCGAAAAGTGGGTGTTCCCGTTGGCGTCGGAATATTGCGGCTGCTCGACCACCTGAAATACGCCGTCGCCGGCCAGGTCGGCCAATTGAAAGCCGTAGCTGGCGTACTCTCCGGACAATTGAAAATCATGCGACCAATTCACCTGATCGGTCGCCGCGTCGCGCACCTCCACGGTGCAGGCGGTCGCGTTTGAACCGGCCTCGTACTGATCCCCGTACACGTATTCGGAAGCCCCGATCGCCGATATCGGGACCGGTCCCAGGAAGCCATTCGCGAGGCCGCCGGCGAAACCGACGCTGTGGTCGAATGCCGAGTCCCATTCCTTGAGCATCGCGTAGCCATGGGCGGCGTCGATCATGTTAAAACTGTCGGTTGTGCAGCCGAAGAAGCTGAGCAGCAAATCTTGCTTTTGGTCGCGGTTCCAATCCCATCCCGTCGACGCATAGCCGCCCGAGGAATAGACCGCGGCGAACCCGGATCGGCCGTCAAGGACATCGATACTGTTGAATTGCTGACCGCCAGGCTCCGTGGTGCTCGAAAAGCTTTCCAGAATCTTGAAGATGCCGTCCGATCCCAGGTCGACGAGCGACGCGTCGTAGCCGCTGCTGTTGCCGGCTGAGCCCCCCACATTATGGCCGGCCGACCAGCGCACGGCGTCGGTGCGATAATCGCACACGGAGACCGTGACGATGGCGTTCGTTGGGCCGGTTGAATGAGCGTCCAACAAGACGTACTCCAGCGTCGACAGGCTCGTCATCGGCACAGGCCCGAGCAAATCGCTTGGCACGGCGTCATCGTCGCTCGGCGAGGCATCGTCGTCGTCCGGCGTCGCGTCATCGTCGCTGGGCGAGACATCGTCGTCATCCGGCGTCGCGTCATCGTCGCTCGGCGAGACATCGTCGTCATTCGGCGAAATATCGTCGTCGCTCGGCGAAATGTCGTTGTCATCGTCCGCGGGCTTGGGCCCCGAGCTTTTGCTGGTCGGCGCGCAGGCGAAAACCAGGGAAAGCGTCAGAAAAAAGGCAATTGCCAGCAACCCATAATTGCGCATGGCCAACCCTCCCCGCGGGCCCGACACTTTTGGCCGATTCCAACCAGCACGGCGAAATACTACGATACGAATGATAACTAGACCGTCCGCGGCGCGCCGTCAAGCGCAGAACGGCGGCGTGTCGTCCGAGGGCCGTGTGCGCGCCGCCATCGCTGTCGCCGTCGCTTGACAAGCCGCGACCGTCCACGTACGGTTTTTGGCGTTCTGAACCACATCTGAATGGCGAGATTCATGGGCGAAAACAAAAAAGTCATCGAGCGTTTGCGTGACGCCGGCCAGGAAAAACTGCGCGACATGGCCGACGAGTTGTTGTCGAACCCGCGCTTCGCCGAGGCGTTCGGCGCGGCGATCGGGCGCGCCGTGAAAACCCGCGAGAAAGTCGATCGCAATTTGCGCGTAGTGCTCAATCTGGCGAACGTGCCGACCAAAGCCGACTACGACGATCTGGTGCGCAAGGTCGTCAAGCTCGGCGACGCCCTCGGCAAGCTGGAAACGCGGCTGGATGCAATCGGCGCGCGGCTCGAACGCCTCGGCGACAAGCTGGCCGCGCGGCAGAACCGGCCGGGCCGCTGACGGCGGGCCCGCGCCCGCGGAGGAACACATGAGCCGCAAGATCGCCTTCGTCAACGAAAAGGGCGGCAGTTGCAAGACCACGCTGGCCGTGAACGTGGCGGCGTACTTTGCGCGGCAGGGCCGCCGGGTCTGCCTCGTGGACATGGACCCGCAAGGCCAGGTGGGCAAGTCGTTGGGTCTGGACGTCGCGGCGGTCAAGCCGTCGGTGTTCGAGTTGTTGATCGATCCGCAGGTCGCGGTCGAGGACGCGGTGCGGCCGACGGCGATCGAGAACTTGTCGGTGATCGCCGCCAACAAGACGCTGGTCGATTTTCCGGTCGTCGCCGCCGCCGACCCGGACCGGGTGACGAAACTGAAGGAAAAGCTGGACGGCTTGCGCGGCTTCGATTACGTGCTGGTCGACAGCCCGCCGTCGCTGGGGCTGCTGACGTTGAACATCATGATGGCGGTGAAAGAAATCGTCATCCCCGTCAGCCTCACGTTCCTCGCGCTCGACGGCTGCAGCGAAATCGTCGAAACCGTCGAGAACGTCAAGAAAACCTACCGCAAACGCGATCTGCGCGTCTCGATGGTCGTGCCGACCTTGTACCGGCGCACCAACCTCGCCGACGCAATCCTGGCCAAACTGGGCGATTTCTTCGGCGACCGTTTGTCGAAAACCGTCGTCGGCTACAACGTCGCGATCGACGAAGCGCAAAGCCTGGGCCAGACGATCTGGCAGTATGCGCCGTCGAGCCGCGGGGCCGAGGCGTTGGCCGCGTTGTCGGACGAAATCGCCGCGCTCAGCGTCGAGTAAGAGCTCTAGGACCCATAGGACTTAATAGACCTATGCGACGTATGAAGCCCGCCGCGCGAAAGATCCCAGAATTCCCAGGCCTCCCAGAATTCCCAGAATTCCCATGACCTTCTGAAGAAGCCCCCATCGCGCCCCAACGATTTTCTCTGAATTATTGCCTAGCCGGTGGGGCGGCCGTCACGCGGCCGGCGGTTCCGTCGCGTAAGCGACCGGGTCGTCCACTACGACCTCGAAACGGCCGGCGCCGGCCCGCTGCGTCGTCAGGTGCAGCACCGGGCAGCCGTATTTGGCGGCCATTGCCGCCGGCAGCGCCGACAGCGGGCGCGGGGCATCCGCGGAAGCGCCGCCGGGCGCGGGCGCGCGCGGACCGATGGCCGGCTCGACGCCGATCGCCAGCACGCCGCCTTGCGACAGGGCGTGCGCGGCCGCTTCGTCCGCGTCGGCCTGGCGCCAGGGCCGTACGCCGTGGGTGCGGCGCGCCCAGGCCAGCCGCAAATCGAGAAATTCGTTCGCCGGCGGGCGGGCAATCAAATCGACCGGGTAGCCCAGCGCCGCCAGCGCCCAGGTCGCCAGGTCGGCCTCGAAGGTCCGGCCGACCAGCAGGATCGCCCCTTTCCGCGCAGCCAGCGCCGCGTCCAGCTTGTCGCGGCCGATGAGCGTCGTCCGCTCGCGAAAAAACCGGCCGTCCATCAGGGCGTGGCGCGCGTAATTCACGCGCGCGCGGCCGAGCGCCGCGCCGATCTTGTCCGCCGCTTCCCACGACCACGGGCGGACGATTTTGGCGACGAGCGCCGCCGCCAGCCGGCGCAGGCGATATTTCTTCAGCGGTTCCGGCGCCGGGGTTTTCTCCGGCGACTCGTCGGGCGGCCGCGTCTTCCAGCGCCGGTGCATCCAGACCCATTCCGTCGGATGGCTGCGAATGTGCGCGGTGATGCGGTCGTTCATCATCTGCGTGTACGCGAGCACGTCGGCTTTGAGGTCGCCCGATTGCGGGCGCGGCAACGGCTCGCTGATCGTCACCGTGTGCCCGCCGCCCGGGTTGCGGTGAATGGTCATCATCATGATGTCGAGATTGGCTTGGTAACAGAGATAAGCCGGGCCGGACGGCGTCCACGCCGGGTGGCCGAACCAATCGGCGAACACGCCGCGCACTTTGGTGTCCTGGTCGATCAACAGTCCGAGCATCTCATTGTTGGAGAGCACGCGGATGATATCCTCGACGAGTTCGGCGCCGCCGCGGGTGAGCGGCTTGTATTTATGCCGGCCGCGATGCTCGTTGAGCAGCTTGTCGAACCGCGGATCGTAGATCTTGCGGACGATTTCGTTGCCGGGGCAGCCGGTGAAGGCGACGAACCACGCGGCCATCAGCTCCCAATTCCCGAGGTGGCCGGTGAAAAAAATCCCGCCGCGCCCGGCCGAAAACGCCTTTTTCACGTGCTCGGCGCCTTCGAATTGCACGTAGGGATGCTCGGTGTGAACCGTGGCCAGCAGCTCATCGAAGTGAAAGAGCTCGAAAAAGCTGCGGCCGAGGTTCCGAAACGTCTCTTTGGCGATCGCCAAGCGTTCGGCGTCGGTCCATTCGGGGAACGCCGTTTTCAGGTGGAGCAGGCACCGGCGGCGTTCGCGCGGCAGCAACCACCAGAAGAGCCGGCTCAGCGGGGGGCCGATTTTCAAGCCGACAGCCAACGGAATGGCGCGGGCGAACGCAAACAGGCCGCGCGACAGAAGAAAATAAAGGTCGTTCTTAAATCGCTGGAGGGTCTTGTTCCGTGGGCGTTTACTCATGTCCCAGCTTTTCGACCACGTAACTCACCACGTCCGAAACCGTCTCCCAATCTTCGCCGTCGACCTCCGGGATCTCGATTTCGAATTCGTCGTTCAGCAGGGTGAGCAATTCCTCGAGGTCGTCGGGCGTCATTCCCAGATCGTCGAACAAAAAGGCGTCGTCGCTCAGGTCCGCTACGTCGCACGCCAGCAAGTCGCAAATGATCTGACGAACTTTGACTTCGGGGTCCATCTTCGTCTCCCCTCGCGCTCAGCCGTGGAGGGCTTCCAGCAGCCGGTCATACGCGTCGCCGACCGTTTTGATCTTCTGCGCCGTCTCATCCGGGATCGCATCGAGATTGAACGCCAATTCGATGTCGGCGATCAACTCCACCAAGTCCAGACTGTCCGCGCCAAGGTCCTTCACGAAGTCGGTTTCCTTGGCCACCTGGTCTTCGGCCACGCCCAATTTTTCGGCAATCAGTTTACGCAATTTGACGAAAAGGTCGTCGGTCATTTAATTCTCCGTGCACTTCTTTGGATGCGAATGCTCAGGCGCCCAATCTGCTGTCGACGGAGTCGCCGCCCCCGCGATATTGCCCGCCGCGTCGTTGCAAAAAAAAACCCGACGACGGCGACCGCCTCTTCCGGCGACCCCAAGCGCCCCAGCGGCGTTTGTTGCAAGATGGCCTGTCGCATTTCATTCGTCAAGCCGCTCATCCAGCCGTTCCTCATGGCCGTTCGGTCACGCCGACTCCTGCACGACGGCCGCCAGTTTGGCGGGTTCGTCGGCCTGGTAAAAGCGCCATTCCGGCAACGTCCGCCGGCCCAGGCCGGAGAGCACGGTCCCGGGGCCGAGTTCGACGCCGGCGACCCCGTGGAACGCGGGCAGCGACAGCAACGATTCGCGGAACCGCACCGGCTGCGTCACCTGCCGCAGCAGGCCGTCGGCGACGCCGGCCGCGGCCGCATACGGCGCGGCGTTCCAGTTGGCGATCACGGGAAAACGCGGCGCGCCGAAGTCGATCGTCGCCAGCTCGGCGGCGAGCCGCGCGGCGGCCGGCTGCATCAGCGGGCAATGAAACGGGGCGCTGACCTTGAGCGGCACGATGCGGCGCGCGCCGGCGGCCTTCAGCAGCGGCGTCGCCCGGTCGATCGCCGCGAGATGCCCGCTGACGACGACCTGGCCCGGGCAGTTGTCGTTGGAAAGCCAGACTTGCGCCGCGGCGTCGGACGCTTCCTCGCAAAGCGCCGCGACGCGTTCGGCCGGCAGCTCGGTCACGGCGCTCATGCCGCCCAGCCCCGGCGGCACGGCCTCCTGCATATAGCGCCCGCGACGGCGCGCCAGACGGACCGCCGCTTCGGGGGCCAACGCGTCGGCCGCGACCAGCGCGGCGTACTCGCCCAGCGAGTGGCCCAGCGCCGCGGCCGGCGGTCGCTCGACGAGTTCGCGCCAAGCGAACCAGGCGCCGATCTCGACGGCGAGCAAGGCGGGCTGCAAAAATTCGGTGAGCCGCAACTGGTCTTCGGGGCCTTCGCGCAGCAGGCGACGCAAGGGGAATTCGGCCGCCTCTTCCGCCGATGCGAACCAGCGCTCGACCACGGCGAACCGTTCGGCGAGCGCGACGCCCATCCCGACCGTTTGCGCGCCTTGGCCGGGAAACATCAAGGCAATCGGTTGCGGCATGACGAAGGGGCTATTCTTCTTCGGCCTTGACCACCTCGCGGCCTTTGTAATAGCCGCACGATTTGCAAAGGTGATGCGCCTGCATCATTTCCTGGCAGTTGGGGCAGACGACGAGCGCCGCAACTTTGGGCTTGGTGTAACCCGCCCAGCGCTTGGAACTGCGCGCGTGGCAGTTCTTCCTTTTTGGCACAGCCATAATCGACTCCGTTTCTCACGTCCCGCACTGACACGGGCCGTCATTTAAATTCGCCCGACAAACCGCACACACGCCCTTGCAATCGGGGCGGCAATAAAACGCGTTCGGCGCGGCCAAGACGATCTGCTCCAGGACGATGTCGTCGAGGAAAATCTCGTCGCCGTCGTAGAAACCGGCGCCCACATCCTCTTCCAAGTCGGCTGCGACGTCGCGCCGCGGCGACATCACCATCCGGACCGGAATCCGCAAGACGGCGTCGAAATCGTCGCCGCAACGGGCGCACGTGAAAGTCAGATCGACCTTCGCCTCGCCGCGCAAATTGACGAGCCGGCCCACCCGTTCGGCCCGGATTTCGGCTTCGGCGGCGGCAAACCCCACGATGTCCACGCGGTCGACGAACATCTGCCGCAACCGCGCGCCCGCCAACTTGAATTCAAAGAAAGCGCCCGCTTCGGGTATCCTGGGAACCAGCGCCTTCATTTCAAATGCCTCGAATCGGCAGTGGACGACGAAGTATACGTGCCGAAAAATGAGTGTCAAGCGCCGCTTACGACGCGCGCCGGACCCGGCATGTCGCCTGGCGAGCGTTTGAAGTGCGGGAATTCGCATTCTTCACGCCGCCTGGGGCGCGGCGGGTTTTGTCGTCTGGTCGGAGCGCAAGACGCGCTTGCGCCCGCCCGCCGTTTCGGCGCATAATTCGCCGTCCTTTTCCCGCACCACGAAGCAGGAGCCGCCAATGGGTCGCATTGCCGATTTGACGAACATGGTCAGCGAGCGCCGTCTGGGTTTTCTCGTGAACGAAACGATGACCGGCACGCACGAATTCGAGCCGGGGGCCGGCGAGCCCGGGCAGAAATTCATGGAATTTCGCGCCATCTGGGGGCCGAAACACGTCGCCGAGTTCATGAACCCGGTCAGCGGCAAGTTCTTCTACAACGACATGACCGGCACGGTCACGATCGAGGGGCTGTGCGACGACGCCCCGTTCGTCGGCTCGCTGGAACTGCTGTATTTTACCGAGGCAAAGATCCGCTACACGTTCACCTTCGAGGCGAACGGCACGGAATACCTCTACATCGGCGAAAAGATCGATATCCGCCCCTGGAACCTGCACCGCACGCACACCACGTGCTTCGGCACGCTCTCGGAACGCGACACCGGCCGGCTGGTTTCGAAGTCGGTGCTTTACTTCAAGCTGAAGACCGTGCCGGCGTTTGTGGCGAGCGTGCGGCTGGGGTGACGCAATGCGGAATGGCGAATGGCGAATCCGGAATGACGGACGCGGAATGACGAACGCGACATGCAGGGCGGGACGAAGATTTCAGGAATAGAACCCGGTTCCGTAGACGGCCCGCCCGACGCCCCAAGCCACAAGCCTCCGAAATCGCGAAAACGACGGCTGCTGCTCGGCTGCGCGCTGCCGCTCGCGGTTGTCATTGCGCTGTTGGCGCTCGGGTCGCATCTGCTCGCGAAGCGGCTCGAACGCGTCGGACGGCCGGCGGCGCAGGGGCCGCAGCCGGCCTGGGTTCCGGCCGGCAAACGCTTCGTTCCCTGGGCGTCGTATCCGATCGTCTACGACGGGCCGGGGCGGCTGGACGCGTACGAGCCGTACTCCTGCCGCGAGGGCGCCGGGGTCGCCGATCCGGCGCTTGCCATCTCGTTCTCGGGCAAAGCGGTGCGCTGCCGGCCGGGTCTGGTCAGCCAATTGGTTCCGAGCCCGCGGCAACTGCTGGTGCATCTGCCGGCCGGGTACGACCAAATGAAAGAGCCGTTGCCGCTGGTGATTTCGCTGCACGGCTTCGGCCAGCGGCCGGCGCACGTGTTCGCGGCGTTCGTCAATTATCTCGACGCCGCGGAAGCGAGCGGCAAGATGCCCAAGGCGGTCACCGCCTTTCCGGATTTCTCGCTCGGCGGCGACGGCCTCGACAACCCGGCCTCGCGCTGGGACGAAAACAGCGGCAGTTGGGGCGTCAATTCGAGCATCGGCCGCTACCAAGATTATTTTTGGCAGGATGTGCTGCCTTTCCTGACGGCGCATTACCGCCTGAGCGACAACCCGGCGAAGACCGTCGTGCTCGGCGGCTCGATGGGCGGCACGATGGCGCTGAACATCATGCTCGACGAGCCGCGGCGCTTCCCGAACGTCGGCGCGTTCTACCCGGCGCTGGATTTGCGCTATAGCTGCAACGGCGACCGCCTCGCGCCCTACCGGCCCGACTGCTACAAGCCGCTGGTCGACAACGTGCCCGACCGGCGCATGACGACCATGCCCGGGTTGAAGGGGCGGGTGTTCGTCGAACGGTTCGTGCTCTACCCGATCTTCGACGCCGGCGCGCTCGGCGGCCCGCGCTGGAACGACGGGCTGGCGATGTGGCAGCGCATCCGCCGCCGCAATCCGCTCGACCGCCTGCGCGACGAAAAACCGAATCTCGCCGGCGTGCATTTCTGGTACGTCGTGGGCGATCGCGACGATTTCAATATCTATTCCGAGGTCCCGGAATTCGACAAGGAAGCGACCAAACTCGGCATGATCGTCGAGCCCGCGGACCACGTCCGGCCCGGCAAACACGATCTCGATTTCTTCCGCGAGCACGTCGACGAGGCGCTGGCCTGGGTCGCGCAACGCCTGAAGAACTAATGACCGAGGATCGCCTTCAGGCGGTCGCTGTTTTCTTTCTTCCAAACCGTCTGCGCTTCGGCGAGCCGATCGTCGTTGATCCAGCCCAGATTCAGCGCGACATAATGGCCGACGCGTTCGCCGAGGCCGAGCAGGCTTTGGCGCAGCGCCTGCCAATCGCCGGCGCGCAGTTGCGCCGTCGTGCCGCACAGCGCCGCCTCGACGCCGGCGGGGCCGTCGGCGTCGGCGAGTTCAAGATCCTGTGTGAAACTGGCGGCGAGCAGCGGCCGTTGCAAGTCGACCAAGTGGCCGCCGAGCCGCGCGGTGATCTGCGGCCGGCCGCCGGTTTCGTAAACGGTGAGCGATTCGATGCCGACGAGAAACAATTGCTTCGCCTCGAAATGCCGGGCGATTTCCTGCGGCTCGAACTCGTGCCACTGGGGTTTGGGCGCGTTGTCGACGACGATCTCGACCCGGATCAGGCAGCGTTTCGCGCCCGGACCGTCCAGCGACAACTCGTTGGGCGGCGGCCAGTCGAGCGGACTGCGCGGCGGCGGCGCATCGCTGTAGGGCAGCAGCAGGCGATAGCTGTGCACGCCGGAGCGGCGCGGATCGTCGCGCAGCGTCTTGCTCCACGGCGCCGCGTCGCCGCCGACGATGACGGGCGCGTCGCGGTAGAGGTGCAGCGTTTGCGCCAGCGGCGCGCCCCAGCGGGCGGCGACCTCGGAGAGATCGATCGGCGCATAATCGGTTTCCACGTTGATCTCGTCCGGCCCGGCGAGCGTCGCGTTGCGCGTCGACAGCCGGACCTGCTTGGGCATGAAGATCAGCAGGGCCGAGGGGTCGGCGGTCGTGAAGCGGTAGGCGGCCGTTTGGTAGGGCCAGGAAGTCGACGTGCAGGCCGCGGCCGCGCAGGCAATGACCGCGGCCAAAAGAAATCGTCGAGCCGAGCGGATCATGTTTCTTCCATCGTTGACCGAAGAAAACTAACCCGAAACCCACGACGGGGCAACGCGGCGCAGGCATCGCTTGCGAGGCATGCGGCGGCGCGGACGCGGCCTTCCCGGCGCGGCGAGCTTGACGGGCCGGCGGCCTTGATGTGAAACTAACCGGGTTTTCGGAACATTCAACCACGTTCGGGACAGGCTCATCCAATGCGCCTTTTTCGGTCGAGAATCGCGTCGCCATGACGCGCTGGGTCGTAGCCAGCCTGATCGCAGTTCTTGTCGCGGTGAACCTGATTTGCGTGTTTCTCGACCGGACGCCCTTTTTGCAGGATTCGGGGCGGTTTCTAATTCAGAGCAACTGCTTCGCGGAAGTCTGGACGGGACGTCAGAGTTTCTTCAATTGCCACCTCGACCGCACCGACAAAAAACCGGAAATTTGGCTGGCGCTCGGCGGGCTTACGCAACTGCTTTCCTTCGAATTCGGGCAGCAAGATTTAGTTATTTTGACAGAACAGTTTTTCCTCGCGATTCTCTTGGCCGCCGTCTACGCAGCGGTGCGACGGCTCGTCCCGCACGAACCGCCGGCCGTTGCGCTTTTGACGGTCTTCATGACCGGCGTCTCGCCAATTGTGTTCGGCATGTCGAAGAAATACATGGGCGATCTGCCGCTGGCGGCGATGGTCTGGCTGGCCTTGGCGTTGCTGCCGGCGTCCGAGCGATTCCAGCGGCGAGGAAGGGCGGCAGCGTTCGGTGTCGCTTGCGGCCTGGGGATGCTGATGCGGCCGACGTTCGCTCTTTTCCTCGCCGGGCCGGCGCTGGTTGTGCTGATTGCCGCGCTCCGCGAAAAAGGGACCGGCAGCCGCGCGCTGCTGAACGCCGGCGTTGCCGCTTTGATTGCCGCAACGCTCGCCGGGCCATGGTACATGATCAATTTTCGCCACGGTTACCAATACCATCTTCAGTTCGGCGGCGTGTTGCCGGCGTCGTGGCGCGATTTCGGCGGCTTGGCCGGTGATTATCTGAGGCTGATCGGCGCGGAGCAGTTGGGTTGGGGATTCGCGGCGCTGACCATGGCCGGCTTGGCGCGGCTTTTGATCGTGCGAGACTTGCGCGCCCGATTTGGGCCGTTGCTGGCGGCGGGTTTCGTCAGCGCGGCGCCGTCGTTTTTATATTTTTCCTCAGCGCGAATCGCTCACGCGCGTTACGCCATTGCCTGGGTCCCGTTCCTGGCGTTAATTGCGGCGCTCGGCATTCTGGCCGACGCGGTGCGCGAGGCGCGGTCGTTGGTTCGGAGCCGCCGCGCCATGGCGAGTCTGGCGGTCGGGTGGGGCCTTTTTCAATTTGGCTTCATGAGCTTCACCAGTTCGCCGTGGACGGAACGGCCGCCGGCGCTCGAGCGCGTGATGGGCTTTCCCGGATACGAACATTATCCCGGCGACACGCACGTCGGGTTGTTTCGCCTCGATCGCGTCGGTTGGGGCGACCGCGAGTTCTGCCGCCTCGCCGTGAACAAGCTGCGGCCGGGCGTATTGCACGTTTTGCTGCTGACCGATCGCAGGTGTCGCGACGCCGTCGCCTTTCACGCGGTCAAGTGGTGCGTGCTGTTCGACCAGAACCAGACGCAAATGATCCGCACCGATCTCGCCGCCGACCGCGTGGCGGCCGCGGCCGCAACGGCGCAGCAGTGGGCGCATCTGGCCTTGTTGCACTATGCCGACTATCGGGCATTGGAACGAGCCGCTGCCGTGTTCGACATGGATCGGCCCGACCATTGGCTGCGCATTTTTCAGCGGCCGGCTCCGGACGGCTTCGTCGCGCTTTACCGCAATCTCAGGGCGGCGCCCGACGCACCGCCGCCGCCGACAATTGCCGAGCCCGCCGATTGCGTCGATTATGCAAATTGCCGGGATTGGTGCGTTCGCCTCGATGGCGCGGCGGTCGAAAAGAAATGAACGGCCAAACGCCCGCGTCAAGACATTGCCGCCGACCGGCTCCGGGGCAAGAAAGCCGACTTGACGGACATACAGGTGGGCACGAATATGCGGCGGGGGGTTGACGGTCGATCCGCGACGGGCCTTTTACTTTTAACTAAATCGGCGTCTTGCCGTGTCAAACGTCAGCCCGGTCTTGATTTCGTTGACGAGGAGATTGGCGCATGCCGAAACATCTCGCGTGGTTCTGCCTGGCTTTGCTGCTCCTGGCCGCGCCGGCCGCGCAAGCCGAGGAATTGACCCTGGAGAAAGCCATCGAATTGGCGCTGCAGCAAAACCCGGCCCTCAAGCAGACTGATTATCAGGCGACGGCGTCGAACTGGGGCTTCGCCAAGTCGTTTTCCGCCTGGCTGCCGACCGCCACGTACGACGAAAACTGGACGCACACCGACCCGGACACCTACACCAAGGCCAAGAACGCGGCGCAACTCGAGAACAAGTTGAGTCCCGGTGCGGCGGCGCCCGTGTATCGCGACAACTTCGCCAAGTCGATCAACGTCGTGCAGCCGATTTTCAACGGCATCGGCGAGTGGGTGACGATCGACACGGCGTACCTCAACCGTCGCAGCGCGCACCTGACCGACGAAGACATGCGCCTGCAGACCATCGAAAACGTGAAGGTGGCCTATTACAGCGTGCTCACGACGCGCGCGCTCGCCGGCGTGGCGCTCGAAGCGCTCACCATGGCCCGCGAATCGCTGCGCCTGTACCGCGGCCGCCTCGCGGTCGGCCAGTCCACCCAGAGCGACGTGTTGCGCTACGAGGCGCAGGAGGCCGCAGCCGACGGCGCGCGGATCGCGGCGGACAACAATTACGCGTTGGCCAAAATGCAATTGGCGACGTTGATCGGCGGCGCGGTCGAGGCCGACCTCACGCTGCCGGCGATTCAACTCGTGGTGACCGACGCCGACGAGACGCGCGTGCGCGAGGCGACGCTCGCCGGCGTGAAAACGCCGTTGCCGATCAAGTCGCATCCGGCGGTCAAGGCGATGGAAACCACGAACGATATCGCGAAACAGCAGACTGTCGGCTCCGTCGGCAAGCTCCTGCCGCGGATCAACTTCCTCTACAACTACGATTGGACGACCAACGATCAGCTCCAACCCAACGGCAAGACGAGTTGGGTGATGGGCATCGGGGTCCAGATCCCGTTTTTCCAGGGCGGCGGCGCCGTCAGCGGCATCGGCCAGTCGGTCGAGTTGCAGCAGGCGACGTGGGAAGGCGTCGATTCGTTCGAGCGGTCGTTCCTGCAGCGCGCCCATGCCGCGCAGATGAATCTCAACAGCGCGGACCAGCAGGTGGTCGCCGGCCGCCGCGGCGAGGTCGCGGCGCAGGCGAATCTGGACATCATCACCAAGCGCGTCGAACTCGGGATGAACACGATCCTCGACCTGCTCGATGCGCAACTCGCCTATATTCAAGCCAAGTCGGATTTGATCGGCGCCGTCGGCAGCTTCCGCAACGCCATGGCCGAATGGGATTATGTGACGGCGAAAGCGAAGGACTGACGAGCCTCTTGCATAAATCCCGGTTCAATGCGCGACTCGTCGCGCCGACCCCTCCCCGACGCGGCATAGGCTTTAGGATTAAGAGCAGCGCTGCTGCGAAAAGCGTTTTTGCCTGATCTTTTTTCCGCGCAGACCTCTCCCCCGGCCACGCCCGGCGTGGCCGCGCCCCTCCCCGACAGGGGGGGGCGAGAGGAGACCGTGGCGGACCCGTGTTGCGGAGAGGTCCCCCACGGCTCACGAATTCGCATTAACATTATTGATGAAGCGGCAATCGAGGCGCCTGTTTTTGAACGCATGTCCGCCTGCCGGTTGGCGCGTCCGGCCGCCCCTCCCAGTGTCGGGGAGGCGCAGGCCGATCACGCGACCGCGTGATCGGCCGGGGATCAGAATTTTTCAGCGCCTCGCCCGCGGAAAATTATATTTAACCAAAGCTCTCCGTGTTTGGTCGAAGATCCGAAACTGGCGGCGTTCGTCGCCGCGCAACCGTAAGGGGATGAAAATGAAAAGAATTTCCATAACTTTGGCCGTTTTCGCCATGGCCGCACTCTTATTGCCGGCCCTGTTGTGGGCCGGGCCGGGGATGGACAAACACAACGGCCAGCAGTTCGGCGAGCAGATGGCGAAGGCGCTGAATCTCACGGCCGACCAAAAAACCTTGATGGACGCGATGCACGCCGCCCAGCACAACTTCCGCATGGCGTGGCGCGACGCGCAGAAGACCGTCGGCCAGACCTTTAGCGCCGAAACCGCCAAGGACAAACCGGACTTTGCCCAGGCCGCGTCAACGGTCAAAAGCGCCGTGCCGGCCGTCGTCAACGCCGCGTTCAACGCCATGGTCGACGCCCGCGCGAAATTTCTGCAAAGCCTTACCGCCGAACAGCGCGCGGCGCTCGCCAAATTCCATGCCGAACATCAAGGCCGAATGATGCACGATCAAGGCGAACACGAGGACCTTCAGCCGTAAGACGGGCGATTGTCATTACGGCAAATATTCCTCCTCTCCTCGCGAAGGCCCCGGCCGTCTCCGACCCACCCTGAAGCCGGGGCCTTCGCCATTTCGCTTCTTCCATTGCGCCCACTCCGCATTCCGAACTCGACGTTCCGCCCTCTCAAAATGGTCCAACCTTTGTACTAACGGCTCTGGCGCAGTGCGTCGTTTTGTGCTAGCTTGCGGTCGCTTTTGCGATGGTACAGGCTGGTTTATCGACAAAATCTTCAAAGGAGATGGCGCGAATGGACCGACAAAAGATTCTGGCGCGGCTGCACCTGCACGCGGTGCTGCCGGTCATGGCCAAAATCGTGGAGTTCGACCGTGAGGCGCAGGCGATCGTCCAGGGCTGGAACGCGGCCATTCAATTCGGCTACGTCGGGGGGCCCGCGATGCAACTGCAGTTCGCCGACGGCGCCTGCCGGGCGTTCCGCCAGGCGGCGGTAAAGCCGGACGTCAACTTCGTCTTTCCCTTGCCGGTTCTGCTCAACAACATGCTGGCGGGCAAGGGCTTCACGCTGCCGTTGATCAACGGCTTCTGGAACGTCAAGCTGCTCAAAGGCTTCATGGCCCTCGCCAAGCGGATGGAATACTACCTCAAGGAACTCGAGGGCAAGCCGCTCGACGACGACCTGAAGCGCAAGGTGCTGACCTGCAAGCTGGCGGTGGCGACGTGGGGTTCGGCGATCCTGGCCGAGTGCGATCCGCATTTCGCGACGTTCGCCGAGCACATTCCCGCGGGCGGCTCGATCAATTTCGTCGTGAAGCCCGACGGCCCGAACTTCTATTTCAAGAAGGCCAACAACGGCACGTTCCTGGCCGGCGACGGCATGGTCGCCGATCCGTCGGCGGAAGTGAGCTTCGCCGACATCCACGTGGCGGCGCAGCTCGTGGACGGCACGCTCGACGTAATGGCGGCCCTGGGCAAGCAGGAGGTCGTCGTCCGCGGCTTGATTCCGATGGTGGACGACGTCAGCGCGATCATGGCCAAACTCGAAACTTACCTGGCGTAAGAGGGGCAAATCATGGCTGCGAAGAAAACCGTGACCAGTGCAACGAAACCCGCGAAGAAAACCGCCGCCGCGCCGAGCTTCCAGAAAAGCAAAGAGCTGTTTTTACGCGCGGCGGAAGTGATCCCCGGCGCCATCTACGGTCATCAGAGCCCGGCGATCACCGTGCCCGGCTCGTTCCCGTATTACGCCGCGCACGGCGAGGGCGCTTACTTCTGGGATGTCGACGGCAACAAGTACGTCGACTACCTGTGCGCCTATGGCCCGATGGTCTCGGGCTACGGCAATCGCGTCGTCGATGACGCCGCCGTCGCGGAATACCGGAAGGGCAACTGCCTGAACCTGCCGTCGCCGTTGATGGTCAACCTCGCGGAACGGCTGACCGGCCTGATTCCGTGGGCCGACTGGGCCGTGTTCGCGAAGAACGGCACGGACGTCACGACCTGGTGCACGCTGGTCGCGCGCGAGCACACCGGCCGGAAAAAGATCGTGGCGGCGAAGGGCGAATACCACGGCGCGGCGCCGTGGTGCACACCCGGCCACGGCGGCATCGTGGAAGAAGACCGCGCCAACATGCTGTATTTCACGTGGAACAAGCTGGAGACGTTGAAGGCGCTGTTCGACACGCACAAGGGCGAGATCGCCGGCGTGATCATGACGCCGTTCCACCACCCGTCGTTCGCCGACTCCGAGTTGCCGGCGCCCGGCTTCTGGCAGGGCGTGCGCAAGCTGTGCGACGAGAACGGCGCGGTGCTGATCCTCGACGATGTGCGGTGCGGCTTCCGGCTCGACATGCACGGCAGCCAGGCGTATTTCGGCTTCGAGCCCGACCTGGCGTGCTATTGCAAGGCGATCGCCAACGGCTATCCGTTGTCGGCGGGCGCGGGCCGCAACAGCATGAAGGCCGCCGCCGCGAACGTTTTCCTGACCGGCTCGTACTGGACCAGCACCGCGTCGATGGCTGCGGCGCTGGCCAATCTCGATCATCTGGAGAAGATCGACGGCGTGAAAACGATGAACGAGCTGGGCGACCTGCTGATGAAGGGCCTGGTCGAGCGCGGCAAGGCGTTCGGCTACGACCAGGTTGCGACCGGCCCGGGCGCGCTGCCGTTTGTGCGTTTCGGCTGCGAAAACAATTTCATGCGGCAGCAGGTGTTTTGCGCCGAAATGATCCAACGCGGCCAATTCCTGCATCCGCACCACAATTGGTTCCTTTCCGCCGCGCACACGAAGGCCGACATCCAGGCGACGCTCGACGCGGCCGAAGAGGTCTTCCCGCTCGTCAAGAAGCATTTCGGCGACTGAACGACCGCGCCGATCGATCGACCACGGGGCCCCGCTACGGCGGGGCTTCGTTTTGTCGTCGCAGGGGAAGTCAATGCCCATCGAAGCCGTCCTCTTCGATTTCAACGGCGTCATCATCGACGACGAGCCGCTGCACAACGAGGCGTGGCGCGAGGTGCTGACGCCGCTGGGCCTCACGTACACCGACGAAGAATTCTATGGGCCGCTGCTCGGCGTGCCCGACTACGAGTTTTTCCGCTTGTTGCTGGCGCGGCGCGGGCGAACGATCGGCGCGGCGCAACAGCAGGAATTGCAGACCGCGAAAAACGCGATTTACGCAAGGCTGGTGACGACGCGCCAACTCGACCCGGCGGGGTTGCGCGAATTCGTGCGCGATCTCGCGACACACGCGCCGCTGGGCGTCGTCAGCGGGGCGCGCCGCGACGAGATCGAATGGCATCTCGGCCGCCTCGGCCTGCGCGATTGCTTCGCGGCGATCGTCGCCGCCGGCGAATATGCGGCGACCAAGCCCGACCCGGCGCCGTTCCTGACCGGATTGGCGGCCGTGGAGAAGGCCGCCGGCCGACCGTTGGCGCCGGCACGGACGGTTGCGATCGAAGATTCCGCCAACGGCGTCCGCAGCGCGCTCGCCGCCGGCATGCCGACGCTCGGCGTCGATGCGCGCATCCCGCGCGGCCTCATACCCGGTTGCTTCGCTTACGTGCGCGACTTTGCCGGGCTGACGTATGCGGCGCTGGGAGCGTTACTCGATGGCCGAGGTTGAGCGGTATTGCGGATTTCGGATTGTGGATTTTCAGTCCCGCCGCTCGCCGCTCGTCGCTCGTCACTCGTAACTCGTCACTTTTGCTCGCTGCTGCATTTCCCACGAGGCTCTTGATTGTTGTAGATTATGGGCAGTGAAAATCCCGGGGGGGGGCCGCCATGTCCGACAAACTGACGCTTTACGAACAAGGCCGGTTGATCGAAGCGGCCGTTTTGCTGCATTTGCACCGCGAGAAAACGCCGCCGTCGCCCGAGCAGGTCGCGGAGTTGATCGGCTTTTCCCTGGAAGCCGTGCACCATTTGCTGCACAAAATGGCCGAACTCGGCGCGGTGCGGCTGCTTTCGGGAGCCTTCGGCGATCGCGTGCTGCTCGACGACCACCGCCGCATCGAGGAACTCGAGGGCAAGGACGCCAAGCCCGGCATCGACGAAGAGGTCGCCGCATTTCAGGCCGCCCAGGCGCAGAAGAACGAGGAAACGGCCAAGCGCTTCAGCAAGGATTTCTTCGACCCGAAAAAGGAAAGCATGAAAGCCGACCTCGCGGCCAAGCTGGCCGACCCGTCGAAACTGAAGAAATCCGACAACCCGCTCGACGCGATGTTCAAGAAGAAGTAGGGCAATCGTGTTCTGCGAGCGGGGGGATTTGAACCCCCACGTCCTTGGACACTAGATCCTAAGTCTAGCGCGTCTGCCAATTCCGCCACGCCCGCGCAGCCGTTTCGAAGTTACTTTCGCCGCCCGTGCCCGTCAACCGTGCGCGACCGGCGCTCGCGGGTTGTTTTTTGACAGGATCAGGGTGGCCTCTTTTGACAGGATCAGCGGGGGCAGGCTCTGTCAAAAAAACCATAATAATCATTCAATCAGCGAATTATCACGGGATCGGCGGGGCCGCGCCCTTCAGCCGAAACAGCCGCAGGGTCGAGATTTGCGCCGGCCGGGTGGCGGCGTAGAGAAATTTGCTGGTCATCTTGGCCACGTGATAGAACGGCCAGGTCGCGACGGGCGTCAGCCGGTCTTTCAGTTCCGGCGGCAGTTTGTCATAATCCGGCCCTTCCATGATCGCCAGGCCGTTTTTGTTCGCCAGCACGTCGCGCAACTGCTCGTCGCGGTGCACCCAGGTGAAGCGGCAGCGCGTGTAGAAGAGCAGCGAGCCGGTGATGCCCGTGCGCAGCGCAAAAAACTCGTCGCCCGGGCGGGCGCTCTCGCGAATCAGGCGGCCGGCCTCGCGATACGGCGAATAGGCGTGAATCTGCGGTTGGATGTAACCGACCAGCACGATTTCGAGCGCGAACATCGTCGCGCACGCCAAGGCCAACGCCGCGCCGCGCCGGCGTTCGCTGCCTCCCAGCAACGAGAGCAGCGCGAAAATCGGCAGCGCGACCAGCGGCAGCGTGCGCGCGAAAACCGACGAGATCGGGAAAAACCGCGCGAGACACCAATAGACGACGAGCAAGCCGCCGACGGTCATCAGCAGCAGGGCCGCCTTGCCGAGCCAGGCCAGCCAGAAATCGCCGCGCAGCCCGCGATCCAGCCAGCGCGCCACGAGCAGGCTGCACGCCGGCAGCGTCGGCGCGATGTACGTCGGCAGCTTGTACTGCGACAGCGAAAACACCAGCGTCGGCGCCAAAAACCAGATCCAGAAGAGCAGCGGCGCGTCGCCGATCCGCGCCAGGCGGCCCGGGCCGCGGCCCAGATCGACCAGGCGCACGAGCGCCGCGACGGCCATGATCAGAATCCAGGGGAAAAACATCCACTGGAAGTTTTTCAGCAGGAAGAAGTAGTTGGTCTTGTCGTGGTAGATGCCTTTCACGAAGAATTTTTCCAGGTTGTGGTGCAGCAGGTTCTCTTGCAAAAACTCCATGCCGTGCCGGATCGTGCAGATGACGTACCAAGGCAGAACGATCGCGAAATACAGCGCGAGCCCGGCGGGAATCCAGAGACCGAGCAGGCGCTTGAGCCGCCGCGTCGCAATCCCGTGCAGGCCGACGACAAGCGCCGGAATCAGCAGGCCGATCGGCCCTTTGGTCAACGTCGCCAGCGCGGCGCCCAACCACATCGCCAGAAACGAAATGGCGTCCGGCGCCGGCCGGCCGTCTGGCGCCTTGGCGATCATTCGCGCGTAGCCGTAGAACGCCAGCGTCAAAAACGCCGTCAGGGTCATATCCACCGTGCTGACGCGAATCATCAGCACGAAACCGGGCGAGAGCCCCAGAATCAGGCCGGCGAGCAACCCCTCGCGCCGCGAAAAAACCCAGCGGCCCAAAAGCGCCGTCAGCGCCACGGCGGCGAGCCCCAGGAGCCCGGAAACGATGCGCACCGCAAACTCGGTCTGCCCGACGCATTTCATGGACAGTGCGACGAGCCAGTAATAGAGCGGCGGCTTGAGGAACGTCGCCGCGCCGTCGAAGGTCGGCGTGACCCAATCGCCGCTGTCGACCATGTGCCGCGCGATCTCCGCGTACATCGATTCGTCGATGTCCATCAGCGGCGTGTCGCCCAGGCGCCAGAGCGAGAGCGCGGCGGCGATTGCGAACAAGGCGATGTAAAGGGCGGGCAATAGGGAGCGGGATTCGGGATTCGGGATTCGGGATTCGGGGCCTGCCTGCCGCAGCCTTGGCGCAGGCAGGTTCGGGAATCGGGAATCGGGAATCGGGATTCGGGATTCGGGACTCGGGGCGAACAATGAACGGCGAATGGCGAATGGCGAATGGCGAATGTCTGGTCCGGCATTCCGCATTCCGCATTCCGCATTCCGCAATCGGTCATGGCGAATGTCTGATCCGGCATTCCGCATTCCGCATTCCGCATTCCGCATTTCGTTCATGCTATTTCGCCGCCGCGCCGCTGATTTGCAGGCCCAGCTTGATCATGCCGTGCTCCGCCTCCAGGGTCGCGCCTTGCAGGTCGAGCGCGTCGAGCCGCGTGCGGAACGTCGGATTCACCCAGTGGTCGACCTCCAGCCGCAGCAGCGCCGGCGCCGCCCAGCCGGCGAAGACGACGCGGCGCGAATCGAGCAGTATGTCGCCGTTGGCATCGAGCCGCACTGCGGCGTCGATGTTGAAATCGTACCATTTCCGGTGGAACAGCCCCTGGCCGGCCATTCGCACGCCGCCGCCGGCGATCGACAACGTGGTGATCTTGAGGAACGGGTTCATTTTCTGCAGGAAGGCGGTCAGGTCGGCCTCGGTGAGGTCGATCTCGCCCGCGACGCGCTCGCAATTCGTCACGTGCAACTGGCCGGCCGCGAAGAGCTTGAGCAGGTCGAGCCGGCCGTTGCGATATTCGACGTCGATCGACTGCGTCCGCAAACGCCGCAGCACGGCCCCGGTCGCGCGCAGCCGGATCTCCGAAAAATATCCCTCTTCCAGCGGCCGTTGCGGATCGGGCGCGATGCGGATCTCGGGTTCGCCGGCGGATTCGAGCGCGACGCCGACGTAGGCGCGCAGGCGCTCGGCGATCGTGTCGACGGCGATGGGGATTTGCACCGGCCAGCCGCCGTCGTAAATCTCGATCGCCCGGCCGTTCGGCGCGTCCACAAACCGCCCGCCCGGCGCGATTTCATACAGCGTCAACAAGCCGCGCGAGGTGCGCATCAGGAAATCGATGCGGTACCGCGGCGCGAGAACTTTTCGCCAGTCCTCGATCTGGGCGTCGTCGCGCGCGCCGAGCAGAAACAGGATGCGGCGGTCGCCGTAGTGGCGTACGTATTCTTCGAGCCGGTCGCGTTTGGCCGGGCGGGTCGGCACGATGCAGTCCGTGCCATGCACTTGAAAATAAAACAACCGCGCCAGCCCGAGCGAAAGCATGGCCTTTTTCCCGGGCGGCAGATGGCGGATGAAGCGCGCGACCTCCGGCACGTCCTCGCGGTCCTTGGCCTGGTAAAACGGCCGCACGTTGCGATGCATGCCGACGACCAGCAGCACGAGCAGCAGCGCGGCGCCGCACCATTTCGCCGAGCGGCCGGTCAGCCCGAACCCCGCCGCCGCCCGGACGATCGCGACGGCCGCCAGCAGGTCGACCAGCGGCAGCGCCGGGAACACCATGCGGTCGTACAGCGGAATGCCGATCGCCGTATGGATCAGCGGGTAGTAGAGCGCCGCGCCGGCCGCCAGCCACAACGTGTTTTTTGCCGGCCGGCTCAGCGGCTCGGGTTGCCCCCGGCGCAACAGCCGGAACGCGACGAGGGCGACGGCGCAGCCCGCCGCCGCCTGCCACAATCGCGGCGAGAGAAAAAAGTCGTCCGCGAACTGGCCGAACCAGTAGTCGAGGCGGACCCACGGGCTCAATTTGGCGCCGCCTTCGACGACGTGGCCGCCCCAGACCTCCGACCAAAACCAGTCGAAGCGCTTCATCTCGAACAGGCCCGACCACAGGCAAAGCCAGAGCGAAGGCCAGAACAGCCCCCAGCAGTAGCGTTTGATCAGCGGCCAAAGCGGCTGCCGTGGCTCGGGAATCAGCCAGCCGGCGAGGAACGGAATCGGCAGAAAGAGCACCGCCATCTGCCGCGTGCAGAGCGCCCAGGCGACGCAGAAGCCGGCGCCCCACAAACGGCCGCGCACCGCGTAGAGCAGCGCTCCCAGCAAAAACATGATCGCCAGCGCGTCGGTCATCGCGCCGATGCCGACGCGCGCCAGGTACGGCGAGGTCGCCAGCAGCCCGGCCGCCAGCACGCCGGCCGCCTTGCCGAAAATTTCCTTGCCGAGCAGGTAGACGATGATCAGCAGCGCCGCCAGCGCCAGCGCGCTGGGCAGCTTCAGCGCCATTTCCGTGCGGCCGAAGAGCAGCAGCATCAGGCCGAACGTCTGGAACGCGAGCGGCGGCTTGTCCGTGTCGAACTTGTGCAGCATCACGTCGCCGTCCGCAAACGCCGCGGCGCCGTCGCCGTAATAGCTTTCGTCGTCGTTGAGCGAGTGCAGAAACGCGCCGGTGAAATAGAGACCGAGGAACAGCAGGACCGTCGCCGCGAGCAGCGCCGCCGGCAAGTGCGGCTCGAGCCGCGCCGCGCGGGACTTCAGATCCGCCGCTGCTGTTCGGAAATGTGTCGTCAGCTCGCCACCCACGCCCGCCGTCGCGCCCGAATGGCGCGGCGGCTTTGTTGGTTTTTTGGTTTACGCGACCGGCGAGGCGGAGTCAAGTTAGGACAGGGAACAGCGAACAGCGAACGGACCGCATTCAAAAATACCGGCTCAAAAGGCGCCGTCACGCGAAGCCCTCGTCCCGGAAACATCGGTTCCCGAAAATTCCCGCGTCGCCGCGCCACAGGGGGCGCAAACGGCCTACGACGTGCCCCGTGATCGCGGGCGGGACCGCGAGTGTATTACGGTTCGCTGTTCGCTGTTGCTTGTTCGCTGTTCGCTGCTCGCTGCCGGCTTGGCGGGCGCAGCGCGAATGATTACTATCGGATGAACGTTACCGGCTTTGCTCGCCGGGCCGGGTGGGCTCGCGGCGAAGCGGCGGAGAAAATGGCAGACACACAAAGCGCGCGCCGGGTCGGCAAGCATTGGCTGCGCACAGCCGTCGCCGGTTTGCTCCTCAATGCGGCGCTTTTGTTTTTGGCGGTGAACATGGGAATTTCGGCGCAAACGGTCTTGCGGCCGCGCAGCGATCATTTCGACGGCGAGCGTTTTTTCAACCCGGCGATCCACGGTCATGAGCGCGGCTTCGTCGATTTATTGAAGTGGGCGTCGAAGCGCCGGCCGCCGCACTGGCGCGAGCGCACCGACGTCCAGCCCGGGCCGCCGCCGGCCCGCCGCGCGGCGCCGGGGGTGTTGCGGGCGACGTTCATCAATCACGCGACCGTGCTGGTGCAAATGGACGGCCTGAATATCCTCACCGATCCGATCTGGTCGGACCGCGCCAGCCCGGTTTCGTGGGCCGGCCCGCAGCGCGTGCATCCGCCCGGCATTCGCTTCGAGGATTTGCCGCCGATTGACGTCGTGCTGCTCAGCCACAATCATTACGATCACATGGATGTGCCGACGCTGCGCCGCCTGAACAGTGTGCACCACCCGCGCTTCTTCACCGGGCTGGGCAATCGCGCCTATCTCGAGCGGCGGCGGATCCAACGCGTCACGGAAATGGATTGGTGGGATGAAGTGCCGCTGGGCGACGGCCACTCGATCGTCTTCACGCCGGCGCAGCATTTTTCCACGCGCGACGCCATCGACCATGACCGCACGCTGTGGGGCGGCTTTTTCGTCAAAGGCCCGGCCGGCGCGCTCTTCTTCGGCGGCGACACCGGCTACGCCTGGCATTTTCGCGAAGTCCGCAAGCGGCTGGGCGCGCCGCGGCTGGCGCTGCTGCCGATCGGCGCCTACGAACCGCGGTGGATCATGAGCCAGGTGCACATGAACCCGGCCGACGCCGTGCGCGCGGCCGGCGATCTTGAAACGCCGGTCAGCATGGGCATTCACTTCGGCACCTTCCAACTCGCCGACGACGCGCAGGACCAGCCGCCGCGCGATCTGCGCCGCGCGCTCGCGGCCGCGAATCTGCCGGCGGACCGTTTTTGGGTGCTCGCCCCCGGCGAATCGCGCGACGCGCCGGCGGTTGCCGCGGCAGCCGCGTCGGATAAGGCGGCGGCCAATCGGTAAATGCGGAATGCCGGACAGACATTCGCCATTCGCCATTCGCCATTCCTCATTCGCATGGTCCCGAATCCCGCCCCGCCGGGTATGGCCCCGCAGGCGAAGTCGAAGGACGCGCCCGGTTTCCGCGGCAAGGGTTGACCCCCGGCGGCGCACGCCCTAAATTGGCGTCTTCCGGCGGAGGGAACGCCACGTGCGCAAGTGGATATTTTTGCTCATTTTGTCGGGGTTGGTCGTCGCGGCCCTGTTGGCCTGCACGGCCGTCAACAGCAGCAGTTCGTCATGCCCGTCGTTCGCCGCCCAGCAGTTGCTTCCCCAAACCGGCGACGCCGAGACGCAGTACGTGATCTGGGTGAGTATGAACGACACGACGACGAATGCGACGCTGACGAGCGTCGTCGCCCAGGCGTTTTTCGCCAACGGCCAATCCGCCAATAACACGCTCGACCTGGTGCAGGAAGAGACCAATCCGCTGCGCTACCTGCGCACCTTCACCGGCAGCCAGGTCTGTGCCTCGGGCACGTGCACGCTGTATTTTCACGTGATCGCCACGAGCAAGAGCAATTGCCAATCCGCATACGACAGCCCGCTGTTTCAGGTCGTGATCTCGGCGACCCCCGCCGACGACGATACCGAATGAACGAGCCCCGCGTCGATCTGCAGCGCTATTTTCGGGAAAACGGCGAATTGGTGGAGAAGCGCCTGCGGCAGCTCACCGCGGGCGACGCCGGCCCGTTCCGCGTGGTCAAGGAAGCGATGGAATACTCGCTCTTCGCGGGCGGAAAACGCATCCGGCCGCTGCTGTGCCTGGCCGCCGGCGAAGCCTGCGGCGGCGACAAAAGCGCCGCGCTCGACTTCGGCTGCGCACTGGAAATGATCCACACCTACACGCTGATCCACGACGATCTGCCCGCGATGGACAACGACGACACCCGCCGCGGCAAGCCGGCCAACCACATGGTCTACGGCGTCGCGCAGGCGCTGCTCGCCGGTTGCGGGCTGCTCACCTGGGCCTATCAGGTCATGGCCGAGGCCGGCCTCGCCGGCCGCGACACGCCGGCCATCGCCGCGCGCATCATCGCCGAAACCAGCCGCGCCATCGGCTGGCAGGGCACGATGGGCGGCCAGAGCCTCGACATGCTCTACACCGAACGCGGCGACGTCACGCTCGCTGAAATCGAGCTGATGGAAGAGGCCAAAACCGCCAAATTGCTGATCGCCGCCGTGCGCGCCGGCGCGCTCGCCTCGGGCGCCGACGAGCGCCAACTGGCGCAGTTGACGACCTTCGGCGAAATCATCGGCCTCGCCTTCCAGGTGGCCGACGACGTGCTCGACGTGGTTGGCGACCAGGCCAAACTCGGCAAACCGAAAGGCTCCGACACCCGCCAGGGCAAGACGACCTACGTCGATCGGCTCGGCCTCGACGGCTGCCGCAGTCTGTTGAAAGATCTGCTCGCCCGCGCCTTGGCCGCCGTCGCCGAATTCGACGAACGCGCCGACCCGCTGCGCGCCCTCGGCCGCTTCATCGTCGACCGCACGTATTGACCGCCAAGGAAAAAGGAAAAAGTCAGGCCCAGAGTCCGCCGCCGACCGAATGAAGTCTCTGTTGCACGCGACCTCCGACGAATGGGGCGTTGTGTTTACTTTTTCCTTTGAAGTTGTACGCTCTCGCCCCGTTGCAGTCTCAGCGCCCGCGCGGCGTGTCCGTCGCGCACCGCGATTTCGAGCAGTCCCGACGAGCCCGCCAGGCAAAGCGGCTCGCCCGGGGCGACATCGGAATAGCTGCGCCGTAGCGGAATCGGCGGCAGGTTCGGCAGCACGGCCGCGAACGGCCCGGCGCCGAGCGACGCCAGGTTCATCGCCGGCACGGATGTGATGCAGTTGCCGAAACGGTCGATGTGCACGATTGCGCCGTGCAGGCCGTCGTCGGCGACGGCGAAGTCCCACGCGGCAAGCCGAATGGGATCGGCGAACGCCGGCCCGCTCGACAAAAAATCCGCGCCCGCCGCGAGTCGCGCCGCCGCCGGCGCAAACACGTCGCGGCCGTGAAACGTCGCGGACACGTTCGCCAGGCGCCAGGCCGGATTCGTCAACTCGCGCACGATAACGCCCGCGGCCAGAAAGGGCGTGAGCACGCCGTTGTCCGGCGCGACGAAATACTGACCGCCGCTGTACACCGCCAGCGCCCGCCGCTCGCCGCCGACGCCCGGATCGATGACGACGACATGGACCGTGCCCGCCGGAAAATAGGGCGCCGCCTGCGAAAGCGCGAACGCCCCGTGCGCGATGTCGAACGGCGGCACGCCGTGCGTGATGTCCACCACGGTCGCCGCCGGCGCCAGGTCGAGAATCACGCCCTTCATCGCGCCGACGTAGCCGTCGGCTTCCCCGAAATCGGTGGTCAATGCGACAATCATCGCTGCCCGCCTTTCGTTTCGTTTGCCGGTCTCGCCAGCGCGCGCCGCATGCCGCCGGCGACCTCGCGCAGATCGGCGTCGTGCGTCACTTCCGCCAGCCAGCGCGCCGCTTCGCCGACCTCGCCGCCCGCGATGCTGTTTCGCGCTTTGACGATCGCGATTTCGTCTAGGCAGACGCCGGTCAGGCGCGACCACGGCGCGGCTTCGCGCAACTGCGCTCGGCGTTCGCTCGTCATGTTAATCCCGCGCCAGAAAACTTCGAGCCGCGCGACCGCGCCGTCAACCGCCGACCGCAACCCTTTTTCGCGCGCGGCGCCGCGCCGCAAATCGCGGAGGTCGACTCCGGCGCGCAACAGTTCGGCGCGCGTTTGCGCCACGCGCCGGCAGGCGTCGCCAAAGGCGGAATTATCCGCGATGCGGTCGTGCAGCCGCCCGGCGAGCGCGGCGTTGCCGGCTTCCCACGCGGCCTGCGCCCAATCCCACAGCGTCGCCGGCATCTCGCTCGACGAGGCCGGCGGCAGGTTGCTCGCCAGCAACTCGTCCACCCGTTCCCGCAGCGCGTCGGGAAACGGGCGGCGCAGCAGCACGTCCAATGCGCGGTCGCGGCTGGGCGAGCCCGGCGGCTCGGCGACGAACGTGCGGGCGATCCAGCGCAGGCACGACGCCTCGCCGCCCAACGCGAAAAGGCGCGCGAAGTGGTCGGAAAAAACGACGGCCGACCCGGGCAGCGCGGCGAGCGCGCGCTCGATCGCGGCGGCCTCGTCGTCGGGCCGATGCGCCGCACGCAGCGTGGCGATCAGGCCGGCGAGCGCGGCCGGGTCGTCCGGCCGGCGGCTTAACGCCAGGCGGAAGACCTCGAGCGCGCGGTCGACATCGCCCGCGTCGCGGCGGCTCGCGGCGAAGTGCAGGACGAGCGCCGCGGCGTCGTCCGCGGACGCGTCGCGGTCGAGCAGGGCCTCGGCGTCGGCGTCGCGACCCGTTTGCAGCAGGAACTCGACCACGATGCGCAGCAGCCGCGAGCGATCGGCCCCGGCGAGGGTCGGGCCGGCGAGCGCGGTCTCGGCGAAGTCCTCGCAACGGCCCGCTATTTTCCCGGCGACCTCCAAATCGCAGAGGCGACGCAGGCAGGTTTCTCGAGCGACGGAGTCATCCGCGCCCAGCCAGGCGCCGACATCTTGCGTCATTGCCTGCCGCTCGGCGGCGGGGGTGCGGCTGTTGTCCAGGCAGTCGAAAAACTCGTTCCAGACGCGGCTGTCGCCCCGCCGCATCGGCAGAAAAACCTGGTATTCCGTCAGCGCCTGGGCGGTTTCGCCGCCAGCGCACAAGGACCGCAGGCGATCGCGGACCGCGGCTGGCGGCAAATATTCGTTGAACAACAAGAAGCTGTCGAAGCAGCTTAGATTTCCCGGCGGCGGGGTTTCGTCGCGGCCGACGGTCCGGCGCGAGACGAGCAGCGAGCCGCCGCTGCCGGCGACCTGTCCGGCGGGCCGCCAGGGGTCGTGCGTATTTTGCAAAAACAGCGCCGCCCGCTCGTAGTTGTCGGCGCCGCGTACGCCAGGCGGCGCGCGGCGCGAATCGTCGCGCCGCATTTCGATCGCCGCGCAAACGTCGGGCGCGTATGCCGGCGAGGCGGCGCCGGCGGCGGTCGGCAGCGCAATGAACCCGCCGCCGATCACGGCGTCGGGGCGGACAAATGACAACACGGTTTTCAGGCCGGCGGGCGGGACCTCGCGCGTTGGATCGATGACGAATGTCCGGCAATCCGCCGGCTCGGCGAAGACGGCGGCGAAGGCGTCGAGCGACATGTTCCGCGTGGCGAGCGCGGTGGGCAGCGCCAGATCGCGATCGGCCACGCCCACCAAATGCGCCGCCGCCATGCGCGTTTGGGGAAACCAAAAGAGCAGCGCGGCGGTCGCGTAAAGGACGCCGGCGGCGCCGGTCACGCGCCGGGCGAACGTGCCCTCCGCGGAATTGAGCGCGGCGGTCGCGGCGAGCACGACGAGCGAATACGGCCCCACCGCATACCACGGGCGTTTGGTGGCGAACAGCGAAAAGAAGACGAGCCAGAGGCCCGCCATAGCGGCGAGCCGGCCGGCCGCCGGCGGCAAGCGGCGCCAGGCGACGCGACGGGCGAGCAGCGCCGCGGACAACAGCAGCGGCGAGCCGCCCAAGCCGAAAATCAGCACCGCCGCATAGCGCCACCACGGCTCGGCTTTCCCGGCGGGGAAACCGCGCAGATCGCCGGTCAGTTCGTTCAGGAACGTCGCCGCCGAACGGCCATAATGGGCGGCGGCGACCAGGCCGGCGACGCCCGCGAACAGCGCCAGCCGGCCGCGATGCTTTTCTTCGGCGCCGGGGAGCGGAACGAAAAATTCCACGACGAGAATGAGCGCGAAGAACGGCAAAATCACCGCCTTCGAGAGCAGGGCGACGCCGGCGGCCATCCCGTAGAAGACGCCGGCCCGGGCGCTGCGCCGCCAGCGCTGCGTCAGCCAGAGCCAGGTGAGAAACATCGCCGCAGCGTTCCAGCCCATCTCCAGGTTGTAGGAGCACAGGTTCACGGCCAGGCGCGGATCCGCGCAGACCGCCAGCAGTCCCAGCCAGGCGATCGCGGGCCGCAGCTTCAGGGCGCGCAACGACAGCGCGAAAAACAGCAAGAACGCCGTGTCAAACAGGAGGATCGTCGCGTGATGAGCCCACGGCGAAAACGAGAGCGCCAGAAAACAGCCGGTGACAGCGTAGGTCAGCGGCGGGTAGTGCAGCGGCAGTTGCCGTAAAAAGAGCCACGCCTCGACCGGCGCTTCGTGCAACAGCCGGCCGAACGCGATCGCGTTCCGCGCGTGCATGTCGCTGTCCCAGCCGGTCGGATACCGGTTGTGCGCCATGTGCGCCGCGGCGCCGGCCAGGCAAATCAGCGGGACGGCCCAAAGGACCAGCGGCAGCCGCCGCAACCACCGCGCGCGTTCGCTCTTTTCAATTGGCGTGTCGAGCGGCTGCATCGGTTGAACGGCGACCTCGCTGGGCGGCTTCCGCAACACGCGCCTACCGCGCCGCCGGCCGTTGCGGAAACCAGGCGTGCCGCAACGACGCGGCGCCGGCGTAGGCGACGTGGACCCAACCGGCGGCGTCGAGCGCCAGCGAGGTCCGGCCGCCGGCATCCGGGCCGTTGTCGATGACCGCCTGATTCCAAGCGCCCGGCCCGCCCCAGACGTACATGGCGCGCGCCGCCCCGGCGTCGAAATAGGCAAGCTGCGCCGTCTCGGCGTCGTCGAGCGCCAGCGACGGATACGTGAACGGCCCGGGGCCGGCGATGGTCTCCGTGGTCCACGGCCCGCCGGCGGCCGGCCGGCTGGCGAAGCGCAGTTCGCCGGCCTGCGCCGCGACGTACGCGATGCGCACGCCGCCGTCGGCGCCGACCGCGAGGCTGTTGTACGAGCCCGACCCGCCCGACGCATCGACCGTCGTGAATTGCCAACCGCCGAAGCCGCCCTCGGCGAATTTGAGCGCGTCGTGCGTCAGATCGGCGTAGGCCGCACGCACGGTTCCGCCGGCATCCACTGCGATCGACGTATAATAACCGATGTCGCCGGCGTCCGGCAGCCGCTCGGTCGACCAGACGCCGCCGGCGTCGGTCGCGTACTTCAGCTCCTGCGCGCCGGCGTCGTAGTAGACGATGCAGGCGCGGCCGGCCGCATCGAGCGCGAGCGACGGATGCAGGCCGACGTCGGGCCCGGCGTCGACCGTAATCGTCACCCAACCGCCGAGAACGTTGCTGGCAAACCGCAACGATCCGACCGCCTGGTCGTGATAGGCGATGTAGGCGAAGCCGCCCGCGTCGACGGCCAGCGACGGCCAATAACCCGTGTCGCCGGTCTCGTCGACCACCTCGATCACCCACTCCGCGCCCAGTTGCTCCGCGTACTTCAGCCGTTTGTTCGTCAGATCGAAATACGCGATGTGCGGCGCGCCCTCGGCGTCGAGCGCCAGCGAGGCATACAAACCGACCACGCCTCCGCTATCGAGCAGATCAAGCGTCCATCCGGCGTTTGCCCTCTGCGCCCAACCGAGGCCCGGCGTTCCGTAAAAACAGATGTTCGTCGCGCCGCCGGCCGCCGCGATGTCCGTTTGGGCGCCCACGTCGGCGCCGCTCGCCGCCACCGTCGCCGCCCACGTGCCGCCGGCGTTCGTCGCGTGCTTGAGCGCCTGCGCAGCGGCGTCGCGGTACGCGATGTGGAACGAGCCGCGGTCGTCCAGCGCCAGCGATGCGGCGCCGCCGACGCCCGCCCCGTCGTCGACATCGATGATTTGCCACGTCCCGCCGGCTTGCGCCGCCAGCCTCAGACCCGGCGCCTGCGCATCGTAATAAGTGATCGCCGCGCCGGCGGACGCCAGCGCCAGGGCCCGCGGCGAGCCCAGCGCGGCCGGCGACGCCACGCTTTGCACCGCCCAGCCGTCGGATGTTTTCGCCGCGTAATACAGCGCGTTGTTGCGCACGTACGCCGCGACGGGCGCGCCGGCGGCGGTGAGGCCGATCGCGCTGATCGGCGCGGCGGGGCCGGCGGCGTCGACCGGCTCGGTCGTCCAGGCGCCGGTTTGGTTGGTCGCGTAAACCAGCCGGCTATCGGCGCCGGGGAACGTCACATGCGCGTTCTCGGTCGCGTCGACCGCCAGCGAGACGCGCGGCTGGCCGGCCGAGGTCGCGCCGACGTCGACGAAGGCCCAGGCGCCGGCCGCGTTGTTGCCGTAGGCGATCCGCAGGGCGTTCGGGTCGGCGTTGTCGACGTAGGCGACGTGGAGGTGGCCGTGGCTGTCCGCCGCCAGCGCGGGCGCCTGGGCGGTCTCGGCGATTTCCTGCGCGGGGGCGCCGCCGCCCGTCGGGAAATAGAGAGTCAATCGCCCTTCTTTCGCGGCGGCGAAGACCAGCGTGCCGTCGGCCTCGCGCACGACCGCGACGCCGTCGATTCCGGGCCGGCCGCCGTCGATAATTTCGCTCTGCGCCTCGGGGGGCGACGAGTCGTTGTCGTTGTCATTGTCGTTGTTGTCGTCATCGTCGGCGGGCGGTTGGTTCAAACCGGCGTTGGGCGCCAGGCGATCGAGCAACCGTTCGCCGTAGGCCTTGCCCCATTTGTCGAGCAGTCCGTTGAAGTCGCAACCCGTGACCAGCAGGAGCGCGACGCCGCAGGCCAGCAGGCGAAACGCCTGGGAGTTATGGGAACTATGGGACTGCTGGGACCGGGGCGCGCCGCTCATGCCATAATTCCCAGAACTCCTGCACGGCCGGCCGGCGCGAAGAGAATCGACAGTCTCTTCCGTGCGGGTAAACGGCGCGGGCGCGATTTTTTCGGCAAAGGGCGGGGTCCGCGCAAAATGCCGATTATCGAAATGCCATTCTTGCAAGAGGCTCTTCTGTCTTCTGAATTCTGAATTCCGGCCACTGTTCACTGACCACTGGCCGCTGACCACTGCCTACAGCAGTTCCCTCCCAGCATACGGATTCAGCCGCAGCATCGCGCCTTCCACGTACCAGCTCAAGGTCCACTTGACGCAGCTCGGCTGGTCTTCGTTCGCCGTGGCGCCGTCAACGAAAGCGGAGTTCTTGCCCCATTCCAGCGAATCCGGCCACTGGTTGATGACGGCTTCGTCGAGCAACGGCAGCGCCGGCGGCGTTTCCCGGCGCGTCGCCGCCTCGTCGCCGACCAGCCGCACCTTGGCGTCGATCAGGCCGGTCAGGTCGGCCATGTGGCGGCGCCGGCCGTCGAAGCCGATGAACAGCTTCTGGTCGTCGAACGGCAAGCGGGCGTGGAAGCCGCGCAACTCGCCGCTGGGCAGAGCATGCTGGTACGGCGCGAGGCGGCCGCCGACCAGCATCCGATACCGAAGCTGCCGCGGCGACGTGTCGGCGTAATTCGCCGCCAGAAAAACGGTTTCCAACTGGCGCAGCGACGTGGCGTCAGCCAGCAGGATGACGTCGCGGCCCGCCGGGGCGTCGCGCACGACGCGGACGAATTCACGCCCGAGGCGATTGGTCTGCCGCGCTTCGTCGGCCAGGCTGCGGGTCAACAAATACGATTGCGGCAAGACGCTCGCCAGCGCGACGCACACGACGATGACGCGCGTCTGCGGAAACTCCGGCCCCGGCCACAGTTCCGCGACCCACAACGCGGAAAAAATCATCGCGGGGTAGAGCGCCGCCCAGCTCGACGGCGGCGCAAACCGCTGCGGCAACGCCATCGCCAGCGTCGCCGGCGCCAGGGACAGCACACTGAGAACCGGCCACAGCACCGCGGTCGGCCGGCGGCGCAAGGCCACGATCGTCGCCGTCGTCAGCGCCGCCGCCGGCGCCGCGATCGCGGCCGGACCGACCCATTTCGGCCCGCTCGACACGGTCGGATCGATCGCGAAAAACAAACCGCGCAGCCACCACGCCGCCTGCACGGGGAACTGCGCCGGCCGCCAATCGGTCAGCGCCTGCAGATACGCCGTGGGCCGGCCCAGCGACCGCATCCAGAGTGCCGTCATCGCCACGCCGAACAGCGCCAGGATTACCGCCGCCGCGCGCGGCGCGCCCGTGCCGCGCCACGCCGCGCCCGGCGCGCACAAGGCCACGGCCAGCACGGCCGGGACCGTCAGAATGCCGGCCGGGTCGGCCCCGGCGGCGAGCACCGCCAACAAGAGCATGGGGGCGAGCGCCGCCCAGCGGCCGGTGCGCACGGCCGACAAGGCGAAGATCATGGCGCCGAGCATGCCGACCATGGCGAGCATCGTCGCCAGCGACGACAGGCCGGCGGCGGCGCCGCCCGCGATAGGGTGCAGGGCGACGATCACGCCGGCCAGCAGACCGGCGCGCCGTTCCGGCCGCCAGCGCTCGGCGAGCAGCATCGCCAGGGCGATCACGGCGAGCTGCACGGCGAACAACACGGCCAATTGTCCGGCTTGGTTGTCGCCGAGCAGCGAGAACATCACCGCTTCCGCCAGCAGCGTGACCGGCGCCGCGCGGCTGAGGGTCTTGTTCAATTCCGGCCCGCCGAGCACGCCGGCCATCTCCAGCCGTTGCGGGCCGAGGTCGGCGAGCAGCCGGGCCGTGTAGGCCATCGTGTAATCGCGCGCCTCGCCGAAGCCGCCGGTCGCCACGGGCAGAATCACCACCGCGGCGGCGGCGGCCAGCGCCAGGAACGCCAGAAGCGAGCGCTGGAATTGGGCGGCGGCGTTCAGCGTCCGAACTCCTGCCGGCGTTTAGCCAGGCGCCGGCTGTCGGCCCAGACCCGCGCCAGCTTTTCGCGCAAGACGGGTTTGTCCCGGGCGGGCGACGCGTCGAGCGCGGCGTCAATGTCGGCGGTTTCGACCTCGATTTCGTGCAACGGCCGCGGCGGCTCCGGCGGCGGGGGCGGCGTCACGATCGGCCCGACGACCACGCGAACCTTCGCCAGGCGGTGGTCGCCCGTGATCTCGGCAATTTTCTCCAAGATCAACGTCGCGTGCATTTTAAGATCGTGCGCCCAACTGTTGTCGGCGGCCGTGACCACCAGCGTCTTGCCCTGAATCTTGTCCGGTTGCGAAACCTCGGCATAGCGGTGGCCGACGATTTGCGTCCAAAGCGAAAAAACGCGATGGCGGCCGACCAGGCCGGGCAGGTGCAGCTTCCGCGCCACTTCCTCAATCATTTCCGTAACATTGCGCACGTTTCTGCCGTACCGTTCGCCCGTCACCTCCACCTCCAAATAAATCATGCGCGCAAAAACGGGGTCGGTAAAGTGGTTGACGTTATTTTTTCGTCCGCCGCCGCCCGTTGCTGCACACACCTTTGCTTCCGGGATTCGGGATTCGGGACTCGGGACTGGGGATTGGGGACTGGGGTCCTGAATAGGTTGACCGCGCCGGCGGCGCGGCGGATGCAGCGCCAAGGGCGCGATACATCATAGCCTGGATCGGAGGCCGTCAGGCCGCAGGCCCAGGAAGCCGCGGTTCGTATCCATCCCCACAATCCGGCGCGCCAACGGCGCGGCGGATGGAGCGCCAAGGGCGCGATACATCATAGCCTGGATCGGAGGCCGTCAGGCCGCAGGCCCAGGAAGCCGCGGTTCGT
>CAZHPN010000015.1:0-53197 GCA_964534375.1 uncultured bacterium | reverse complement strand
AAACCGGACCCGCCGGCGACAAGATCCTCGCCGCCGACGGCTTGTCCGAACTGTTCGGGGTGGAGTTGGGCGCCGGCGAGGAGGCCGTTGCCCCGGAGAGTGCGCCGTCGGCCGAACCGGAGAAGCCGGGCAAAACCCGACGCACGGCCAAGGCGAAACCCGCCGCCATCGTCGCCCCGCCGCCCGCGGCGCCAGTCAAGACGCGGCGATCGGCGAAGAAGATGACCATGCCCGAGATCGAGGTGTTGGCCGAGCCGCTGCCGCGCGTCACGCGGCGAACTTCGTCAACGACCAAAAAACAAAGCCGCAAGCCAAAACCGAAGCGAACGCCGAAGCGAAAAAGCAAAAAGGATTAACGAGGCGGGCGGCCGTCTCACGGGCTTCCCTCAAATCTCACCGCCGTAATGCAGGATCGTGCCGTTGTCGCCCACGGCGAACACATCCGAGGCGGAGCTTCCCCAAACGCCGAGCAAATCCACGGTCGTCCCGCTCGACATCGCAGACCACGCGGAACCGTCGTAGTGCAGAATCGCGCCCGATTGGCCCACGGCGAACACGTCGACGGCCGAGCTTTCCCAAACCTTGAGCAGTGGCGTCGTTGTGCCGCTCGTCATCGCCGTCCACGACGAGCCGTCATAGTGCAGGATCGTGCCGGTGTCGCCCACGGCGAACACGTCCGCCGCGGAGCTGCCCCAGACGCCGTACAATTCCTCATAGCCGCCGTCGTAGTACGTGTCGTCGTCCCCCGGCAATCCCGACGACCACGAGGAGCCGTCATAGTAGGCGACCATCGGCAGCATGGCGTCATATTCGAAGCCCACCGCGATCGCGTTCGACGGCGAGGTCCCCCAAATGTCGTACAACGCCCCCGACATCCCGCCCGAGACGTCCGACCACGAAGAACCGTCGTATTGCAACAGGACGGTGTTCTCGCTGCCGTCATAGCCCACGGCGAACGCGCTCGCGGCGGAACTTCCCCACGCGCCCCACAATTCACCTAGCGTCCCGCTCGTCATCGCCGACCAGGAGGAGCCGTCGTACTGCACGACCACGTCGGCGACCCAATTATCGCCGCTGAATTCCGTGCCCACGGCGATCACGTTCGCGGCCGAGCTGCCCCAGACGCCGGTCAAACACGCCGTCGTTGCGCTCGTCATCGCCGACCACGACGCGCCGTCGTAGTGCGCAATGACGCTCGCGGTGTAGCTTCCGCCGACGGCGAACACATCCGCGGCGGACGTGCCCCAAACGCGGGCGAACCCCACTGTCGTGCCGCTCGCCATCGCCGACCAGAGCGGCGAGGCGTCGTCGTCGTCATTGTCATCGTTGTCGTTATCATCGTTGTCGTTATCGTCATTGTCGTCGTCATCGTTGTCGTCATCGTCCGCGCACGTGCTCGCGAAGCAGTTAGTCCACGGTCCCTGCCAGGTTCCGGGGCCGTTGAGGCACGGAATTTGGTACATTTCCCGGCACTCGCCGCCGGCCAGGCAGCAAGCCCCGATCGTGTCGTCGTCGTCGGGCGAGATATCGTTGTCGTTGTCGTTGTCGTTGTCGTCGTCGTCGGGCGAGATATCGTTGTCATCGTCGTCGGTCACGCTGGGAGAGTGATTGCCGCCGCTGCCGCCGGAGCCGCCGCAGCCGGCCGCCAAGGCGACGGAGGCTAAGGCCAGGAAGGCGAGAAAAGCCAAGTCAAGAATCCGTTGCATGGTCACACCCCGCACGCGGTCTGAAACTTTGGCGAGCATTCGTCTTTCCGCGCGTCCGGAAAGGCGGTTGCGACCGCATTACACGTCCGCCGCCGGCGGTGCGTCAAGACCGGAAGAGAAAGATCAAACACCGTATGACGCGGAACTCCCGTTCAAGCTTCGCCTCTTTGCCAAAATCGCCGGACTCGGCAGCTGGCTGCGCCCAGGACGGATCGCATCGGCCGCAAGCTCCTGATAAGCGACATCGTGATGTTGAACGCCGCGACCGTCCTGGAGAGGATTATGGGGCCTTTTCGTGATGTCGCGCTAGCTGGCGGAAAGGCGGCGACCGGAATTGAACCGGTGGTGGAGGTTTTGCAGACCTCTGCCTTACCACTTGGCTACGCCGCCGATAAAGCGGGAAACGGGACTTGAACCCGCGACCCCCGCCTTGGCAAGGCGGTGCTCTACCACTGAGCTATTCCCGCATTCCCCTCTCGGGGAGCCGCCATATTGCCGAACCGCAAAAAAAAGTCAAGCGCGAAAAAAAGGGCCGAAACGAAGGCGGCCAGACGCCCAAAAATCGACGAAAACGGGCCGCGATTCTCACGCTGAATTTAGGACCAAGATGGCGCCGGTCATTGCGCCGCCGTCAGTTCGTACTCGCCGGCGACGCGGCGCGGTTTCAGCGCCACGCCGCGCGCGCGCAGACTATCTTTCAGCCGCAGAAATTGCGCCGTATCGCCCTCGTAGACGAACCAGTTATAGCGGTCGATGACTTGCTCGGCCTGCCCGGCGGCGAAACCGCGGAAGAAGTCGGCGCCGGCGTCAACCGGCGGCGCGATGCCGAACGACGCCGCCCAGAATTCGCAAAACTTGGCGACCTGTTCGTCGCGCCACGACGCGTCTCGTTCGCCGATCGCGGCGGCCGCCCCGCGCAGAAAAGCGCCGTAGATCTCGCAGGCCGGCAAGCGCGGAAACCGGTCGAGCGTCGTGCGCACGGATGCAATAGGGCCGCACGGGTAATCCGCGCCCGATTCGCTCGCCGCCACGAAGCCGAACGCGCAATTCAGCGTCGTTTCCTGCCGGTCGCTTGCCAGGTCGGCCGCCAGGAAACCGGCGCCGGCGCCTTCGACAAACGCCGCGGCGATGTCGGCGTCGGCGTCGGCCAACAGTTTCCAGCATTCCGGATCGTCGTCATCCGTCTCGACCGGCACGTAGCACGGGGGACGCGTTTGGGCGAACAACTGCCGGCCCCATTTTTGTCCGGCGCCGAAGACGGCCGGCCGGCGTTCGCCCGGCGAGACGGCGAATTCCGGATCGCCGCGCAGCAGCTTGGTCAGATCGGCCTGCCGCAACTCGCCGCCGGCCGCCGCCCAGCCGCAATCGCGCCAGGCGCGGGGCAGCTTGCGAATCGCCGCCGCCGCGGCCGGCCAATCGCGGCCCCAGCAGGGCGCCAGCCGATGGCGGATCAAGAATTCGTAGTCGTCGCCGCGCTTCATGGTCAGTTCGCGCCGCGCCTGGCCGAACTGCGGCCAATGCCGCACGGCAGGAACGGCAATGTGCAGCAAGCCGACGAACAGGAACGGCGCGGCGACGAGCCACTTGCCCCGCCGCATCGACCCGACGGTCCAACAAACAAACGAAAGAACAACCGGATACAGCGGCAGCGCGTACCGCAGGCCGTAATAATTGAAGTTTTCCGGATGCACGCGCCCCAGGGAAACGCCGTAGGCGAGCGTCCACAGGAAGAGCCAGACGAGCAGCGTCGGCCGCAGCCAATCTTCGACCGGCGTCGCGAACCGCGCGACGTGCGAGCGGACGCTCGCCAGCGTCGCGACGACGATTCCCCAGCATGCCAGGCCGCAGAAAAGCACCGACAACAGCGGCACGGCGGCGATGTTGAAAATCGCCAGGTAGGGATTCTGCCAATCGAGCGAACCCCGCCACGCCGTCATGAGGTTGCGGACGAACGGGGCGAATTCGGCATTGTATCCCATGAGCGACGGCAGCACCGAAAACCACAGCCCGCCGATTTTCTCCCACGTGCGGGCGCGCCCGAGATTCACGAGCAATTCGGTCCACGACGAGCCGTCGACCGACCGGAAAAAGAGCAGAAAAACGACGCCGGCCGGCAGCACGAAGCGCCACAGCGCCCGGCGACCCCAGCGCCAAACGGCGACGACCGCCAGCGTCGGCGCCAGCGGCGCGTTCTGCGGGCAAAAGAACGTCGCAAAGCCGGCCACGCCGCCGAGCGCGGCGGCGCGCCACGGCGCCGGCAAGCGGTCGCCCAGCCGGAAAAACAAAAAAAACACGAGGCCGGAGAAGAAGATGCTTTCCAGATGGTTGCCCCAAAATCCGCAATGCGACGTCCATTGGAAAAACGGCGGCGGCAAAACGCTGAACGCGAAGAACAGCAGCGCGAACGGCGCGCCCCAGGCGCGATGCAGCACGCGCGTCCAAAAATACACACCGCCCGCGACGAACAGCAGCCCGAGCAGGCGAATCCAGAGAAATTTGGAGCCGGCGATGCAGTAAACCGGCGCCAGGAGCGCGCCGTACACGAGGGGCCCGCGGCTCGGGCCGTATTGGTATTCGCGCGGCGGGGCCAGCAGCCCGGCGTTCAACCCGGTGGCGAGCAGGCCGTTCATTCGCGCTTCGTCGTCGGGGTCGGGGCACGGGGGGTCGATCACAAAGAACTGGATGGAATAGGCGGCCAGCCACAACGCGGCGAGCGCTGCCCAGAGCCACGTTTGCCGGTTCATTGTTTCCTCGCGCCGCCTGTCGAGCATCCCTTATACAAACTGTGGGCGGCAAAAACAAATGTCGGCGCCCGCGCGCCGCAAATTCGCCGGTTTTGTCTTGAGCAGCGCCGGCCCCGGTGCTAGTCTGGGCCGAATTCACCAACGACCGCGAAAGCGACGATGCGATATGTTTTGACCGGCGGCGGCACGGGCGGCCACGTTTATCCGAACTTGGCGATCGCCAGCCAGTTGGCGCGGCACGATCCGCTCGCCGAATTCCTCTATCTCGGCGTGGCCGGGCGCGCCGAGGCCGACATTGTGCCGCGGCACGGCATTCCGCTGCGGTTCATCCCGTCGGTCGGCATGCCCGACCGCAAGTACTCGCCGGCCATGGCCGTTTTTCTGCTGACCCTGCTGGCCGGGGCGTTCAAGGCGTTCTTCATCCTGCTGCGCTGGCGGCCCCAATTGATCGTGGCAACCGGCGGCTACGTGAGCGCGCCGGTGCTGCTGGCGGCGCGGCTGCTGCGTCGACCGATTCTGGTTCACGAACAAAACGCGTTTCCCGGCTTGGTGAACCGCACGTTCGGCAAGCTGGCCGGGCGGGTTTGCGTCACCTTTAAGGAAACGCTGGTTTACTTTCAGCACAACGGCGTGCTGGTCGGCTATCCCGTGCGCCGCGAGATTCTGGCGCTCCGCGAGCCGGCATCCGACGAGCAGAAACGGCAATGGAAACGCGATCTGGGCGTCGACCCGGACCGGCGGGTGATCCTCGCGACCGGCGGCTCCCTCGGCGCGCGCTCGCTCAACCGCGCGGTGGCCGCGCTGGCCCCGAAGCTGGCGGCCGACGCGGCGTTGCGGCGCAGCGTCTTCGTCATGCACGGCGTCGGCCGTTATGCGGACGCGCACTACCACGCGGCCGACGACGTGGCGGCCCGGCTGGCGGCCGGCGGTTTCCGCGAGGACGACGGCCGCGATTTCTACCGGCGCGAAGAATATCTCTATGACATCGACAAATGGCTGCGCGTCGCGGATATCATCATTTGCCGCGCCGGCGCGGGGTCGCTGGCCGAAACGGCCGCCGTCGGCGCCCCGGCGGTCGTGATTCCGAAGAGCGGCCTGCCCGGCGATCACCAGGTCAAGAACGCCGAGACGATGGCCGCCGCCGGGGCTTGCCTCGTCATTCAAGAGCGGCGGGTCGTCGAACGCGGCGAGAGCGTCGACGCCGTCGACGACGAGCGGCTGCTGGCCGCGATCCGCGAGTTGTTGTCGGCGCCGCCGGAACGCCGGGCCGCGATGCGCGCCGCCGCGGCGGGGTTCGTCGTGCCGGATTGCCTCGAGCGCATCGAGGCCCAGGCCCGGGCGCTGGTCGCCGGCCCGAAGCCGCAGTCGGAAAAAGCAACGCGCCGCCGCACGTTCCTGGTCGATCCGCAGGGCCGCCGGACGGAAGCGCTCTACGACAAATCGCGCGTCGGCAGCGGCCGCTGGGACGATGTGCGGCTGGCGCTGCCGGGGTTGGCGCCGGGCCATTTCTGGCTCAAGCGGACGGCGCGAATGGTCAACGGGCGCGTCGAGGAAACGTGGACCGTCATTCCGCGCGAATCCCTTCGCCTGCGCCACGCGGACGGCGCCATCGAAGCCGTGAACGGCCCGACCGCACTGGCCGAAGACGACCGCCTCGTGCTGCCCGACGGAACCGAATTTTCGCTCGCCTTCGAGTGGGTGACCGTGACGCGCGAGAAGGCGACGAAGGGCGTGGTCGAAAACGTTTTCTCGCAAGGGCTGGGCACGTTCATGGCCAAGGGCCTGGGCTTCGTGCGCGAGGCGTTCCTGGGCCGCTTCTTCGGCGCGGGCAGCATCATGGACGTGTTTGCCGTGGCGCTGAGCATCGCGAACCTGATGCGCGAGGTCGTGGCCGAGATGGCGCTGGAGAACGCTTTCCTGCCGTCGTTCCTGCTCTTCTACCATCGCAGCGATGACAAGCGGCCGGCCTGGCGGCTGGCGTGGCAGGTGTTCAACTTCTTCTTCGTGCTTTCCTCGGCGTTCACGGCGCTCGCGATTCTCACCTGCCCGTGGTGGATTCACCTCGTCGCGCGCTTCAACGATCCCGCGCTGATTGCGCAGACCGTCGCCATGACGCGGCTGATGTTCCCGTTCCTGATTCTGATGAGCGTCAGCGCGTTTCTCGGCACGCTGTTGCAAGCCTTCGACCGCTTCGGGCCGAACGCGTTTTCGCCGGTGCTCTACAGCCTCGGGCTGATTTTCATCGTGCCGATTCTCGAACCGCTGTTCGGGCTGTACGCGCTGGGCGTCGGCGTGCTCGTCGGCGGCGCGCTGCAAATCGTGTACCAGATGTTCTTCCTGCTGCGGCGCGGGCTGCGCGAAAAGATCGCGTGGAACGCGTACCAGCCGCGGCTGCACGGCGAACCGGGCGTTCGCAAAGTCGCGGCGCTGGCCGGGCCGGTGTTTATCGACGCGACGATCAACAAAATCAGCGGCATTGTCGACAAGGTGCTGGCGACGCCGCTGATCGCGGGCTCCGTCAGCGCCCTCTATTTCTCGCGTTTGCTGGTGGTGTTTCCCTTCAGCGTGTTGGCGATGAGCGTCAGCCGCGTGTTCCTGCGCGATCTTTCCGACGTCGCGGCGGAGAGCGACGCCAAGGAATACAGCGCGATGCTCCGGCGCGGCATCGACGCCACGCTGATGTTGATGATCCCGACGACGGCGATGCTCATCGCGCTCGCCACGCCCCTGGTGCGGTTCATTTTCGAGGGCGGCAAATTCACCGCCGTCGGCACGTCAATGACCAGCCTCGCGCTGGTCTGCTACGCGATCGGCCTGCTCGGCTGGTCGCTGACCTCGCTGTACAGCCGCGTCTTTTCCAGCCAGCTCGACACGCGCACCAGCATGCTCACCAACGCCGGCAGCCTGGTGGTTTACCTTGTCTTCGCCGTCGTGCTCGTGCGGACGCCCCTGCGGCACGCGGGCCTGGCCCTGGCCACCAGCCTGATGTTCGCCTTCAACACCGTCTGGCGGCACCGCATCATCGCGCGGCGGCTCGCGGCCGACGGCGCGCCGATCGGAATGCGGCAATTCGCGCCGACCTTCGGCAAGACGATCGCCGCCAGCGTGGTGATGGTCCTGGTGATGCAGTTGGCGTTTGTCGCGCCGCGCGACGGCGCGGGGTTCGTGGCGAAGGCCTGGGCCTTCCTGGCCCCGGCGGGCCTGGGCCTGTTCATCTTCCTGATGTTCGCTTACCTCTTGCGCACGGATCCGCTGATCGACTTTCTCAACTATTTCGCGGCGCGGTACGGCCTGGGCCGGCCGTTCGGCAATCCGCCGCTGCGGCTGCCCGAAGGCAACGGCAACGTGCGCGCGCTGTCCGCCGCGGCGTTGCTGGCCGAGGCGCAGCGCCGCCCCTTCGACGACGCGGAACTGGCGATCGTGCGCGAGCGCCTGGCGACGTACCTCAGCCACGACGATTGGTGGGTGCGCAACTTCGGCGTCAAGCTGATCGGCGCGCTGAAAATGGCCGACCAGCTCGACGTGCTCGTCGACGCCGTCGCCGCCCCGATCGAACGCCGCCCGTGGCTGCTGCGGCAATGGCTCGGCTCGCGGCGCGACGCCGGCTTCGTGCGCCGCAACGCGCTGACGGCGCTGACCGACGTCGGCGTGTTCGACGAGCGCGTCCGCCGCGCGATCCTCGCCGGCCTCGACGATCCGTATTACGAGGTGCGGCAGTTCGCCCTGCGCACGGCCGTGTCGTTCCGCGAACAGTTGCGGGGCGATGCGGCGTGCCTGGCCGGCGTCGCCCGTTGCCTGCGCGACCGCCACTTCGAGGTCGCCCCGGCGGCGATCGCGGCGTGGGCCGAGTTGGCGGACGCGCCGCACGCGATCGACGAACTGTTCTGGCTGCTCGACGATCCGCGCTGGCCGGTGCGGGCCGCGGCGGCGACCGGTTGCCGGCGGCTCCACGACCGCGGGCTGGCGCCGGATCGCGCGGCGTTGCGGCGGGCGCTGCAGCGCACGCTGCTGACCGCGGAAATGGTCGAGCCGGTTTCGCCGCTGAAGACCGCGGTCAAGCGGGCGATCGCCGGGCTGACCGAGGAGGGATAGCGTGCTCTACCTCATTCACCAGCAACATGCCGCGGCAGGCGAGGCGATGACCACGATCATCCGCTTGCTGGGGTATATCACTTTTCGCGCCGGCGTCGCGGCCGTGCTGGGGATTCTGCTGACGCTGCTGCTCGGCGCGCCGCTGATCCGCCTGCTGCACCGGGCCGGCATCCACGACACGCCGCGCGACTACGGCGTGATGCAGGTGCACGACAAGAAAGGCACGCCGCAGATGGGCGGGCTGATATTCTCGCTGGTGACGATGCTGGTCAGCCTGCTGTGCTGCGACATCGGCAACCGCTTCGTGCAAATTATGATCTTGAGCCTGATCTGGTTCACGGCGATCGGCGCGGCGGACGACTACTTGAAGATCGTCGTCCGCAAAGACGCGGACCTGGGGCTGTCGCGCGGCGAAAAAATGACCTACCAGGGCCTGTTCGGCCTGCTGCTGGCGCTAATTTGCTTCATTCCGGCGCTCTCGCCGCACGAGCGGCACCTGATCGGCCGCATCGCCATTCCGTTCATCAAGGGCACGCTGCCGCTGTCGATTTTCTATATTCCGTTCGTTGTGCTGGTGGTGCTGGGGATCAGCAACGCGATCAACCTGACCGACGGCATGGACGGTCTGGCCACCGGCCCGGCGATCATGGCGGCGATGGTCTACGCCGTGTACGCGTACCTGCTGTCGCACGCCAAAATCAGCCCCTATCTGCTCTTCGACCATATCAAGGGCGCCGGCGAATTGTCGGTGTTTCTCGCGGCGCTATTCGGGTCGCTGGTCGGGTTCCTTTGGTATAATTCGTACCCGGCGACGGTGTTCATGGGCGACACCGGCAGCCTGGCGATCGGCGGGGCGCTCGCCACCGCGGCGGTGCTGATCAAGCAAGAACTGCTGTTTCTGCTTGCCGGCTTCCTCTTCTGCGCCGAGTTCGTTTCGTCGCTGATCCAGGACCGCTTCGGCGTCAACCGCGGCGGCCTCGGTTTGCGCATCTTTTCTCGCGCGCCGCTGCACGACGCCTTTCGGCTGCGCGGCATGGCCGAGCCGAAGGTCGTCGTGCGCCTCTGGATCATCGCCGGCATCGCCGCCGTGATCAGCCTGCTCGCCTTGAAATTGCGCTGAGAAATTGCTCGATCAGGATCTCTGAACTGGGGAAGTTCGGCCAAACGCCGTCCTCGCGGCAGAAACTCCGGCGGCTGTTTTTTTTATCGCAAAGATCGCGAGGAAGGAAAGGCCGCGACGCTCAAATGCTTGTCCGCCTTTGCGCTCTCTGCGTTTTTAGGGTAAAAATTCCGGCCGATCCGATCTGCTGAAACAGTCTAGGTCACTTGAATTCGATGCGCAGAATTTCGAGTTCCCGCAAGCCGTTGGCGGTGTCGAATTCGACCAGTTCGCCGGCGCGTTTGCCGATCATGGCGCGGGCGATCGGGGAATTGACGCTGACCATCGCCGCCTTGAGGTCGGCCTCGGAGTCGCTGACGATCATGTAGGTTTTCTGCTGTTCCGAATCCAAATCGAGCAAGGTCACGGTGGCGCCGAACACGACCTTGTCCTCGCGAATCTTCGTGGGGTCGATGACCTGCGCGATCGCGATCTTGTGTTCGATATCGGCGATGCGCGACTCGATCTGGCCCTGCTTTTCCTTGGCGGCGTCGTACTCGGCGTTTTCCGACAGATCGCCGTGGCCGCGAGCTTCGGCGATCGCGAGGATCACCTTCGGCCGCTCCACGGTCTTCAACTCGTGCAGCAGTTTTTTCAGGTTTTCATAACCTCGGATCGTCACTGGATATGTTTCGACCATGCCATCCTCCGGGCCGTGCGGGACAAGCGCAAAGCATAAAAACAAAACGTCGCTAAGGCAAGCACTTTACTTTCTGCGTGAGCACTGTGAAGACGCTCGGCGGATCCGGCGTCTGTTGCCGGTCGCCGTGCAAGCGGGAATACATCTCGTAGTTGCGAAAGATGCCCAGTACGTAGCCGCGCGTTTCGTCGAACGGAATCAGCTCGATCAGTTCGTCGTAATCGCGGCCTTCGTACTGCATCCACCAGCGGCGCGGCCGGCTGATGCCCGCGTTGTAGCCCGCCAGGGCCGCCGCCAGATCGCGGCCCGCGTCATCGAGCAAATCGGCCAGATACCAACTGCCGAAGTCGAGCGACACGTCGATCTTGTAAAGATCGGTCGGGTTGAATTTCTTCAGCCGGCGTTTGCGCGCGATGATGCGGCCCGTGCCCGGCATCACTTGCATCAGGCCGCGTGCGCCGGCGGAACTGGTGACCGCCGTTTGAAACGCGCTCTCCTGTTTGATGACGCTGAACAGCAGGAACGGGTCGAGATTGTGGTTCTTCGCCGCCTCGAACACCTGCTCTTTGTACAACAGCGGAAAGCGGCGGCGCGAGGTCAGCGCGTGCGGATCGGCGAGCCGGCCTTCGCGGACTTGCTCGAAGGCGCGCTGCGCCGCGAGGGCCGCCGCCTGAAAATCGCCGCACAGGGAATAGGCGACGCTCAAGAAGTACGGCCCCTCGCCGGTTTGGCAGATGCGATCCTTGATGAAGTTCAGCCGCTGCAGGCCGTCAGCGCCGCGGCCGAGCGCCAGCAGTTCGCGAACCGCCCGGAACGCGGGCGTGAACTCGGCCGGGCCCATCGCGATATACGCGTCCAGCGCCTGGCGCGCGCCGTCGTCGAATTCCGCGCCGCCGCCGTTTTGTTGTTCCCACTCACTTTTGAGAACGACAATTCCCGGGGCGGCCGGCGGCGCCGCGGTGAACGGCAGCAGCGGCAATTGCGCCCGCGGCTCGCCCAGCGCGAGCAGCCAGGCCTCGGCGGCCAGGCCGTAATACGTGCCCTGCCACCGGTCGTAGCATTGGCGAAACAACGCCAGGGCGTTTTTCTGATCGCCCAGGCGATACGAGGCGCGGGCCAGCCAATATTGCGCGCGGTCGCCGTCGCGATCTTGCGGGCTGGCCTCGAGCAGCTTCCGCAGGCTGTCGACGGCCTGGTTGTAATCGCCGAGCAGGTAGTGGGCGAAGCCGGCTTTCCAGTAGATCTCTTCGGGCCGCAACAACTCGGCGGCATTCTCTTGCAACAACGAATCGGCCCATGCCGCCGCCGGGGCGAGACGATCTTCCCCCATTTCTAAATCGAGCAGGGCCCGCCGCGCCTCGAGCCGCGCCTCTGGGGCCGTCGCCTTGGCCGCGACCGCTTCGTAGAAACTGCGTTTCTTGTCGACCGCCAGTTTCTTGTCCAGCCGCTTCAAGCGCAACGTCGCGGCCAGCCGTTCGTCGACGCTGGCGCCCTTCTTCGCCAGCGTCTCCAGCAAGCTCTTGGCGCCGTCGCGCTGATGGCGCGCCAATAGACAATCGACCTGCGCCATGTACGCCCGAAACGCCCGCGGGCCGTCGCCGTAGATCTCGGCAAAACGCTCCGCATAGGCGCCGGCGGCGGCGAACTGCTTTTGGGCATAGCTCTCGACGATTCGCGTCCAGAGCGCCGTCGGCGACGGCGGGGTCACGGCGACGCCATCGCGCGCCAACTCGTCCAGCCGCAGGCGGGCTTTGGCGGCAAACGGCCCCAGGCTCCAATAGGCGGCCTGGGCCGCGACTACCGCGGCCTCCTGCCGCCGTTCGAGGCGCAGCAACGCCTCGCTGAGCAACCACAGAGCGTGGCCGTCATCCCGTTCCGGGTAGTCGCGCAGATAGGTTTGCAACAACGGGGCCGCGGTCTTCGGGTCGCTCTCGACGGCATTGGCGGCCAAATCCAGCAACGCGTCGGGGCGGTAGAGGCTGGTCGGAAACCGATCGACAAGGAAGCGCTGCCAATTGGCCTTTCCGGCGGCGTCCTGCAAGCCGTCGGCCATGGCGCGCAGTTTGTCGGCCGCCGCATCGGCGAGCGGCCAGTCGCTGTTGGCGAGATCGAACAGGATCTGGCGCGCTTCTTCCGGATGGTTGGCCGCCAGAAATTTTTCCGCGTCGAGGAATTGCTGGCGGCGCGCGGCGTACGGATCGTCCGCGGCAAACGCGGGGGACCCCGCCAAGGATAATGCGAGCAAGGTCAAAATGGCCGCGGGCCAAGCCAAAAAACGATCGATCATGGCAGGCAAAGTGCCAAATCGGCCACGGAAGGTCAATGGCGCGCCGCGGCGGGACGTCCAGCGTCGGAAATTACCTTCTTGACAGTGGGCGACCGGGCTACCAAAATCCAAAAGCGGCGGCGAAGGAGCGTTCATGCCAAAGTTGAGAAGTTTGTTGTGGATTTTGACGGTGGCGGCGATGCTAACCATGGGCGTGGCTTGCCACAGCCATCCGACCCCGCTGTACCCCGGAAGTTCCGGGCCGATCATCAACGGTCGGCAAGGCCAGATGTACTTCTCCGGCGAATTCGCCGGCGTGCCGGGAACGTACCTCATCGACTTGACGTACCAGTCGGCGACGATGATCGGTCCGTTCGTCGGGCGCTACATGCAGACGGCTTCCCCGGATGAGCTTTTTATGATCGACGATGCGAACCAGGCCTGGATGGTCCGGGCGTTCGATGGGCAACAAACTCCGCTGGTCAAGACGCAGGACGCGCTGTTGGCGCCCAACGGCCGCAAGTTCTTTTACCACGACTCGAACGGCCAACTGCTTGAAGGTCTCGTGGATGCGAGCGGCGGACGCGTGTTCACGGCCGACGGGCGATTCGGTTCGCACTCGCCCTCGATGGACAAGGTCGCTTATCTCAATTCAAACGGCTTGGCGATTTCCGATTCCGACGGCGGCAACGTCGTGCAGGCCGATCTGAAGTCGATCGTCAATACGGGCGAGGCCTTTCTCGTGCCGACCACGGGCGCATATTTCCCGCGCTGGACGGCCGATGAATCCAAGATTGCGGCGGCGGTGGTGCTGGAAAATCAGACGACAAAAGTCCAACGCGGCGTCGGCGTCGTCTGCGACGCCAAGGGCAATCTGTTATTGTACCTCGAAAACTCTCCGACCGACCCGAACTGGTCGACCGACGGCACGATGTTCTTTTACGTTTCGGCGAATATCATCTATTACTGGGACTTCACGACCAACAAGAACGTGATTGTGTCCGGCGGCTCGCTCGTGTCCGGCAACATGCGCGTCGGTCAAAACGGCGCGTACATGGGCTACGTGCAAACCGGCTACGAGAACCTGAGCCTGGCTGTCGGTTATGACTTCACGGAGCACGAGGTCTTTCTGGTGCTGCCGCCGGGGTCCAATCAGGCGTACAGCGTCGATTGGCCGGTCAGTTCGTATTGCCCCTCCAGCAACAGCGCGCCGCAGATCGTCGACATCGAGTCGATGGTCAACGGCGTTGTCGTGCCGGAAATCGTCGTCTCCTCAGGCGTCAATGCCGTGTTCCGCATCCAGGGCGACGATCCGGATTGCAATCTGACCCACGGCGTCGCCGTCTACCAAATCGGCAGCGGCCCCTGGATTCCGCTCTCGTGGAATCTGCCGGCCGGCGCGCTCTGCAACGGCAATTGGGCCGACGTGCTGCCGCCGTACGAGCCCAGCGGCAAATACACGCTGAACATCCGCGTCGAGGATATTTGCGGCGCGCAGAGCAATATCGTCTCGGTGCCGATCACGTATCAGTGGTGACCGCGCCGCTCGCGCAGGCCGAGATCTTCGCCAAGAATTGATGCGCCCGCGCGGCCCGCAACCGTTCGCCAGGGTCATTTTCGTTCAGCGCGTTGCGCAGATCCGACAAGTCTGATTTGTCTGACGCGTCCGACCTGTCAGACATTGGCGCCTCGCCGAGTCATGTGATCGTGGGAATATGTCGCCGGTCAGGGCGGCGGAATCACTTGTCCGCCGACCGAGCCGGATTCGAACGACACCGACGTCGTCTTGTTTCCCGTGTAGTCGCCGCCGATGACGCGGCCGTGGGTCGACCCCTCAATGAAACTCACGCCGCGAAAGTTGCCCGTCGCGACGCTGTCGACGGCCAGGCAGCCGTCGCTGTCGTAGAGGAACAAAATGCCATCGACGCCGTTGCTCGTGGATTGCACCGCGGTCAGAATCGTCTCGGGACTGGCGCGCACGCTGACGCCTTGAAACGCACAGTAGCTGGCGCGGCAGCCGCGGACCGTGCCGTGCGGCGAATAATAGAAGAAAAAGCCGTGCCGATCGCAATATGACGCCGTACAGTTCACGAAGGCGACGCGCGGCGACGCGTTGGCGTCGAAACCGCTGTCCGGCGCGAAGCGCACGTCGAGATCCTGCACGACCACATCGTGGGCGCCGTCGATGTAGACTCCCTGCTGGGCGAAGCCGGCTTCGACCGCGCGCGGCAGCGGCCGGTCGCCGAAGTTGATCGTGAGCTCGCTTTGTGCGGCATCGAACCAGCACATGCCCGGTTTCAATTCTTGCCGCGAGTCGGCCATCGGCAGCACTTCCAGGTGCGACGCGCTACGCACGACGAAGGCGCCGAAGACGCGAAAATCGGTTTTGGTGCGCCAGATGCCCTTGGCGTCGGAGGCAAAGGCGGCGGCGGGAATCTGGCGGGTCGGCGAAATCACCGGGCGGGGCCGACCCGGCCAGGCGAGGATGCGCGTCGGGTTTTGCGCCTCGCCCGACAGCGACGCCGGCACGAGCACCGGCTCGCGAATCGGTTGCCCGCCGGGCAACCCGGCGATCATCAGCGCGTCGCCCGGCTGCAGCAGCGCCAGGCCGCGGCGAATCGTGCGCACCGGCTTTTCGCGGTAGCCCTTGTTGGCGTCGTCGCCGGCGGCCGGGTCGACATACACGCCGGTCGTCGCCGGCATCGGCGCCGGTTCGGCCGGCCGTTGCCGCGAGCCGATCCACCCCGGCCCGAGGCTGCCCGCCGCTTCCAGCACGCGCGCGGCCGCCAACGCCGTGGGGCCGTCGCCCTGGCGGGAAAGCTCTTCCAGTTTGCCCGCGACATAGGGATTGACCTGCCCGTCCAGCGCTTCGATGGCTGCCGTCCGCACCTCGCGCACCGGATCGGTTATCGCGTCCACGAGCGCGCCGACCGCCCGGTCGCCGCCGATGCGGCCGACCGAATACGCGCAGGCGGCGCGCACGGCCGGATCGCGATCGCCGCGCAACTGGCGGATCAGCGTATCCAGCGCCCAGGCCTGGCGATGGATGCCCAGACGCAACGCGGCGAAACGGCGGTCGAGATCCCGGTCGTCGTCCGGATACATCAGCGTGGCGACCCAGGATTCCGCCTCGGCGCGGGCAACCGTGGTCGGACCTTTGGCGGGGTTCTTGGCCGCCGACGCCTGCGCGGCAAGCAACAGCCCGGCGGCCACGGCCAGCGCGCCGAACGCGAATAAACTAGGAAAACGACGCATGCCGTTGGTGTACCACAAAAATAAAAAAAAGCAATTCTTGGCGCGGCCGGATCGTTGGCGCCAATTGGTGGATGACGAAACCGAATAAAAACTCCGGGCGCGCCGATCGCGGTTCACCGTTCGAGCCGCCTTGAAAACCCACGCCGCGCCGCTCACAATAAGCCGTCACGCAAAACGAAGCAGGAACGCATGAAAGACAAGCCCGTTGAATCGCCGGCAGTCGAGCCGGATCGTTACCCCGACGAGTTGGAAATCGCATTCGGCAAAGGCGAGAAGCGCCAGACGCTGATCTATCACAAGGTCACGTGGCCCGTCGGCGGGCAGGCGGCCGGGCTGCGGCACGGCGACAACCCCGGGCAGCCGGCGGCGCTGTACAAGCTGATCAACGGCAACATCGCCATCGGCGACGTGACGCCGCTGGACCCGAGCGACCGGCTGACCAGCGATCCGGAACTGCTGCAGCGCGGCAAGCACCCGGGCAAGACCGGCATCCGCGACGTCGACATCGCGCTCGACGTGCTGCGCTACGCCGGCGAACAGCCGACCTGCATCATCGTCAAGCACAACAACCCGTGCGGCGCCGCCCAGGCGCAAACGCTCGAACGGGCCGTGCGGCGCGCGGCGCTCGCCAACCGCCTTGGCGCCATCGGCGGCTGCGCCGCGCTCAATCAGACCATGACCGTCGCCGCGGCCGAGGCGCTGCTGCCCGTGCAGCTCAACGTCGTCGCCGCGCCGGATTTCGCGCCGGAGGCGCTGGCGAAGCTGGCCGCGCAGCCGTCGCTGTGCCTGCTGCGGATCAACAACATCGCCCGCCTGAACGAATGGCGCGGCCGGCCGCACCTCGACCTCGCCAGCCTCCTCGACGGCGGCCTGATCGTGCAGTGGGCCGAAATCCCCGGCGCCTTCACCCGCGAAAATTGCCGGCCCGCGCGCGCGACGCTGCACGGCGCGCAGGAGGTCCGCTGCAAGCGCCAGCCGACGCCGGAAGAATGGGAAGACCTGCTCTTCGCCTGGCGCCTGGCCGCCGCCGCCGCGAGCGACAGCATCGTGTTCGTCAAAAGCGGAGCGACGGTCTGCATCGGCATCGCGGGGCAGGACCGCGCGGCGATCGCCCAGGCCGCGCGCGACAAGGCGTATCACAAGCTCGCCGACCGCCTCGCCTGGGAACGCTTCAAGGCGCCGTTTGCCGCGATCACCGAGGAAACCATGCGCGACTCGATCTGGACCGACGCCGTCGAACTCAAAGGCGGACTGATCGGCGCCAGCATGGCCAGCGACGGCGCGCTCGACGGCCCCGACGCGATCGAGGTCGCCGCCAAGGAAGGCGCCACGGCGATCATCCAACCCGGCGGCTCGCCCAACGACGCCGACCTGATCCGCCTGTGCAACGAACACAATATTGCGATGGTGTTCACTGGAAGGCGGATTTTCCGGCACTGACCGTTCCTAGGGCGTTGCCCCGGGCTGTGATAATTCTGGCCCTTGGCCCTCCCTCCGTTCGCGCCGACGTGGTCCGCGCCGAGGGAAGCGCCAACGGCGTGGTCTATTACAGCCTGGGGCAGCGCCCCAGGCGGGCTTGCGACCAACCCTGGCGCCCCGCCGGCAATCGCGTTACGCTTACGCCCGAAACGGCGGGGGGGGAATTGTGAAACCTCAGCCTTTATGCGTCCTTGCATGAGCCAACGAGCGCGGGGTTGAACGTAGCGATGCCGCGGCGTGTCGAAATGGATGAAGGCGAGATCAACCACGACGAGTCGCCAGTGAACGACGACGACAGAACTCTGGTCGAGCGGTTCCTGAAGGATCGCGACGAGTTCGCCTTCGAAGTGATCGTCAAGAAATACCAGCGGATGGTGTATTTTTTGGCGCTGAAGATGGTCGGCAACCACCATGACGCCGACGAGGTGGCGCAGCGAACCTTCCTCTCGGTGTACAAGAATTTGCCCGGGTTCGAGGGCCGCTCGAGCCTGAAGACGTGGGTCTTTCGCATTGCGATGAACTTCTCGAAGAACCTGATCCGCGACCGCGGCCGGCGCGAGGGAGAAGAGATCACGGAGCGGTCGGCGATGGCCGCGAGTTCCGTCGAGGACGACATCAACACCCACGAGCGCCGGCGCCTGGTGCGCGACGCCATGGAAAAGCTGCCGCCGCGGCAGCGCGAGGTGCTGCAGATGCGCGCCTTCGGCGACATGAGTTTCGCCGAGATCGCGCAAGCGGTCGGCATTTCGATTTCGGCGGCGAAGGTGAATTATCATTACGCGGTCAAGGCGCTCAAAACGCTGCTGGCCGAGTACGGGGAGAATGGGGCATGAGCTGCGACAAAACCACGGAACAACTGCTCGACTGGTTGGAGGGCGAACTCGCGCCCGAGGTCGACGCGGAAATCGAGCAACATGTCGGCGGCTGCGCGGATTGCGCGAAAGAGGCGCACGAAATTCGCCAGGTCCTGGCGGCGGTGGCGCACCCGATCGAAGACCCGGGCGCGGGATATTTCGCATCGTTCTATGCGCGGCTGCGGCAATCGCGCGAGGAAGCGACGGCTCGCGGCTCGTGGATTCGCCGGTGGTGGGAAGCGCTGTTGACCCCGCGCGTTTGGACGCGCGCGCTGGCCGGCGCAGCCGCGGCGGCGCTGGTCGCGTTCGGCGCGCTGACGGCGACGGGCACGCTGTCGTTCCAGCGTTCGCTGCCGCCCGCCTTGGTGAAAATCTCGCCGGCGCGGTTGGCGACCGCCCGTGCGACGCTGGCGCGCGTCGACCCGACGGTCACGCAGGAAGTCTTCTCGTTGAAAAAGGAAGAAGTGCGCGATTTGCAAATCCAGATCGCGAAAGTAATCATGGGCCAACTGGTGAATTCGCGCGTCGTGGCGTTGCCGGGCGAGCGGCCGTCGAGCCCGGTGCTGTACGCGCCGGCGGTGGCCGATCTGAATGACGAGGAACTGGCCGAAGTGACCAAGACGCTGTCGCAAGACGCGAAAAGCTGGACCCTGTAAGGAGGTTGTTCCGCATGCGGCGCATAACCCTGGCAATGTTGACATTCGTTTTTTTGGCCGCGGCTTCCCTGCCGGCGGCGGCGCAACCCGCGGACGACCAAACGCCGGACGCCTCGCGGCGCGATCACGCCGCCGCGTTGGAGCGGCTGGAGATGGTGCGGGTCTATCTGCTGGTCGAGGCGCTCGAGTTGACCCCCGAGCAGGCGCCGCGGCTGATCCCGATTTTTCAGAAGTACGATCGCCAGTTCCGCGAAAATATCGAGCGGAAAGAGGAAGCGTACGTGGCGATCAATCAGGAAATCCAGGCAGCCAAACCCGACGCGAAGAAACTGACCGAACTCACCGAGATGGTCCTTGCGCTGGACCGCGAGGCGATCAAACTGCGCGACGTGCAATACGCCGAGTTGAAGAAACAGCTGACGCCGTTGCAGTACGCGAAGTTCATGATCTTCGAGCGGAAATATCACCGGGAAATTCACCGCATTCTCGATGATATCCGCGACAAGCGGCCGCGCAACGCGAACCCCAGGCCGTAGCGGCAACGGAAAGAAATTGAACCACGGAGACACCGAGGACACAGAGGTTTCTCAATATTTTTTTCTGTGATCTCTGTGCCTCTGTGGTTCAAGCTAAAGTTCTTGGCGCACCCGCTTGCACCAGCAGCTTCGCGTAAACGTCGAATTCTTCCCGCGTGAAGCAGCAAAAGCGCACCTCGGCGACGGCCGGCTCGGCGGCCAAAAAGCCGGCGACGGTTTGCACGGCGACGCTCGCCGCATCTTCCAGCGGATACCCGTAGGCGCCCGTGCTGATGCACGGAAAGGCGATCGTGCGCGCGCCGACGCGCATCGCCTCTTCCAGGCAACGCCGATAACACGAGGCCAGCAGCGCCGGTTCGCCGCGGCCGCCGCCGTGCCACACCGGCCCCACCGTATGGATAACGTGTTTCGCCGGCAGCTTGCCGCCGCGGGTCGTTTTGGCGTCGCCGGTGTCGCAGCCGTGCAATGTCCGGCATTCGGCGAGCAGATCCGGCCCCGCCGCGCGGTGAATCGCGCCGTCCACGCCGCCGCCGCCGAGCAGCGAGCGGTTTGCGGCGTTGACGATGGCGTCCGTTTTCTGAAAGACGACGCCCTCGTTCACGACCTTGATGCGCTCCCAGACGTTCGTCGCCATGGCTATTTTTGCACCCCTTCGACGAGCGCGACGCGCAGCGAATCGTGCGGGAACGCGTGCACTTCGGGCATTTTCGCAAACAGCCAGCCGGACCAATCGGGCTTGCCGGCTTCGCGGATCGTCACCTTGGCCGCGGGGTTTGTCGGTTCCGCGCCGTCGCTGACGATCGCGTCGGCGGTCATCTTGAACGCCGGCACGAAGGCGATCACCTCGATCTCCAGCGGTGTGCCGTCGACCTTCGCCTTTTGCCCCACCGGTATCACAATTTCCTTGCCGGCTCCGGTTTTCGGCCCGACGGCCAGTTTGACCTTGGGCCACCGCGCCGCGATCGCCGGTTCGACCTGCGCCGGCCGGCCGGTTTTGAAGGCGCCCCCGTCCGGCGCGCCGGGCGCGCCCGGCATGCCCGGCATGCCCGGCGGCATTTCCTTGGCCATGCCCATGTTCTTGCCGCCGCCCTTCGCGGCCACCTGGGCTTGCAGCAAATCTTCGAGTTGGAGGCAGCATTCGGCGCCCATCGCCCTCGCGTTTTCGTCGCAGCAGTCGATCAGTTTTTTCATGTCCGCCGGCCCCGGCGCGCCGCCCATCGGCCGCTCCGCCTTCGGCTTCAACACGGCCAGGTCGCCGGCCTTTTCCGCCTTCAAACAAGCGGCCGACACGAGCAACGCCAGCGCGATCGCAATCAGGACTCGCCGCATGGGATTTTTCCTCCGCGGCGAATGTAAAAGACTGAGCGGCCGAAAGCAACTTGACCGCTGACGCGCGGTCACGCAAGCTTGACGCCATGAAACGTCGGTTCACTATCGCCTTGCTCCTATTCGCGGCACTGCTCCTCGCGGGCGCGTGCGCGACGGAAAATCGGCGGCCCGACGAAGCCGCCGGCGCGCCGGCGTCCTGGCCGCCGGGCCATCGGGCGTCGGATGAGTGGCGGCCCGGCCGCTGGGCGGCGGATCCGTATGCGCCGGCCGCGGCCGCGTTGCCGCCCGCGGCGCACGCGCGGCGCTGGCGCATCACGGTCGAGGGCCGCTTCCAGGTCAAGGAGAACCCGGACAACGAGAATGTGCGCGTGTTTTTGCCGCTGCCGGCGGAAAGCCCGTACCAGCAATTGCACAAATACAAGATCGATCCGGCGCCGGCCGAAATTCGCGACAGCGTCAACGGCCATCAGATTGCGGTCTTCGACTTCGGCAAGCAGCCGGCCGGCTGGACGTTTGCGATCCGCTATACGGCGATGGCGACGATCGGCAAAATTCGCTGGCCGATCGATCCGGAGGCGATCGGGCCGCTTACGGAAGTGCCGGCGCCGATCGCCGATGTCTATCTGCGCGACGGGCCATTCTTCAAAATTCACGATCCGGCGATCGAGCGGGCGGCGCGCGAAGCGGTCGGCGACGAGCGCCGGCCGTTCGAGATGATCGCGCGCATTGTGTCGTTCGCGAGCAAGCGGCTGACCTACGATATGCACCCGACGAAGCTCGACGCGGTGGAAATGCTGCGCACCCGCCGCGGCTCGTGCACCGAACACAGCTTCGTGATCATCGCCTTGGCGCGGTCGCTCGGCTTGCCGGCGCGGTACATTTGCGGGTCGGCGATTCGCCAAAACCCCACGCGCGGCGAGTACATCGATCACGTCAACCACAAAATCGTCGAGGTGTACCTGCCGCGGTTCGGCTGGACGCCGGTCGAGAGCACCGGCAATCCGCAGGTCGGCGCGGCCACGCCGGAGCGTTACGTCGGCGCGTCGATGCACGTGATGCTGTTTTTCGCCGCGGAATTCGAACCCGGCGTCGCGCCGATCGACCCGCGTGCCAACCTCTTTACGATCGCGCCGTTCGGCGAAACGACGGCGGTCCGCCTCGGGTCGCATGTCATCACGCGCTGGGAAGAGATCGGGTGACGCGCGGCGGCGAGCGGCCGGTCGCCGCCGAATTGCGAATTACGAATTACGAGTGACGAGTTATGGGGCATACGAGTCCCAAAGGTCCGATAGCTCTTATAGGTCCCATAGGTCTCATAGGTCCTATAGGTCTTATAAATCGTGAGAATTCAGTGATTTGCGCGGTTCCCATTGTTTGCCGGGCGCCGCGCGGCGAGGGCGCATGAGCGGCAGCGATTTGAATTGGCTCCCCGGCCGCTGGGCCGCGGACCCGTTTGCGCCGGCGGCGGCGAATCTGCCGCCCGCGCGCGACGTGCGCCGGTGGCGCATCGCCGTCGAAGGCCAGTTCGAAGTCAAGCGGAACCCGGGGCGCGAGGATGTCCGCGTGTATTTGCCGCTGCCGGCCGACAGCGTTTATCAGCGGCTGCACCGTTATGCACTCGATCCGGAGCCGACGGAAATTCGCGAAAGCGTCAACGGCCACCAGACCGCGGTTTTCGATGTCGGCACGCTGCCCGCCGAGTCGATTTTTGTGATCCGCTACCTGGCCGAGGCGACGATCGGCAAGATTCACTGGCCGATCGATCCCGAAAAGATCGGGCCGCTCGCAGAGATTCCGCCGCCGGTTGCCGAGGTTTATTTGCGCGACGGGCCGTTGCTGAAGATTCACGAATCGGCAATCGAGCAAGCCGCACGTGAAGCCGTCGGCGACGAGCGCCGGCCATTCCAGATGATGGCGCGCATCGTGTCGTTCGTGAACAAGCGACTGAGCTATCAAATGCACGGCGGGCCCAAGCTGGATGCCGTGGATACGCTGCGCGTCGGCCGCGGCTCGTGCACCGAGTACAGCTTTGTAATGATCGCGCTGGCGCGGACGCTCGGTTTGCCGGCGCGGTACATTTCCGGGTCCGCGAACCGCGGCTACCTCACGCCCGGCGAGCACCTCGACCGCACGAATCACAAAATCGTCGAAGTGTATTTGCCGCGGTTCGGCTGGGCGCCGGTCGAGAGCCATGGCGATCCGCAAATCGGCGCGACCGAGCCGCAGCGTCTCATCGGCGTGTCGAACCGCCTGATGCTGTTTTTCGCCACCGAATTCGAACCGGGCGTGGCGCCGATCGACCCGCGCGCCAATTTGTTTACGATCCGCCCGTTCGGCGAACCGACCGAGGTCCGCCTCGCGCGCGACGTGGTCGTCCGCTGGAACGAACTCGTCTGACCGCCAATGGTGTTAACCGCGAATTGATGAACGTTGATTTGGTTTCTTATTAACCGCGCGAATGCCCGCGAATAAGAACGGATCAACGGGCACTTGCGTGCATTCGTGGTTTTCAAATTTCATATTCGCGTGCATTCGCGTGCATTCGCGGTTCCCAACCCCCTCACTCTCATTCATTCGCGGTCCCGCTTCGCGGTTGCATCTTGCCGCCCGCGTTCGCGGATGATAACTTGCGGTCCACGGAGATTGGGCATGCGGTTTCGTCGTTTCGTCCCGCTGGGCGCGCTGGTTGTGTTGATGGCCTGCGCCGGCGCGCGCGTGCGTCCCGATCTGGTCTACGAGGGGACGTATCGCAGCTACGAAAAAATCTTCGACAACTGGACGCGGGTCGGGCGCATTTATCACTATTTCTCGACGAACGCGATCGTCTCGGCGACGTACTTCGCCACGCCGATGCGTCGCGCCTATGTATCCGAGTGGGGCCGCGCGTTCGACCTGCCGATGGAAGAACGCGAACGCCGGCTGACCGAAACCACCGCCAACGCCGCGCAGCGCCTCGAATTCGTCGTGTCGTTCTACACGCCAACGCCGCGCTACAACGATCTCGACCAAGGCGACAGCTCGTGGCGGCTGTGGTTCGTCGACGGGCAGGGAACCAAGGTCGAGGCGGCCAAGGTCGAGCCGATCCGCGTCAAACACGAGAAAGACACCTATTTTTATCCGACGTACACCGACTGGGGCCGCCTGTACCGGGTCTATTTTCCGGCGGTCGGGCCCGACAACAAACCGTTGGTCGCCGAGTCCGGAACCGTCACCCTGCGCGTCACGGGCGTCGAGGGCATGACCGACCTCGTGTGGCAAATTCCGCCCGGCAATTCCTGAGCCGTCGCACCCCGAGGAGAGATTGCCCCGGTTTTTCCTGCGCTTTGCTCGCCTGACTTCCGCCCGCCTCGTCGGCGCGGCGCTCGCGCTATGGCTGGGCGTCGCGGCGCTGCTCGCGATTTTGCACATGCCGCGCGAGTGGCTGCTCGCCTACGCCGGCATGACGATGATCTATTCCTTCTTCATCGCGGGCTGGGCGATGCTGCGCACCTACGCGCGCCTGAAAGGGCTGCTCGACGAGGGCGAGGCGCCCGACGGCGGCTTGCTGCTCGAGGCGTTGCCTGCGGCGGCGGTGGCGCTCGACGGCCGGGGCAAGGTCCGCGCGCTGAACGGCCGCTGGCTGGAAGTCTTCGAGATGCCGCGCAACCAAGTGCACAATAAACGCTATGACCATTTTTGCGATCCGGTGTTGCGCCGCCACATCGCCCGCGCCTTCCGCACCGGCGATTCGGCCGCCGATTTGCGCCTTTCGACCCGCACGCCGGACGGCGGCAACGTATTTTTCCGCGCCGACATCGCGCCGCTCGGCGAAGGCTGGCTCGTTTGCGCGCGGCCGGCATCGGCGGACGAGATGGCGCCGCCGGGTTCGCTCGCGCGCGAGCGGCTGTGTCTGCTGGGGCAGGCGACGGCCGCGTGGGCGCCGCGGCTGCGGCTGAATGCCGCGGACGGCGGCGCGGACGCGACCTCGCTCGCACGGCTGCCCGCGTTGCTGGCGCCGCTGGCGAATCTGGCGAGCGGCCTGGATGATGAAGCGGCCAAACCGTTGGCGCTCGACCCGGCCGAGTTGCTGGCCGAAGCGGCGCGGCTGGTCGAGCCGGCGTTTGCGGCGAAGGGCGTCGCTTTGGAGCCGCCGCCCGCCGCAAAACTGCCGGAAATCGTCGGCCATCGCCCGCAACTCGTTTTTATGCTGGCCGCCATGTTCTTCGCGGCGCTGGATGAAACGCCGGCGGGCGAAAAGGCGACGATGACGGCGCACAAGGCCGGCGAGGATGTGGAAATTGCGATCGCCTATCCGGCGGCCGAGCCTTCGCCCGATCCGTTCGACCCCACCGCGCGGACGCCCAACCTCGCCGCCGCGCGCCAGATCGCCCGCCGCCACGACGGCGAACTGCGGCGCCTCCCGCCTGCCGACGGCTGCCGCCGCTTCGTGTTGCAATTGCCGACGGCGCAAGCGCTTCAGGAATAGTCATTGAACCACAGAGGCACAGAGGGCGCAGAGCCGCAACCGAAATGCGGAATGCGGAATCCCGAAGCCCGAGTCCCGAATCCCGAACCCCGGATCCCGGATCCCGGATCCCGGATCCCGAATCCCGCGCCTTCCCTACGGCAACAACGTCATCGCTTCCGCCTCCCATTTGCGGAAGGCGGCTTCGTCCCAGGTTTGCGGATAATTCTGCCAATGGCGGCCGACCCATAGAATTTTCGGCCCGCCGGCGGCGAACTTCAGCGCCGCGCCGGGATGTTTGGCCGCGCCGCCCAGACGGCCGGGCAGCGAGCGCAGCGAAAACGAGAGCGGGGCGGCCTCGGCGGCGCCGAGCATGTCTTCCGCGCAGACAACACCATCGGCGAATAGCGGGTCGAGGTCGCGGAGCGTATTGATCGACTCTAGCAGGCGCCGGTTGGCGTCGTACGTCGCCAGCACGGCCCCGCGGTCGCGCATGTAATCGGCGGCCCAGGGCCAGAGCGCTGCGGTCGTCGCGTCGCTGCCGCGGGCGTAGATGGCGCCCAGGCGCTTGCCGAGGCTGTCGCCGGCCAGCATCGCCGAAGCGACGCCGCTGCCGTGCGCCGGAATCACCATGCCGCCCGCCTCGCCGATCGCGGCGAAGCCGGGGCCGACCAGCCGCAGCCCCGCGCGGCGAATGCGGATCACGCCGTGGCCGTGATGCCGGAGCTTTTTGAAACATCCCAAATCCCGCGCGCACGCGTCGGCGAGGTCCGCCGCCGTCGGCGGCTGATGGTCCTCCTTGACGCCGGTCAGGAGGTAGCCGAACTGGCGTTCGAGCGAGACCATAAAGGCGCGAACGCTGTAGCCGCCTTGCAAGCCGATTTGCGTCTGCATGTCCTCGGGCGAGAACCGGCCGGCCTCGGCGGCGGCGCGCGCCGCTTTCGCATCGATGTCGTAATACCGCGCCTCCGCCCAGACGCGGTCGCCCGGGCGATCGACGAAGTCCATCCCGAACTGAAGCGGCAGCTGCCGGACGAGCGCCGCGTCGAACCCCGTCGCGTCGACCACGACCCGGGCGCGCAATTCCAGGTTTCGGCCGCGCCGATCGTGCGCGGCGACGCCGACGACGCGATCGCCCTCGAGCAGCGGCCCGCGCACGGTCACGCCGAAGCGGGTCGTGGCGCCGGCGTCGCGCGCGAGGCCGAGCAATTGCGCCGCGATTTTTTCGATTTTGACCGCGCAAGCCGTATGGCCGCGGAAGTGAAAGGCGGGCTTGCCCGAGGGCGAAAAAATGCGCGTCGTCTTGGCCGCATAGACCACGTCCGCGCGTGCGGGCGCGGGCACGCCGCAGCGGCCGAACACGCTTTTTTCGACTTCGATGATGCACGGTTTGCGCGGCGCTTGCGCGGCGTTGCGTTCGAGCAGCAGCGGCCGCAGGCCGGCCCGCGCGCACGACAGCGCGCACATCGCGCCGCCCGGCCCGGCGCCGACAATCAGAACGTCCCAAGACGCTGCTGCCATGAAGTTGCCTCCGCCCGCGAAGTCGCGAGCGCTGTATAGCACGGTTTTTCGGGAAGGAAAAAGGAAAAAGGAAAAAGGAAAAAAGAGGCCGCGGAGCCGCTCTATTTACCGGTTGCGCGGTTGTTTCCGCCTTTTTCCCGTCTTTGCGAAGGGCGACAACGCTGCGACGGGTGCGGTGTTCGGACTTTTTCATTTTTTTTCCTTCTTCCTTACCCTGCGTGAGGGCGGCGACGCTACGACAGGCGGGGTGTTCGGACTTTTTCCTTTTTCCTTTTTCCTTCTTCCTTAATTGTGTATTGTTTGGTTGAAAGCTTACCCAACTGCAGGACAGGATTGTGAAACAGGCATCCGCCGACCGTTCGCGCCGTCATTACGCGTGGCTGATTCCGGCGACGGTCATGGCCTTGGCGGTCGCCGCGCTCTTCTGGCGCGAGCGTATTCGCGAACTGATTGACCCGGTCGACGCCGGCCGCCTCGGCGAACAACGCCAGCAGATCGCAGAAATCCTGCCCGTGCGGCCGGCGCAATTGCCGCGCCTCGCGCCGCGTGAGGCGTTTACACGCAGCCTGGCGCGTTCGTTCACCGAATGGCAGCCGCCATTGGAGCCCAGCGGACATTACGATCCGGCCGCGACCGCCGCCGCGTTGGCCGAGGCGCGCCGCAATCTGGACAGCGCCGGGAAGCAAAACGATTTTGACGCACTGCTCGACGCGGCCGTGTCGCCGCGGCAATTGTTTTGGGTCGTGGAGCAAGCGCTTTCCGCGAACAACACGCGGTTCCTCGATCCGGCCGACGGCCGCCGAATCATGACCCGGTTGCGCGGGCTGACGGGCGAAGCCGCGGGCGACGTGTTGCGCGTCGAGGTGTCCATGCTCATCCGCGCCGTTTCGATCCCCGACCCGGCCAAGGATGAAATCCGCCTGGATCTGACGATCGACGCCGGCGCGCCGGTCGACCGCGTCATCCGGCACATGGCCGCCAACAAGATGATCGACCCGCGCGACGGGCCGGCGCTAGCGGCGCGTTGGCGACGCGCGGACGCGGCAATCGGCGAAACGGAAAGCGAACGGCAAAACCTCGCCAAGTGCCTGGGCCTCTCCTTCACCGACGCGGTCGAGCAAACGGAACTGGCGGTGTTTTACAACGTCGGACCGGCCAGCGGCTACATCTGGCGCGGCGCGGCGATGACGGTTCATTATCCGGCCCATTTCGACACGACGCGATACCCGTTCGACACCACCCTGTTCACGGTGATGTTCGGCGCGACCACGTCGCTGGACTCGTCGAAACTGTCGCTCGCGCCGTACGCGCTGGCCGGCGCGCCGCTCGAACCCCGCCTCAGCAGCCCGCCGCGCGGCTTCCAGTTCCTGCGTCAAACGCCGAGCCTCGTGCCGGTCGCCGTGCAGGACAATTCCAACTCGCTGCCGCGGCCGGCCCTGGTTTACGTCTTTCAATTGTCGCGTCAACTCGACACGGCGATCTGGCGCACGTTCATCCCCCTGTTGTTGATCGTGATCTTCACCTTCGCGGCGACGTTGCGCGCGCTGACGACGCACGAGAACATCAACTCGATCATGACCTCGCTGCTGCCGACGCTCACCGTGGCCAGCGTCGCGCTCCAACTGACCGCGAGCACCGCGATCCCCGGCAACGCCGGCGGCACAGTGATGGACAAGATTTTCGTCAGCATCTACCTGCAATTTTTCTTTTTGTTCTTCGCGCTGAACACGCACCACCTGAAAAAAACCTCGCGCGTCATGCTGGCCGGCTCCGTGGCGGCTTTTATGTATGGGGTGCACTTTTTCTTCTGACGCGGCGCCGAGAAAGGAAGAAGGAAAAAGGGAAAAATACGCTCCTCGGCCGCCCTTGTTGCCGGTTTCGCACTTGTTCCCACCTTCTTCGTTTACTTGCGAAAGGCGGCGGCGTTGCGATGTGCGCCGCGTTTGGACTTTTTCCTTTTTCCTTCTCCATTCCTTCGCCCCGTGCGACGTTTGACAGGCGAGCGCCTTTCGCAGTATAAGACGCGCTCAATTTGTCCGGGCTGCATGAGTCAGGAGGGTGCCATGGCGTCGAACACGAAGATTCTCGTACGGAAACGCAAAGTGAAGGTTCGCAAAGGCGGCAAGGCGAGCAAGCGCGCCGCGCGCCGCGGCACCACCCCGCCGTTCCCGATTCACAAAGAGCAGGCCGAGTAAGATCCTACCGCCGTCGCGAGCCGTTCCAGGCCGTTCGCCGGGACGGCTTTTTATTTAATCGCCGGGATCCGCTTCGGTCGCCAGCGCGCGGTAGATCGCTTTTTTGTCGGCGTCGAGCAGCAGCGCGGCCGCGGCCGCCGCGTCTTTCGTTTTCAGGCCCAGATCGCGTTTGAGCCGCCGGGCGCCCGATATCGCCTCGGCCAGTTCCGCCGGTTGCGGCTTCGGCAAGCGCACGACGATCGTCACTTCGCCTTTGATTTCCCGGCCGGCCAATTTTTCCATGACGTAACTGAGCGGCCCGCGCAGTGCTTCCTCGTAGAGCTTGGTCATCTCGCGCAAAACGGCGCAGGAGGCGTCGCCGATTGTCGCCAGCACGTCGGCGAGCGTCTCGTGAACCCGGTTGGGCGATTCGTAAAGAATCAGCGTGCCGCCGAGGCGCCGATAACTGTCCAAGCGTTCGCGGCGCGCCGGCCCCTTGCGCGGCAAAAAGCCTTCGAACGTGAAACGGTCCGGCGGCAAACCGGATAGTTGCAGCGCGAGAATCGCCGCGCACGGTCCCGGCAACGCCTCGACCGGCAACTCCTCGTTCAAGCACGCGAACACCAGTTCGTAGCCGGGGTCGGAAATCAGCGGACTGCCGGCGTCGCTGACCAGCGCGACGGTCGTCCCTTCGCGCAGCGCCGTGAGAATTTGGCGTTGGCGGCTTAGCTGATTGCCCTCGAAAAACGACCAGAGCGGTTTGCGGACCCCGAGGTGATCGAGCAGCACCGCGGTGCGGCGCGTGTCCTCGGCCACCACGACGTCGGCGGCGGCCAAAGCCGACGCCGCGCGTTGGGTGATGTCGCCGAGATTGCCGATCGGCGTGGCGATCAGAACCAGCTTGCCGCCCACGCCGGGAGCCTTACGGAATCGTGACGGCGAACGTCAGCATCGACCACGAGCCGTCGGTCTTGGCGCACGACGGCGCGCCGAAATTGTAGTTGCCGGCGGCCAGCGTGCCGATCGTCACCGGGACGGGCATGTGGCACGTCGGATCATAGTTGCCCGGGTTGTCGAGGTCGTACCAGTCGTACGAAAAGACGTGGTACATGTCTTGATCCTGCCGGACCATGAAAACCGCGTCCGAATAATGATAGTAGTCGCAACCGGCGTATTTGGCGGTAAACGGCTCGACCGTCGGATCGCCGGCCATGAAGGCGTCGGCGAGCGGCACCAGCCACTGCTTGTTTTCCGCGCCCAGCGGCAGCTCGAGTTGGAAAATCGACGAAGGCGTCGTCGCACCGAGATCCTGCCGTTGGATGATCAGCGTGACGCCCGGGATGTCGATGCCGTGAATTTCATAACTGAAATTGTAGGGGCACTCGCAATGCGCGGCCGTGCCTGTGCCGGTTTCGGTGACGGTGACGGTGTTGCCGCTCGAGGTCACGTCGACGGCCAGCTTCAACCCGCAATTGGCGTATGCGTACAGGTTTTCAATTTTCAACACGCCTTTGTCCCAAGACGGTTGCACCACGTCGATCGGACTGGTCGTCGGGTCGTAGGAATTCGAAAGGCACGCGCTCTGCGTAACATTCTCGACCGTCAGCGAACCCGGGCTCACATCGTCGTCGTCGTTATCGTCGTCATCCGCCGGCGAGGCGTCGTTGTCGTCGTCGTTGGTCTGGTCATCGTCGCCGCTGCTGGTGGAACTGGAACACGCGAACAACACGCCCACGGCCGCGCAAAGGGCAAACAAAAGCACAAGCCAGGTGGTCTTCATGGATGAATCTCCTTCGAACAGGTTAAGCCGCCCCCAACTCTCGAAGAGTAGAGGGACGCCCGGGTTCCTGTCAACCGCTTGAGCGATCCGGGCCGACCGCCGAACCGAAGGAGAATCAAGTTGACGACCCCTCTGCCTTGGCGCTCGTCGGATTTCTTGCCGCGTGCGCGCCGCCCCATCGCCGCGACGATCACGTCTCGCCCGCATTTCGATGGCTCGTCGTGGTCGCGGATGCCCGGCGTCGAGACCGAATACTTGTATGGCGTCTGGGGCAGTTCCGCCACGGACGTGTTTGCCGTGGGCGCTGGCGGCGCGATTTTCCGTTACGCTGGGAACGATTTATGAAAGCGCCGAATGGCTAGGTCACAATGACCTTGCCGTTTTCATACCGGACGCGGCCGGCAGCGATCCAGTCGAGCGCCTCGCTGTAAAGTTCCCACTCGACGGCGAGGCCGCGTTTTTTGAGGGCGTCGAGGTCGTCGTCGGGCAGCACGGGCAAGAAGCGTTGGGCGATGATCGGCCCGGTGTCCATGCCGGCGTCGACGAAGTGGACGGTGACCTTCGTTTCGGTCAGGCGCGGGCCTTTTTTCGTCAGGCCCATCGCGAACTCGTAACCGTGCTCGCCCTGGTAGGCGCGCGTGTCGGCCGGGTGGATGTTGACGATGCCCGGCAGGCCGAGCCGCGCGTTGAAACGGCGGCCGACGAACGCGGGCGTGAGCAGCCGCATCCAGCCCGCGAGCGCGATCAGGTCGCAGGGATAGTCGCAAAGCGCTTCGACGATCGCGGCCTCGTGCGCCTCGCGCGACGGGTAATCGCGGTCGTCGCGGATGATCACCGGCGTGCGGTACTTCGCCGCACGCTGCAGGCCGAAGGCCTCGGCGCGATTGCTGACGACGACGGCCACCTCGCAGGCGATGCGGTTTTCGGCGCAGTTTTTCGCGATCGCTTCGTAGTTCGAGCCGCTGCCCGAAAGAAAAACGGCCAGACGCAGTTTGTCGGTCATCGCCCTGCCCTCGTCGGTGGACGCCGCACGTGCGGCGGCGCGGCGATCTTAGCAGGGGCGTCGGGCGGGGAACAAGCCGCGCGGAGGCGCCTTGGAATTGAACCGCATGGGCACGGCATAGCCGCAACCAAATTGCCGATTGCGGATCATGGAGAATCAGAAATTCGGGCGGCGCCAAATCTCCATTCTCGATTCGCCGCTCGGCGTCGGCCGGCCGAGGAAATTGGTTGCGACGAGAACGGCGTCGATGGGCTTTTCCGCGAGAAGAGCGAGAAAAACTGCCGTGTCCTTCGTGACTCTGCGGCTTGTTCCCCGCCGTCCGTCCGCTGTCCGTCCGCTTGACTTGCCGCGTCAAATACGACACGTTGAACGCCGTTCGGCGGACCGCATTCTATTAAAGGAGCGAGCACGTCATGTCGATTCTGGCGCAGGCCGTCGCGGAAAAAGCGGCGTTCCTTTCCGAATGGGAAGCGAAGCAACTGCTGGCCGAATTCGGCATTCCCGTGACGCCCGACCGGCTCGTGCGCACGGCCGACGACGCCGTCGCCGCCGCCGCCGCGATCGGTTTCCCCGTGGTGCTCAAAGGCTGCGGCCGCACGCTGTTGCACAAGACCGAGTTGGATCTCGTTCGGCTCAATCTGAAAGACGTCGACTCCGTGCGCCGTACGGCGGCCGAACTGCTGCCGCGCCTGCCCGCGAACGCCGACGGCCTGCTCGTCGGCCCGATGCTCGACCCGCGCCGCGAGTTCATCGCCGGCGTTTCGCAAGACCCGCAATTCGGCCCGGTCGTCCTGTTCGGTCTGGGCGGCATTTTCACCGAGACGCTGAAAGACGTGGCCTTCCGCGTCGCGCCGTTCGACGCTCGCGAGGGCTGGGCGCTGGTGCACGATGTCCAGGCCCGCAAACTGATGAACGCCGTGCGCGGCCTGCCGGCGATCGATAAGCAAAAAATGGCGCAGCTTCTCGCCGACCTCTCGCAATTGGCCGCGAATCAGCGCGTCATCGAAGAAATCGACTGCAATCCCATCCTTGCCGACGGCGATCGTCCAGTTGTCGTCGATGCGCTGGTGAAGCTGCGCGTTGGCGCGGCGGACTGAGAAAGTGAGCGCCTGAGAGGCCGGCAGGCTGGGAGATCGTATCCTTCATTGCCCGTCATGGCTCATTCCTCCGGAGGAAACGTGATCCAGCCGAGCAAAAAAAGCGTCGATATCCCGCCGTTCCTGGTGATGGAGGTGCTGGAGCGGGCCAAGGCGATGGAGGCCGAGGGCGCGCACGTCATTCACATGGAAGTCGGCGAGCCGGATTTCGATTCGCCGGCGTGCGTCATCGAGGCGGCAGCGGCGAGTTTGCAGCGCGGGCAGACGCACTACACCCACAGCCTCGGCCGGCGCGATTTGCGCGAGGCGATTGCCGCGCGGCATGCGGCCGAATACGGCACGGCGATCGACCCGGACACAATCGTCGTCACCAGCGGCTCGAGCCCGGCGCTGCTGCTGGCCTTTTGGGCGATCTGCGACCCGGGCGACGAGATCATCCTCGCCAATCCGGGGTATGCCTGTTATCCGCAACTCGTGCGCTTCGGCGGCGGCGAGCCGGTCTTCGTCGACGTGACCGAGGCCGACGGTTTTCAATATCGCGCCGAGACCATCGCCGCGAAGGTTACGCGGCGCACCAAGGCGATTCTGGTCAACAGCCCGTCGAACCCGACCGGCAACCTGCTGGACCCCGAGCGGCTGGCGGCGATCTGCGCGCTCGGGCCGCTGGTCGTCAGCGATGAGATCTACCACGGGCTGGTCTACGAGGGCCGGGCCGCGAGCGCGCGGGAGTTCACCGCGAATTCGCTGGTGGTCAATGGTTTCTCGAAGTTGTATGCGATGACCGGCTGGCGGCTGGGCTATCTCATCGCGCCGCCGGAGTTGGTGCGGCCGATCCAGAAGATGCAGCAGAATTTTTTCATTTCGGCGGGCGATTTCATCCAGGCGGCGGCCGTCGCGGCGCTCGGCGGCTGCGGCCCGGAAATCGAGCGCATGCGCGTCGAATACGACCGGCGGCGGCGGCTGGTGTTGGCGCGGTGCCGCGAGATCGGCCTGGGCGTTACGGTCGAACCGACGGGCGCGTTTTACGTGTTCGTCAACGTCAAACGGTTTTGCGCCGCGGAGGAGTTGTGCAGCTACGACCTGGCGTTCGATATTCTCGAAAAGGCGCGCGTGGCGGTGACGCCGGGCACGGATTTCGGCTCGGGCGGCGAAGGTTACCTGCGCCTGTCGTACGCGAACTCCGCCGAAAATCTCGCCGAGGGGATGAACCGCCTGGCCGACTATTTCGCCGGCCGGCGGTGAGCGGCCAAAACGAACCGGACGTTTGCGGAAGGGAACTCAGCCGCCTTGTGACGCGGGCGGCCCCTTGTCATCCCGAGTTACGCGGGGTTTCGAACCCACAGCCAGTAACCGATCGGCGTGAGAAAATGCGCGCCCAGATGGGCAAAGATGTTCATGACGGCGGGGTTCGCCACGCTGAAGCTCGAGGTGGCGACGGTGTCGCCGCGGGCGGCGAAGGTGCGGAGGGCCTTGCGATAGAGCGACGAGCCCGAAATCGCGGCGTCGCGGTGCAGCATGGCGAGCGTCAGGTCGATTTCCCGGCGCGGTCGCGAACAAAGAAACCAGCCCTGTACGGCGTCGCCCTGAAGTATGGCAAGACAGGCCGCCGGATCGTTTTTGATCAGCCGCTTCCCCCAGAGGGCGTACCGTTCATTGACTTTCGCGGCGGTGACGCCGGGCAGATGGAAGAACCGTTCGCGACGAAACGCGGCCATTTGGTCCGCGGCGACGTCGAACGGTCGCTCGTCGGCGGAATAGGCCGCCAGACCCTCGATGCTCCGCGCGTCGGCAACCGCGTCCAGATTGACTTGGAGCGGGATCTGAACATCCGTGAAGAAAAAGCCGGCCCGGCCGATCGTTTCGTGCAGACTGCCGCCTTCCTTGAGCGGCGCGCGGAATTCCACCCACGCGTATGGCGACAATAGCCGCTCGCGTTCCGGCTGCGGCAGGTCGAAGAATTGCGGGTCGTCGACGATGCCGACCGGGCTGCCCCACCATTCGGTGTTGAAATCGTGCGTGCGGATCATTCGACTTTTCCACGCGGCGGGCCGCTCGCCGGATCGGCGGCGGCCGCAATGTTGAGCGTCTCGCGCACCACATATAGCGGACGGTTCTTGGATTCGTCATAGAGCTTGCCCAGATACAAGCCGATGACGCCGAGATTCGCCAGGATCAAACCGCCGACGAAATACAGCGAGACGACGACAGTCGTCCAACCGGCGACGGGGATGCCCAGGAACAGCTTCAGCAAGATCAAGACGCAGCCGTAGGCCGCGGCACAAAAGGCGATGAACATCCCCAGCTTGATCGACAACCGCAACGGCTTGCTCGATTGCGAAACGAGCGCATCGACGGCCAGCGCCAGCGCCTTGCCGAAACTGTAGGCCGACTCGCCCGCGAAGCGCGGCCGGTGCGGCGTTTCGATCGTGGCCGTGCGAAAACCGAGCCAGCGCACGATCAAGCCGAAGGCGCGGCTGCGTTCGCGCAGGCGGCGATAGTTCTCGACGACCGCGCGCGAACAGATCGAGAAATTCGACGCCAGCGGATCGTGCGGCGTCTCGGACAGCGCGTTGTAAATCCAGCCGAACAGGCGCGAATACAGCACTTTCTGAAACGGATCCTGCCGGTTGACGCGGCGGGCGAACACGACGTCGAACCCTTCCTGCGCCTTCCGGTACAGGTTCGGGATCTCCGCCGGCGAATCCTGCAGATCGCCGTCCATGACCACGACCCAATCGCCGTCGGCCACGTCGAGCCCCGCGGTGATCGCGAAATGCTGGCCGAAATTGCGCGACAGGTTGACGCCCTTGACGCGCCGGTCGTGCGCGGCGAGCCCGGCGACGATTTCCCAATCGTTTTCGGGGCTGGCGTCGTTGACGAAGACGATCTCGAAAGCGGGCGTGTGCGGTTCGAGCGCGGCGCACAACTGGCGGTGCGTTTCCGCCACGCACGCCGCGCAGCGGAAGAGCGGAATGACGACGGACAGATGCGGTCGCGGCTGGTTCGGCACGTTCGATCCTCCTGCGGCGCGGCGGCGGCCGGCCCCGTTACGGCGTGAACGCCAGCACCGCCGCCATGACCACGTCTTGCTCGTCCGGCGACAAACTATTGAAAAAGGGCAGCCGCAGCAACGTCGCGGCGACGCGTTCGGCCACCGGGCAATCGCCCTCGCGCCCGCCGTAGCGCCGGCCCATGGCCGACAGGTGCAGCGGCAGATAATGGAATACGCCGAGGATGCCGCGCGCCCGCAGGTGGGCGAGCAGGCCGTCGCGCGCCGCCGGCGACGGCAGCAACAGATAAAACAGGTGCGACGGGTGGCGGCAATGCGCGGGCGGCGCCGGCAAGCGCACGCCGCAGCGGGCCGCCCAATCCGCCAATCGCGTCGAATATTCGCGCCAGATGCGTTCGCGCCGCGTTTGGATGCTCTCGCGATTCTGCAATTGCGCGTAGAGAAACGCGGCGTTCAGATCCGACGGCAAGTAGCTCGAACCGATGTCGACCCAGGTGTATTTGTCGATCTGCCCGCGAAAAAAGCGGCTGCGATCGGTGCCTTTCTCGCGGATGATCTCCGCCCGCTCGTGGAAAGAAGCGTCGTTGATCAGCAGCGCGCCGCCCTCGCCGCAGGTGAAGTTTTTCGTTTCGTGGAAACTCAGCGCCGCCAGCGCGCCGAACGTGCCCAACGGCCGGCCGCGATATTCGCCGAGCAGGCCGTGCGCGTTGTCCTCGACCACCGCCAGGCCGTGCGCCCGCGCGAACTCCATGATGGCGTCCATCTCGCAGGCCACGCCGGCGTAATGGACGACCGCCAGGGCTTTCACGCGCGGCGTCAGCAGGCGCGGCAGTTGCGTTTCGTCGATGTTGAGCGTGTCCGGGCGGATATCGGCGAAGATCGGCCGCGCGCCGCGCAACGCGAACGCGTTGACCGTGCTGACGAACGTGAACGACGGCGCGATCACCTCGTCTCCGGCTTGCAGATCGAGCAGCAGCGCGGCCATCTCGAGGGCGTGCGTGCACGAGGTCGTCAACAGCGCGTGGGGGGCGCCGGTCATTTCCTCCAGCAGCGCCTCGCACTTTTTGGTGAACGGCCCGTCGCCGGCGATCCAACCGTTGTCGATGGCCTGCGAGATGTAGTGAAGTTCGTCGCCGGTGAACGACGCGCGATTGAAGGGGATGCGCACGGGCGCCGCCGCCGATCGCACGCTCGCAGTCATGCTTCGCTCCCGACTGTTCAACGTTGAATGGCAGCCCATTGTCACCGGTTCCGCGGCAATCCGCAAATCGGCAACGTGCGGCCGTTCAACGGAATGTCACGATTGCCGCAGCGCCGGTAACCAGACGCGCCTGCCCGGCCGGCGCCGCCGGCGGCAAGACGCCGCGCGCCGCGTCGATCGCCGAAACCAACAACTCGTCGTCAGCCGATCGCTGCCCGTACGGAAGATCGAACGCGACGCCGACCACCTGGCCGGGCTCGACGTTGCTCCAGGGTTGCAACTCCGCCGGGCCCGCGGCGTCGCTGTGCCGCCAGGTCAATTGCAAGGCCAGCTTCGGCGGCGGCGAGCCGTATGGCGCCTGGCGAAAGAACAAAACGAGCGAGGTCAGTTTGCCGTCCGGCCGGATGGTCGCTTCCGATCCCAAAAGGGCCAGCGCATTGCCGAAGAGGACGCCGAGGTTGCGGCGGCGGTGTTCCAGAACGAGCGTTTCGTGCGGACACGCCGATGCGGCGCCCAGCGGCAAGGGGATCATTTTGACGATCTGGCCATCTTCGCGCACCTCGATCTTGTCGCGGACGACCATGCCGGCCTCGCCGTTGACCAGCGACAGAATCAGCGGAAACGCCTCGTCCGACGCGCGTTCGACGTACGACATGTTCTTCGAGTGGGCTTGCCAACGATCGAAACGCTCCGGATATTGCGTTTGCAGCAGGCAAGGCAACGACCAGTCGTCGGCGAACGTGCGCGCCCGGCGAAAGTGCGAAATCAGTTCTTCGACGTAAAACGTGGCGTCCGACGGCAGAGGTTGCGGCGCACAGGCGGCGACGCGCGCTGCCACGATTTCTTGGTAATCCCAGCTTTTCGCGTAACTCTCGGCTTCGCCGAGGTTGACGACGGCCGCGGGCCAGACAAACAACGTCAACGCGATGGCCGCGGCGCCGGCGAACCGGCGCTCGCTCGCCGCCGGCTTCTTCTCGCCGAGAAAGCGGCGGCCGTAAACGAGCGCGGCGGCGACCAGCGCGGCGCCGAGCAGCGGCAGCCGCAGATGGCGGTTGAAGATTCGCGCGTCGGGCCGCAACGCGAACAACACAATCGACGCGACAAAGAGATAAACGCCCATGGCGGCAACGACCCAGAAGCGGCGCGCGGCGAACGGCGGCGGCGCGTCCTGGCGGCGCAGCCCGCGCCAGACCGTGGCCGGCAGCGCCACGGCCAGGGCCAGCAGGCCGGCCGCCGCCGTCGGCGACCGCCGCGCGGCCGCCCAGCCGTCGGCGAACAACGCGCGCGGGGCATATTCGTCGCCGCCGTCGAGGAAGGTCCGGACCGCCCAATGCAGCACGCGCCAACCGCGCTGCGCGAGACCCGCATCGAGCGCGAAGGCGTAGCTGGTCGCCATGGCGCGGCACACGAGGTGCTGCACCGCCAGGTAGGCGCCGGCGAGCGCGAGAAAGACGGCGGCGAACCAGCCGGCGCGCCGCCACGAGCCGCCATAAAGCAGCGGCACGGCCGCGAGCAGCGGGAAGGCGACGTACGCCTGTTCGAGGCAACCCATGGCGCAAACAAACAACAAGGCCGCCGCCGCCGCGTGGCGTTTGCGGCCCGTTTCGGCGAAGCGCGTCATGGCGAAGAGCGCGGCGATGACGAACACGCTGACCGCCAGATGCGCCCAGCAATTCGACCACAACACCGTGTCGTTCGCCGCCGGATGCATGGCGAACAGGGCGCCGGCCGCGAGCGTCGCCGCGCGGTCGGACGTCCATTTCCAAACGACGCCCATCAGCAGCGCGGCCCCGGCCAGCAGCGTGACGAGCGAAACGAGGTGAATCAGCGGCCAGTGCCGCCAGAGCAAGAAGTACATCGTATTCAGGAACGCGGTGTGCAGGAAACGCGGCCGCCAGCGCGTCAGCATGTCGACGATGGTCGCGCCCAGGCCCTGGCTGACCGCCGCATGACCGAAACACAGATCGTCGGAATTGCCGCCCAGGCGCGGGACGAACCAGCCGTACGAGAAGAGCGCGGCGGCGAGCACGACGACGAGCGCCGCCCAGGGAAATCGGCTCGATGATGATGCTGGCAAACGGCCCTCCGCTCTCGCTAACGGCACTTTGCCAGATTCGGGGTTGATGTAAAGCAGGCGGAGATTGCGCTAGAATCATTTCGTCATGCACAAAAAATTTCGCCCCATTCTTCTGGCAATCGTCCTTGTCGCGTTCGCGGGCGCCCTGGCGCATTCAAAACGCCCCGTCAATTCAAGCGAAGAATTGGTGTGCGCGTGGGAACGCCAGGATTCCGGCACTGACAAATCGCTCAATAGCGTTTGGGGCACATCGAGGAGCGACGTATATGCTGTCGGGGCAGAGGGAACGATGCTCCATTTCAACGGGCGCCAATGGACAGAGTTCCGGACGGATGCGGTTGACGGTCTGAGTCAAATTTGGGGCGTTTCGCCCGATTCGATCTACGTATTACATGATGCATGCTTCAAGTCGGATGTGATTGTCATAAAACCGGGTATGGGCCAACTTCTCCATTTTGGCAGCAAGGGTTGGTCATTTGTGCCAGGGCCCCGATGCGGAGAAGCGCCTACGCTTTCGGGCGTATGGGGCTCTTCAGACAACAATGTTTTCATTGTTGGGCGCAACGGCGCGATATTTCACTATGATGGAAAGTCCTGGACGAGGATGGTGGAAAGCAATCGACCGGTGCGCTTCGGTCCGTGGCACGGTGCTCTTAGCGAACGGACCTCGAACGGAATCAAAGGCTGGCCTGAAGAACTGCACGCGATTTGGGGATCCAGCCGCAACAACGTTTATGCGGTCGGCCGCAACGCGATCGTGCATTACAACGGCATTCAGTGGTCGGTGGCGGATGAAATACGCGGCGACGGACAATCGCTGAATCTCGTGGCGATTAGCGGCACGTCAGCGTCCAATATCTTTGCGGTTGGCAGCGGCGGCGCCGTGCGCCGCGATAAAAAGAAATGGACGCTCTTGCCGCCGCTGAGTTACGCGAGTGACGGGAGCACCACCTTCAAGGGCGTCTGGACCGGTGAGGATTCGAAAGCATTTTTCGCGGGACAAGCCGGAGGAATTTACTATTTTGACGGCGCCGAATGGAACAGAATGGACAGCGGCGCGACCGAATCGCTGAACGGCATTTGGGGCTCATCGCCGACCAGCGTCTGGGCGGTCGGCAATCACGGCACGATTTTGCATTACACCTGCCGCGGAAAATGAGGCTCGCGGCCGGTCAGCCCGATCAGCTCATCGGTTGCGGCCGGCCCGCCATTGTTCGTAACACGCCGGATACCGGTCTTTCAGCAGCCGCAGGCCGCGGTCGGCGGGGCGGAAGTTGTCCGGCTCGTACTCCGTCGGGCACAGGGTTTGCTGGTCGAGGCGCGCGCGCGCGACCGACTCGTTCGACCAATAGGCGAGCGCTTCGAAGTCGGCGGCCGTATGGGCTTTCCAGATGCCGGCGCCGATGAAGACGTAGATTGCCGCCAACAGCGCGCCGGCGAGAACTCGCAACGCCCCCCGATCGATTTTGCCGTACAGAAAACGCCCGACGGCCAACGCGGCCGCCGCGATCAAGGCGATGCCCGCGCCGGAAACGTACCAATAGCGCAGCGCCATCCCGTGCGTCGGCCCCCACATGGGCGTCGTTCCGCGGACCAGATCGGACATGCCCGCCATCGTGACGACAACCCACACGCCGCCGAAAAGGCCGATGCCCAGCAAGCCGGCGAGTTCGCGTTGCTCGTCGACATCCAACGGCCGGCGCCGAAAGAGCAGCGCCAGCAAGATCGCCAGCGCCACGGCGCTGCCCGCCAGCCACGGGAACGCGAACGACGGCGCGAAGAACGACGCCAACATGCGCGGCCCGGCCGCCGCCATCGCCAGCCATTTTGCCGCGCCGCCCAAGTGGACGCCGAACAACGCCGGCCGCATCGCCGCCGCGCCAATGGCGACCGCCGCCGGCGGCAAATAGGCGCGCGCGCGCCGCAGCCCGCCGCCGGCGAGCGCGTCGGCCGCGATCAGCAACAAGGGGGCGAGGAGCACGAATTCCTTGCACAACGTGCCGGCGAATAACAACGCGCAGGCGAGGGCCGTTGCGCGTTTTCCGGCGCGCCGCCAGGCGAGCACGCTGAGAATCAGGAACAGCGCGCCCAGCGAATCGCTCCGCGCCGAACTCCAACAAACCGGCACGATGCCGATCGGCGACAACCCCGCCAGCGCGGAAGCCAGCAGCGCCGTCGTCGGCTGGCCGGCGAGGCGATGCGCCAACATGAATACGGCCAGCGTGGCGCCGGCGTGAACCAGCAGATTCAGCAGATGGTTGGCAAAAATCATCGCGCGGTCGTCGGCAATCAGGCTCAACGCCCAGAACGTTGCGCTGACCAACGGGCGATAATACGGGGCGGCGGCGCCGTGCAGCAGGCCGACGTCGAAGCGGCCGAACAAAAAACCGGGCAGGTCGCGGTTGGTGAACGAGACGAACGCGTAATCGTCGACGGCCAGCGGAAACGACAACGTGTAACCGTACGCCGCGCACGGGATCAGGAAAGACAACAGCGCGCAGCACCGAAACGTTTGACGTTCGCCGAGAAAAAGCGGCGTTTTCCGCACCGGCTGCTCCATGAACCCGCCCTGGCGTGTCGAACACAGGTCGTTGCCCACCGCAGGCACGATGCCAAACGCCCGGCGAAAACACAACGGGGATTTCGCGATGCGGCGCCGGGCGCCAGGGGCGAGGGGCAAAGGGTTGCGCCACGCAAAGCTGCTTGGTTGCAGCCGAAGGTCTGGCGTGCGTCTCTCCGCCACCAACCACGAGTTTTGTGTTCTTGCCCAAAAGGTTCCGCCTCGGTTCATTCCGCAATCCGCAATCCGCAATCCGAAATTTAGTTGCGGCTCTGCCGCGCTGTGAAAGAAGCGCGGATTCCCTTCCGCGGGGATTTGGCCGGAGGCCGGGCTATTGAAAAGACTTCGGCCTTCGTGTTAAACAGGGATTCTCTTTGAGGGGTTCGCCGCCTTTTCGAGCGGCGCAATGTCAGGCGAGTTGAACGCATGTTTTCCTGTTTCGCGAACAGTCGAACGCGCCGCGGCGGCCGCGGCGGGACGCTTGCCCACCACTTCGCAATGAGGGACGAAAAATGCCGATGAAACCAGCGGAAAAACGGAAGCTCGAAGACATTGCTCTGCGGATACGCGAGAGCATCATCGACACGACGTTGGCCTGCGGCGGCAGCCACCTGGGCGGCGCGCTGAGCCAGACGGATATTCTGGTCGCGCTGTACTACAAGTACCTGAAGATCGATCCGAAGAAACCGGATTGGGCCGACCGCGACCGCTTCATCCTGAGCAAGGGCCACGGCGGCGTCGGCCACGCGGCGATCCTGGCCGACCTCGGCTTCGTCGACCCGAAGGAACTGAAGAAGTTCAACAAGACGGGTTCGCCCTTCGGCATGCACCTGGATTGCCTGAAGGTCCGCGGCGTCGACGCCTCGACGGGCTCGCTCGGCCACGGCCTGGGCATCGGCATCGGCATGGCGATCGGCGCGCGGCTGACCGGCCAGAAATGGCGCACCTACGTCGTCATGGGCGACGGCGAACAAAACGCCGGCCCGGTGTGGGAAGCGGCGCAGTCGGCGGCGCACTACAAGGTCACCAACATGACCTCGTTCATCGACCGCAACAAACTGTGCATCGACGGCGAGGTGGAGAAGATCATGGGCATCGAGCCGCTGGCCGACAAATACGCGGCCTTCGGCTGGCGCACCGTCGAGATCGACGGCCACGATTTCGAGCAGATCGGCGAGGCGATCGAACAGTCGTTCGCCGAAAAAGACAAGCCGTTCATGATCATCGCCAACACCTGCAAGGGCAAAGGCGTCGATTTCATGGAAGACAAGGCGCAATGGCACTACGCCGGCCTCGATGACGAAACGGCCAAGAAAGCGCTCGCGTCGCTGCGGAAAGGACACAAAAATGCCTAAGAAACCCGCCACCCCCAAAGGCCTGACGTGGACCATCGACGACGCCGACCGCATGACCTCCGCCGAAATCTACGGCGAAGTGCTCACCAAGCTCGGCCACGAACACAAAGACCTCGTCGCGCTGACCGCCGACCTCGCCGGCTCGACCAAAATCGGCCGCTTCAAAAAAGATCACCCGGATCGCTTCTTCAACATGGGCATCGCGGAAATCAACATGGTCGCGGTCGCCTCGGGCATGGCCGCCGCCGGCCTGACGCCCGTCCTCTCGACGTTCGCCGCCTTCGCCGCCCTGCGCGCGGCCGAGTTCGTGCGCACCGACATCTGCTATCAAAAGCGCAACGTGAAAATCATCGCCACGCACAGCGGCACGTCGTTCGGCCAGGCCGGCACGACGCACCACTGCACCGAAGATTTCGCGGTGATGCGCGCCATGCCGCACATGATCGTCATTTCGCCGGCCGACATGTACGAAACCGCGAAGGCGACCATCGCTGCGGTCGAGACGAACGGCCCGGTGTACATCCGCATCGGCCGCAGCTTCGAGCCGCCGGTGCACAAAGACATGAATTTCGAGTTCACGATCGGCAAGGCGATCAAGCTGCACGAGGGCACCGACGTGACCGTCATCGCCACCGGCCGCTGCGTCGCCGGCGCGGTCGAGGCCGCGGAGATCGCGAAGGAGCAGGGCATCTCGGTGCGCGTGCTCGACATGCACACGATCAAGCCGATCGACGAAGCGGCGATCATGGAAGCGGTGCTGGACACGCGGCGCATCATCACGGTCGAAGACCACAACGTTTTCTCGGGCCTGGGCAGCGCGGTCGCCGACGTCATCGCGGCGTCCGGCAAAGGCTGCGTGCTGCGCAAGAACGGCTTGCAGGATGAGTTCTCGATGGTCGGCTATCCCGACGACCTGCTGCACGTTTACAAGATGGACGCCGACGGCATCATGGAGGCGATCCAGGCCATTTTGAAAATGGATTTCGAAAAGGACGAAGACTGGGAAGACGAGGTGTAGTCATGGCGAACCTGGACGAAATGCAAGCGCGCTTGTTCCTTCGCGCCGCGTTGCCGCTGACCAAGGTCGTGCGCGAAGAGGTCACGTGGATTCGCAAGTTGACCAAAAACCTCACGGCCGTCGTGCAATTCGAAGTCAAAGACGCCGACTTCGCGGCGCACCTGATTTTCGCGAACGACGCGCTCGACGTGAAGCAGGGCCGGCACGAGAAGCCGACGATCCGCTTCGTGTTCCGCGAGCTGAAGTTGTTCAACGACTTTTTCGCCGGCCGCATGCCGCCGCAATTGGCGTACCTGCTGCTCGATTCCACCGGGCTCTATCGGTTGGACATCGTGCCGCGGATTCTGCCGCTGCTGCTCTCGCTGAAAATCCTGATGCCCGACGCCGATCCGAAAGAGCCGGAAAAGCGCGCGCTCAAGGTCAAGCTGCTGCTGTACATGGTCACCACGGCGCTGTCGCAGCTCAACAAGGCCGGCGACCCCGAAATGTCGGAGATGGTCAAGCTGAGCCCGGACCGCATTTATCAATACCAGGTCGAAAACGGCCCCGCGGCCTACCTGCGCATGAAGGCCGGCAAGAGCAAATCCGGCCGCGGCGTGTACACGCGGCGCCGGCCGTTCGTGCTGTTCAAGTTCCCCGACATGGAAGGCGCGTACCAGGTGCTGACCTCCAAGGTCCCGATGGTCGATGCGGTCGCCAAAAGGTATCTGGTCCTGGAAGGGGCGATGGAGTACCAAAAGGAAATCGGTCTGCACATGCAGCGCGTCGAGGAATTGCTGACGCGTTGAGGGCGCCGACCGGCGAATACGCCCGGCCGGCGGCGACGGCCCCCGGCCGGGAAACGAACGAAACAGGCAACTTGACCGCGCCGGCAAGTTGACACACGATGGCGAATGAGCGCCCCTCTTGCTTCACACTGGGATGGGTGGCGCAGGGAAGAAAAATAAATAAGGAGGCGGTGAGGGTGAAATCAATATCCACGAAACTGGGAATCTGGCCGAACGACCGGCTGCTCGCGGTGAACGCCGACATGAAAATCGTCGAGCGCATTATTGCCGAACACAGCGGCATGTTGACGTTTCTCACCGAGCCGCCCGCGGGCGCCACGGTGCCGATGATCCTGATCTGGTTGCGCGAAGAAGACGACCCGACGGCGTTGGCGAACGCCTACAAGCCGTACGTCGACCACACCGGCCAGCTTTGGTTCTTCTTTCCGAAGAAAGAATTCATCCGCAAGAACCAACTGACCGTGACGCGGGAGACGGTCGCGCAAGACGTGTCGCGCGCCAATCTCGAAATGACCAAGGTCTGCTCGATCGACGCGGAAACGCAGGCGATGGGGTTTGTGCTGCCATTCTGAGCAGCGGCCAGTGGTCAGTGGCCGGCTGAACACTGGCCACTGAACACTGGCCACTGCTTCACGCCACCACGATCGGCTCGCGCCTCTTGCGTTCGTGTTCTTCCGCCGCCTTCTTGGCTTCTTCTTCCTTGAACTGTTTCTCGTACGGGCAGCCGCCGGGCGGCGGGCCGGACGGCTGGGGCGTCGCCTGCTGCCGCACGAAATTCACGTTGCCCATCGATTTCAGTTCGTTGAGCATCTCGTTGTGCGTGCGTTGCACGCTCATGCCGAAACCGCTGAGAATTTTCGTGAGTTTTTTGCTGCGGCAGTGCTGGCAGCGCTTCTTGCCGCCGAACAGCCGCGGGCGTTCGAACATCTTTTCGGTGAAACTGCTGACTTTGCCGCAATCATCGCAGCGGTATTCGTAAACGGGCATGGCGCGCAATTCCTCCTGGCTCTCAGGTCGAATATGCAACGGGGCGGGCGCTGGGTCAACTGGCGCGGGGCGGCTGTCGGAACCCGAGGGCCCGCACAGCGAGTTCGAGACGTACGGACTTAACCGTAATTTCATGGTCGAACCGGTATCGTTGTGATGTTATTGTATAGAATAATATCCTTTGATGTCCGGCTCGTGTGCGTTGTTTTCATAGGGATTCTGTTTTTCAGGCAAATGTGAAATACTAACGCGCAATCGGTGGCGGTGGCGCGGTTGACGGATGTGGGATGAGCCTATTTCGAAAAAACAAGACAACGCTGATGGCGGCCAGGCCGCTCGTCCTGCGTCACGCGCGAATTTTGTCGACCGACGGCGTGCGCGAGGGCGATCTGCATTTGCGCAATGGCCGAATCGCGAGCGGCCCGGAGAGCACGTCGGCCAGCGACGAGTTTGAGATCGACCTGGATGGCCTCCTGATTGCGCCGGGCTTGTGCGACGCTGACCATGCACTTGACCAGGATTTCCTGCCGCCGATCTTCCCCGGACCCTATCTCGATCGCGACCGGCGCGAGGCAGAAATCGAGAAAGAGTCGATGAACCAACCGCCGGAGGCAAAGCGAGCGGACGAGGATGAAAGTTTCCGCGCTGCGGCGCTTGCATCCTTAAAGGAAGGGGTCACCTGCGTGGCGAGCCCCCGCCGGCCGGTCGGCCCGACCTTTCCGATCCGCATTCCCCAAGCGGTTTGGTTTTCGTCGTTGGTCGCTGAGAAGCACCCGTCGCACAAATTCGCCAAAGCGGAGAATCGGCCGGTCTTTGCGCCGCTCGCCGATGGCGACAGCCGCGATTGCGCGCGCGAGACCGAACGGTTCACCGAATACGGGATGCTGCGCGACAACCTGCTGGCCATCGGCGGCGTCGGTCTGCGCCCGGCGGATGCGGCGGCGCTGGCGTTCGTCGGCGCTTCGCTCGTCTGGCGACCGGTCACCGACGAATTCGTCTTGGGCCGCACGGTCGGCTCCGACGTGCTGCGCGCCGAAAATTTGCGCGTGCTGCTCGGGGCCGGATCGCGGCGCGATGGCGGCAAGGGCCTGCTGGCCGCCTTGCGCCGAGCCGATCGTCTGGGCCATATTGATCGAGCGCGACTGCTGCGGGCCGTGACGAGCGACGCCGGCGAGGCGTTCCGCCTCCCGGTCGGCGTCATTAGAAAAAGCGCGTGGGCCGATCTGGCGGTCTGGCGCGCCAATAACCTGGCGGAGGCGATCTTCGAGCTCGGCCCGGCAGCGCTGGAGATGACGATCGCCGGCGGCGCGGTCGTTCTCTGCCGGTCAAGTTGGGCGTCGAAACTGGCGTTTTTCGAGGATCTTCGGCCTGATTCTGGCGACGGAGGCTTCTTTTCGGTGATCTGAGCCGCAAATTGTTTCACGTGAAACAATTTCGGTCATCCGGCCGGTCGTTTGTGGTGGGGAAGGAATTGTTTCACGTGAAACATTTTCGTCGATCGGGGGCAAATTGTTTCACCGGTCGAGAGCAAATTGTTTCACGTGAAACATTTTCGCCGGTCGGGGGCAAACTGTTTCACGTGAAACATTTCCGCCGGTCGGGAGCAAATTGTTTCACGTGAAACATTAAGCGAAGAAGGATCCGGATGGTCGAGAAATTCGACGTATTGGTGATCGGGGCCGGTCATGCCGGCGTGGAAGCGGCGTGCGCCGCGTCCAGAATGGGCGTGCGGGTGGGGCTCGTCACGCTCAGCCTCGAATCGATCGCGCGCATGTCGTGCAATCCGTGCATCGGTGGGATGGCCAAAGGACACCTGGTGCGCGAGATCGACGCACTGGGCGGGGTCATGGGGCGGGCCGCGGACGCGACCGGCATCCAATATCGCCGCCTCGGCTCAAAAAAGGGCGCAGCCGTGCGCTCGCGCCGCTGCCAATCCGACATGGCGGCTTACAGTCAATGGATGCGCGACCTGGTCGAACGCGACCCCGGCATTCATTTGCGACAGGATTCGATCAACCGCTTGTTCCTTGAAGGGCGAACCGTCGTCGGTGCGGTAGGCGTCTCCGGCCGTAAATACCTGGCAAAGGCGACCATTCTGACCACCGGCACGTTTTTGCGCGGCTTGCTGCACATCGGGTTGTCCCATTTCGCCGGCGGCCGCCTCGGCGAACCGCCCAGCAACGCGTTGTCCGACCAGTTGATTGAGCTCGGACTCCCGCTCGGCCGATTGAAAACAGGTACGCCGGCGCGGATCGACGGCAAGACGATCGATTATTCCGGCTTGGAAGTGCAGCTCGGCGACGACCCGCCGTCTTTTTTCTCCTTCGAAACTCCGCCGCACCCCGTCGACCAGATTCCGTGCCACATCACCTGCACCAACGAGAAGACGCACGCCGTCATTCGCGCGGCGCTCGATCGCAGTCCGCTGTACACTGGCAAGATCAAGGGCGTCGGTGCGCGCTACTGCCCGAGCATCGAGGACAAGGTGGTGCGCTTCGCCGAGCGGACAGCGCACCAAATCTTTCTCGAACCGGAAGGGCGGTCGACGACCGAGGTTTATCCGAACGGAAATTCTACGAGCCTGCCGTTCGACGTGCAGGAGGCGATGATCCACACCCTGCCCGGGCTCGAGAAAGCCGAGATCGTCCGCCCCGGGTATGCGATCGAATACGATTATCTGAATCCGATTCACCTGCGGCCGAGCCTGGAAGTGAAAGCGCTCGACAACATTTTCTTCGCCGGGCAAATCAACGGCACAAGCGGCTACGAAGAAGCCGCGGCACAAGGGATAGTGGCTGGCGCCAACGCAGCCAACAAGATGTTGTGTCGTCCGCCTCTCGTCTTGCTTCGCGACCAGGCGATGATCGGCGTTCTCATCGACGATTTGACCACGAAAGGCGCGGAAGAGCCGTATCGCATGTTCACCAGCCGCGCCGAATACCGCCTGCTGCTGCGCGAGGACAACGCCGACCTGCGGCTGACCCCGCTCGCCGCGTCGCTGGGCCTGGTCGACGACGACCGCGCGCGGCGCGTCGAGGAAAAACGCCTGGCGATCGAGCGCGAACTAGAACGGCTGGCGAACGTCTTCGCGACGCCCGCGCCGGGCGTGCTCGACTTTCTGCAATCTTGCGGCTCGCCGCCGATCCACAACAAATTGTCGCTGGCCGAACTGCTGCGCCGCGCCGAGTTGTCGTACGCGGACCTCGCGCCGCTCGACCAGAACCGCTCGCCGCTCCCCGAAGAGGTCATCGAAGAGGTAGAGATTGAGATCCGCTACCACGGCTATCTCGGCCGACAGGAGATTGCCGCCCGGCGGTTGGCTGAAGCGGAATCCATCGAGCTGAGCGACCAGATGCCCTACGCTGACCTGCCCGGCCTATCCGCCGAGGCCGCGGGTAAGCTCGCCTCCGTCCGTCCGCGCACGCTCGGCCAGGCCGGCCGTATCCCCGGCATCACGCCCGCCGCGATGCAGGTGTTGATGGTCTATCTGCATCGTCAGAAACGCGTCGTCAGCTGGCCAGCGGATGACCATTCACAGTCGTGACGATGTCCAATGACCGCTAATGATTACCAATAATATACAACCGAAGCTGTTTGATCACTCCGAATTCGGCAACTCCGCCACCAGCGCATCCAAAAAATCACCGGCCAGACCCGGCCTTCCGGACTCGGGGTAGCTCCCGGCGGTAATGGTGAGCGAGCCGGCGAAACCGCTGAGGCCGACGAGGAAATTCGGCGGATGCATGGGCGGCACGAGCAACCAGGCGGCGCGGGGTCGGTCTTCGAAGATCACGGATTCGGGGTCGATCGGCCCCATGTTCGTCCACGAGTTTTCCATGTTGTGCCGCGCGGCCAGCCAGGCGAAGACGCGCCGGAAAAAGGCGACCGTGGGTTTGTAGAAAAGGATGCCGAAAACGGGAAAAAGCCCGACGTAATCGTTGAGGCCGAACCAACTGGCCTTGCGGCGTTGCATGGCCGCCGAAACCTTCGCCAGCGTCGCCGCGTAATCGGCGCCCAGCTCGCGGCCGAGCCGGTGATGCTCGACGCCGCTCAAATTACAGACTGCTTCGGTCGTCTTGCGCGGCAGATAGCGCCGCAGATCCACGGTGTGCCCGAGGCGCAACACGTCGCGCCCGTTCCAGCCGCCGACTTCTGCGTGGGCACGGTAATACGCCGCGATGCACAAGTCGTTGATGGTCGCCCCGCGCGCGCGGCCGTATTCCGCCAGGCGCGCAACCCGCGCGGCCGGCAGATGGCGCCGCAGCACCCGCATCGGGCCGCGCGGCTCCGGTTGCCACGGCAGTTTGTGGGTGAACAGCGGAATCATCGCCCCGGCCGTGCCGACGAGGTTGTTCCATTGAATGCGCAGCACGCCGCGCAGCGGAATGCGCCGCACCAACTGCCAGATCCCGCGCGAGCCGAGCAGATTCGGCTCCGGCCGCCAATCCGGTTCCCGCCGCAATCGGCGGTAAAAGCCGGCGACGAGCGCCGCCGTGTCTTTGACGCCGGCCGCGTCGCCCGCTTCGTGCGACAGCTTGAGGCATAACCGGTCGCCCGTCGCCGTGCGTTGCAGGCAGGCTTCGAGTTGGGGCCCCTCGGCGGCGATCGCCGTGCGGTGTACGAAAGCGTCATACGCCGCGTCATCGGGCGCAATGACGAGAACGTCTTTCGCCGGATCCGGCAGGCGTTCCCAATACGGCCGCCGCGGATGCTCGACCAAACGACAACCGAGCACGGGTTCGGCGTCCATCGCCAACGCGAGGGCTTTGGTCAGGCGGCCAACGTCGAGCGGCTCGTCGAACTCCAGTTCCATTTGAATCATCATCTCGCCGATGCCGCGCAACATCGCTGCCGCGAGGTCGGTGCACACGGAGGGATATCGTTGGGGCAGCGGCGGCATCGCGCGAAACTAGCAGAGGCGGCGGCCGGGCGTCAAACGGCGAGGGCAAACGCGGTTGGGGTTTGGGATTTGGTCCAACAGCGATCTTTACATTTGCCGCGATTTTGCTAATGTTCGGCCACTTGTCGGCCGTGGGCGCAAGGAGGCGAAGGTTTATCGAATAGTCAGTCGGACTGATTGTCGAATACTTTCGCGAGGTTGCGAACATCGGGGAGAGCGGATTGGCGGAGATCGTTTCGAACGAAATGATGGAACGGCGACGGCGGCGCCTGCGGCGGATCATTGCGCTCTTGGTGTTTGTCGGGGCGACGGCGTATTTCGTTTCCGGATTGTCATATCTCGAAGCCGATCTGCTCGAATCGCAGGATTTGGGCATCGCTCATGAGATGTGGGCCTGGGGAACCGACAACCTGCCGCAGGACCAATCGCCGGTCTACTATTATTTTCTGAACATCTGGTCGCAACTGAATTATTCGTCGTTCGCGTTCTTGCGTTTGCCCTCGGCGGTGTTCGGCGGACTGGCGGTGATGCTGGTCTTCCTGATTCTGGAGATGTCGGGCGGACTCGTAGCCGGGCTGCTCGGCGCGACGGCAATGACGCTCAACCCGTTTGTCGCCTACAACTGCCGCCTCGCGCGCATGTACGGTCTGCTGATCTTCGCCTCGGCGGCGGGTTTGTACTGCGCGTACCAATATCTGGTGAAGCAGAACAAGATCCGGCACCTAGTCGGGTTCATTCTGGCGACGGTCCTCGGCATCTACACCCACATGTTCTTTTTCCTATTCGCCGGATCGATGGCGCTGCTCTTTCTCATCGAGCAATTGCGGCGGTGGCGCGATCTCCGGTCGTGGCTCAAACTGGGCATCGCCGGTGTCTGCGCCGCGCTGCTGCTGATTCCGCAGTTCCTGCGCATCATCAACGTGCTGCACTACACGGCGGCGCGCAGCGGCGTTTACGGCGGCATCTCGCACCAATGGATTCCGTTTTTGCGATCGATGGGACTGGAGTTTTTCCTCAACGTTTATCAGCATCCGGAAAGCCCGCTGCTCGGCCTTCGTTTCCTGCGTCCCGACAACTGCCTGATCGCCATCACGGCCGTCGTGCTGCTCGGCATGATCGCCGGCTCCTGGCGGGGAATCGTCGCCGGCATATTGATCCTGGTCCCGAGCGAACTGGTCGCGTGGCATCTGACCGCGTCGGCGCCGTTGTCGCCGCGTTATCTGGCCCATCTATTGCCGCCGATCTTCGTTTTCGTCGGGCTGTTCCTCGGCCGGCTGCGGCGCGTTTATCTCTGGGGGCCGGCGGCGGCGGTGATTTTCGCCGTCAGCTTCGGCGCGCTGAACTTCCAGTTTTTGCCGAAGTCCGATTGGCCGGTCGCGGCCGATTACATCCAATCGATTCGTCAGCCGGGCGATGCGGTGGCGGCCTTTCCCGGTTTCTGGAAATGGACGTTTCGCCGCTACTTTCACGACGATGACATTTTGGGCTTCAACATGACGACGGAACTCGATCGCGCGTTTGTCCGCGGCGGGCCGGTCATCGTCGTCCAGGGGCCGGGCCGCGATTACAACAACCCGGCGGCGTATCTGGCGAAATACGGCACGGTCCTCAACAAGTACGAATCGCGGATTCGCGCGCGGCTCTTCGTCAATCGTTACGAGGCCGAGCCGATGACGCCGCCCGATCTCTCGCCCAACCCGGCGCCGACGGTGATCCTCGGCGGCATTATCGGGTCCGGCGGGTATCCGTGGCAGCTCAAGCCCGAGGCGGAAAACCCCTTCGGCAAACTCGCGCCGCTGTTCAAATCCGCCGATCTGACGCTGACCGGCTACGTCCCGCACGGTCCGGCGACCGGGCGCTTCCTTAAGATGCTGTGCGGCAACTGGGACGGGATCGTCCGCACGCCCAACGCCGTCGTCGCCCGGTACATGGCGCAGGCCGGCATCAACGCCGCCGCCACGCTGGCCCCCGAGCCGGGCGTCGGCCACCCGACCGGCATTCTGAGCGACGCCGGCATCAAAGTCGTCCCCATGCAGGGCGAGTGGGCGACGTCGACCCCGATCGTTTTTCCGTTGAAAGGCACGCCGGTCGGCATCTTGTACGTCGCGCAAAATGTGTGCACCGACGCGCCGCGGTGGAAAAGCAAATCCGACGCGCTCGTCCCCGCCTGGGATGACGCGGTGGTCCGCGCCAAACAAGCCCTCGGCGACAAAGGCCGCCTGATCGTGCTGGTTCCGCATGCGCCGAACTACGACCGCTTGTTCCCGCGCGAAGACCAGATGCTGGCGCGGCGGGCGATCGACCTCGGGGCGGACGCCGTCGTGTGGGAAGGCGGGCTGGGCTTCGCGGAAGTCGAGCCGTGGCGCAACGGCGTGATCGCCTACTCGCTGGGGTCGCTGCTGCGCCCGCCGTTCCTGGGCATGAGCATGACGCTCTCCAACGGCATCCTGCTGCGGTTGCGTTTTCCGGAAGGCGGCAAGACGCAGTTCGACGTCATCCCCGTCGCCTATGACGACCGTTTCCGGCTGAACTACACGCGCCCGTCGTACGTCGAGAACCTCACGGT
>CAZHPN010000014.1:0-54367 GCA_964534375.1 uncultured bacterium | reverse complement strand
AAAAATCACTTTTTGCATCTACGAAAGCGAATTCGAGGGTTTTGCGAGATCATTTGCGGTCCCGACACCGACTGCGGTTTCTCCCCTTGGCCCCTCTCCGCGTCGGGGAGGGGCGGAAAATTTCGGGAACCGAAATTTTCGGGGAGGGGTCGGCGCGACGCGTCGCGCATTGAGCCGGTATTTATGCAAGAGGCTCAAAAGGCGGGAATGTCGAATGTTGAATGGAGAATGGAGAAATTCGGGTCGCGTCGCCCATTCGCCATTCGACATTCTGCAGGAACCAGCGCTCCCGGACCCATCCGCTCGCCGTTACGCTGGCGTAATTTTCACTTCGATCTCCGGCGGGTCCATGATCGTCTTCTTGACGGCGCACATGCCGACGACGCGGGCGAGCGCCTCGCGGTATTTCTCCGGAAACGACGGCGGCAGGAAGATTTCATGCTCGATCTTGGTCAGGCGGCGGGTCGTCGGGTCGTAAAAATGGTGCTGCACCAGGCGGACGCCTTCGAGCGGCAGGTCGCGATTCTGCAAGAAACCCACAACATAGATGCCGGCGCAGGCCGCCAAGCTCGCCAGAAAAACCTGATACGGCGACGGCGCCGACCCGTCGCCGCCGCCGGCGACCGGCTGGTCGGTCTGGATCGTGAAGCCCTCGACTTGGGCATCGATCTTCTTATTGCCCGAAAAAACCACGGTGATATCCACGTCGTTCCCCTTTGCCGGCGCGTGACTGCGAATTGTTGCACCGCGCGTTTTCGTTTTTTAGCACGGTCAGACGGCCGCCACAAACCAACAAACGGGCCGTTCGCTAAATTGTGCAATATTGTACGGTCGGCAGTTGCATTAAATAGTTTAAGGACTTAAATCTCTCACGCATTTTTAATCCGTTACGGAGGCGATCATGTCTATTCGCGTCGGTCTCAATGGTTTCGGCCGAACCGGGCGCGCGATCCTGCGCGAAGCGACGCGCCGAAAGGCGCCCTTGAAATTCACGGTCGTCAACGACGTCGCCGACCCGGCGTTGCTGGCGGCCAATCTGCGGTTCGATTCGGTGCACGGGGCCTACCCGAAGGATCAGGTGAAGATCTTTCAGGACGAAAAGGGCAACCAGATTCTGGAGTTCGGCGGCGACCAAATCCGCGTCATGGGCGAACGCGACAACGCGAAGTTGCCGTGGAAGGAAATCCCGACCGACGTGGTGGTGGACACCACCGATGCGTTCCCGACGCGGCCGCAGATCGAGGCGCACCTGAAGGCCGGCGCGAAAAAGGTGATTGTGTATCCGCCGCCCGCCGGGTACGACGCGGACGTTGCGGTGATCATGGGCGTCAACGACGACAAGCTGACCGGCAAGGAGCGCGTGATCGACGCCGGTTCGTGCACCACCAACGCCGCCGTGCCGCTGACTTACCTGTTGCACGAGGCGTTCGGCATCGAAACGCTGGTGCTGATGACGGTTCACGCCTATACGAGCGACCAGCGCTTGCTCGATTACCCGCACCCCAAGGTCCGGCGCAGCCGGGCCGCCGCGCTGTCGATCATCCCCACGACGACGAACGCGGGCAAAGGCGTGGAGCAAGTCTTGTCGGCGCTCAAGGGCAAGGTCTTCACGGCCGCCCACCGCGTGCCGATCCCCGACGGCTCCGTCGTCGATCTAACGTTCGTGACGACCAAGCCGACCTCGGTCGAAGCGATCAACAAGATGGTCGCCGCCGCCGTGCAACAACCGCGATTCCAGAGCATCGTGGACTATTCGACCGACCCGTTGGTTTCGGTGGACATCGTCGGCAGCACCTTTTCGGCGGTGTTCGACGCGGGTTTGACGCAGGCGGTCGACGACAAGTTTTTCAAGGTTTCGGCCTGGTTCGACAACGAATTGGGTTATGCGAACCGCGTAATCGACCTCATTTTGAAGATCGACGGCCTGGGCAAAAACGTTTGGGCTTGAAAGGAGAACTCCGATGACGCTGCGTGTAGCGATTAACGGTTTTGGGCGCGTGGGCCGTTCGGTGCTGCGGGCCGCCTTGCAACGAAAGGTCGATCTGGAGTTCGTCGGCATCAACGACCTGACCGATCCGGAGCAACTGCTCCTTTCGTTCAAATACGATTCGATTCACGGCACCTACAAGGATCTGGCGCAAATCGACGGCGAATACCTGCTCGTCGGCGGCAACAAGATTCGGCTGACGGCCGTCAAAGACCCGGCCAAGCTGCCCTGGAAGGAACTGAACGTCGATATCGTCGTCGATTCGACGGGCAAGTTCACCAAACGCGAGCAACTCGAGCAGCACCTGAAGGCCGGGGCGAAAAAGGTCGCGCTGGCGGTGCCGCCGAAAGACGAGCTCGACGCCACGATCGTCATGGGCGTCAACAGCAACACGTTGACGCGCGAGATGAAGCTGGTCTCGAACGCCTCGTGCACGACGAACTGCGCGGCGCCCGTGGTGAAGGTGCTGCACGACCATTTCGGCGTGCGGCGCGGCTACATGGTCACGGTGCACGCCTACACCAACGACCAGCGCCTGCTCGACTTCCCGCACAAGGATCTGAGGCGCGCGCGCGCGGCCGCGCTGTCGGTCATTCCGACCACGACCGGCGCCGCGAAGGCGATCGGCAAGGTCATTCCGGCCCTGAACGGCAAGATGCAGGGCATGGCCTATCGCGTGCCGGTCGCCGACGGCTCGATCTGCGACCTGATCCTCGAACTCGACAAGCCGGCGACGGTGACGGCCATCAACGACGCCGTCAAAAAAGCGTCGATGACCGACTTCCGCGGCATCATCGAATATACGATCGACCCGATCGTCTCGGTGGACATCATCGGCAACGAGCACTCGTCGATCTTCGATTCGTTGCTGACCCAGGCGCTCAACGGCAACTGGATCAAGGTCTCGTCTTGGTACGACAACGAATGGGGCTATTCCAACCGGATGATCGACCTGATCGAGCGGATGTTCTACGTCTGATAGAGAAGTCTGGGAGCGGTCGGCCGCATCGGCGCCGCACCTTGACCGTCGCGGGAAAGGTGTGCAATTCGAAGAAGGACGGGGCGCTACGCGATTTCGACGTCCGCTTCGTCCGGATTTTCGGCTTTGGGCGGCCAGTGGTACCGGTACAGGTCTTCCAGCCGCCGCAGGTACTCGCCAAAGCGTTGCTCGCCGTCGCCGGCAAACGAAATGAACCGGACGCCGGCGCCGTACGGGTGCGAAAACTCTTCGCCGCTGGTGTCGTAGACGGCCACCACTTCCACCAGGCAATAGAGCGGTTCCGGCGGCGGATCCATCGACAGCTTCAGCGTGTACTGCCGGCCCATTTCCAGCGGCTGATTCGTGCCGACATACAGCCCGCCGGCCGAAACATCGGTCGTCGAGCAATCCATCAGGTCGAGGACATCCTTGCTCTCGATGAGCAGCACATCCAGAAACCGCGGATGTTTCCGTCGCTCGAAATCGCGCTTGACCAACGCCTCCACGGTTTGTACGAACACCGGCGGCGGGTCGTCCAGGTGGATTCCGTATTGGAATTTGTTCTTCGCAATCGACGGCAGCGCGCGCACCCACGCAATGCGGCCTTTGAGCGTCATCGTCGGCCGTTCGGGCATGTTCAGCGCGACTTCGACCGCCTCGCCGATCGGCAGCTTCCGATTGCAACTGATGCCGATGCCGGTCTTGGCCAGATCCTGTACGTACGCGAAAAACGACGACGTCAGCGTCGTCACCTTTCCCAGCAGATTCTTGGCCACGCGAACTTGCCGGCGTTTGTCCATGCGATGTCCCCCGTTCGGCGCGTCGGAAAAGATCAAGCGAGCGCGAAAAACGTAGCACGAAGCGTCAACGTCGAGCAAGAAAAAATCGCGTTCAGTCGCGCCGCCGCCGGGCGGCGCGCTGCCGGACCACTTCGTAAAAGCCGACCGCGCAGGCCTGCGCCACGTTGAGGCTGGCGATCGGCCCGGCGGCCGGGATGCGGGCCAGCGCGTCGCAGGTTTCACGGGCCAGGCGGTGCAAGCCCTCGCCTTCGCTGCCCAGCACCAACGCGACGTCGCCGGTGAGGTCGCAATCGGCGAGTTCCGCCGGCGCCTGATGGTCCAGGCCGTAGATCCAGAAGCCGGCGTCCTTCAGTCGTTTCAGGGCTTGGACCAAGTTGGCTTCGCGGGCGATCGCCACCGCCTCGGTGGCCCCGGCGCTCGCTTTGGCCACCGCCGGGTTCACCGGGCAGCCGCGGTGCTTGGTGGTGACGACGAGACCCGCGCCGAACGCCCCCGCCGCGCGCAGGCAGGCCCCGAAGTTTTGCGGATCGGTCACGCCGTCCAGCGCCGCGACCAGCCGCGGCCCGTCGCTCCGGCGCGCGACGTAGTCTTTGACCGACGAGTAGGCGAAATCGTTCATCTCGACCGCCGCGCCCTGGTGCTTGAAGACGCCGCTCAGGCGATCCAATTCGGCGCGGCCGACCCACGCCGGCTCGAGCGCGGCCGCCGCCGCCAATTCCACGATCTCGGGAAAGGCCGACCGCTTCGCGGCGTCGAGAAACAGCGCGCGAATCTGCCCCGCGCCGTGCCGCAGCGCCTCTTCCACCGGGCGTTTTCCGTAAACGATTCGTGCCATGCGGCGGAGCATACCGGAGGCCGGTCGCCCGGTAAATATGTAAAGCATGCGGAAAAAAAGTAATGAATGGCGGATCGCTTGCGTTGCCGAAAGTGTTTCTTGAGGCCGCTCCGCGGGCCGGCCTGCGTCATGAAATTGGGTTTGACTGCCGCCAGGCACGACCCCCAATCGGCGCTAAAATAAGCGCGGGTCGAATTGCCACACCGGCGCCGTGTTTTTTCGCGTGGACCTTTCCCCAGTCGATCACGCGGTCGCGTGTTCGACCTGCCCCTCCCCGACGTGGCATAGGCATTAGGATTAAGAGCAGCGATGCTTCGAAAAGCGTGTTTGCCCAATCGTTTCTCCGCGCGGACCCCTCCTCGGCTACGCTCGGAGCGTGGGCGGGGAGGGGTCGCGCTATCCAGCTAAGTCTTATTTCCGAGAGGGGAATCCGCGTAGTTGCGAGGAAAAATGGCGCGTGCAGCGCCACTACTGCACGACGGGCCTCGATTCCCTCGGGAATTCACGGAAACCCACTTTCCTGACGCAGACCGTCCGCGAGCGGGCAATCTGGCGCCGGGTTTGCACTTGCCTTATAGTCAGACGGTCGATTGTGTGAGCGACGGAGAACCGAGCCGCGGGGAGCGGATCACGTGACCGGGGGGAAGAAAATGAAAGCTGAGAAGAATAACGAACGCGGCTTCAGCCTTATGGAACTTATGTTGACGATGATGATCGCCGCCATTCTGGTCGCAATCGCCATCGGCATGGAAACCAATGCGCGCCAACAGGCGATGCTCGCGGTGCTGCAATCCGACATTAATACGATGCAACAGGCCTCCGCCCGCTTTGCCTTCGACATCGGCGTACTTCCGCCGTCGGTCTATCGCGGTACGGACCCGGGTCTGGTAACCGAGTACGGATGGCAGGGAGTGGGTCATAGCGGAGATTGGGAGTCGCTCGATCTTTCGATGTGGCGAGGCCCGTATATGGACAAGTGGCCGCTCAATCCGTGGGGCGGTTTATATGAATGGGACAAATTCTCCGCGTCCAGTCTCGGGGACGGCGTCACCAAAGGCGGCGCATATCTGGTGCTGCAGCCCTCGGGTTTCGGCGGCACGGACGGCATGCCCGGCGCGGCGTTCGAGAATTTGGTCCGTCAAAACGGCCTCGACATGTCCCAAACGCCTGGCGTGTTCGCCTTCCTGATCGGCACCGACAGCACGACGGGGAACTAACCCGCGGCGGGGTCCCCCCCCTCCTTACGCGCTAACTTAAACGCATCCGGTCACGCCATGGCCCATCGACCCGGGTCTAATCGCAAACCGCTGTTTCGGTTGTCCGACCCAGAATGGCGAATGAAGAATGGGCGGCGCCGCCCGAAATTCTCCAATCTCAAGTCGATATTCACCATTCCGGTTTGTGCTCCCGAAAAACTTTCCGTTCTCAGTGGTCGGTGGTCTGCGGCCGGAGGTGCAATTTATCAACGGTCTCCGTGGGTTTCATGGTTTCCACGCTGGCGTTGGACCATCCGCTCACCTCGATAGTTTTGCCGGCGATGACTATGCTAAGATTCGTCGACCCACACGAATCGAGGTTGGCGCGATGAATTTGCGAATCGCTCTCGGACAAATCAACAGCGTGGTCGGCGACATCGAACGCAACGCCGACCGGGTGATCGCCGCGATCGGCGAGGCCGAAGCCGCCGGCGCGGACCTCGTGGCCTTTCCGGAACTCGCCGTCAGCGGCTATCCGCCGGAGGATCTGCTGCTGCGGCCGCACTTCCTCAAGCAAAACCGCGGCGCGCTCGACCGCATCGCCGCGGCCGCGCAAGGCGCGGTCGTCGTCGTCGGCTTCATCGAGGTCGCCGACGACGTCTACAATGCGGCGGCGATCTGCGCGGACGGCGCCGTGCAGGCGGTGTACCGCAAGATTCGCCTGCCCAACTACGGCGTGTTCGACGAATACCGGTATTTCCAGTCGGGCGTCGCGCCGCTGGTGCTGAAGCTCGGCCAGTGCGCAATCGGCATCACCGTGTGCGAAGACATCTGGGTGCCCGGCGGGCCGGCCGAAGAGGAAGTGATCGTCGGCGGCGCGCAGGTGATTCTCAATGTCAGCTCCAGCCCGTATCACCGCGGAAAGATCGGCGAACGCGAACGGATGCTGGCCACGCGCGCGTCGGACATGGGCGCCTGCCTCGCCTATTGCAATCTCGTCGGCGGGCAGGACGAACTGGTGTTCGACGGCTCCAGCGTCGTCTTCGACCAGGACGGCAAGGCCGTCGCCCGCGCACGTTCGTTCGACGAGGAACTGCTCGTTTGCGACCTCGATCTCGAAGCGGTGCAGCTCAGCCGCCTGCGCGACACGCGCGCCCGGCACGACCGGCAGCAGGCGAATCTGACCGGCCGGCGCATCGCCGTCGTCGAATTGGCGCCGCCGATGTCCGCCAAACCGCCGCTCGAGACGGTGCTGCGTTCGCCGCTGATTCCCGAGGAAGAGGTCTTTCGCGCCTTGGTGCTCGGCACGGGCGATTACGTGCGCAAGAACGGCTTTGCGTCGGTGATCCTCGGCCTCTCCGGCGGCGTGGATTCGGCGCTGGTCGCGGCGATCGCCGCCGAGGCGCTCGGCCCGGCCCAGGTGACTGCCGCGTTCATGCCCAGCCGCTACTCGAGCGACGACAGCCGCGACGACGCCGAGGCGCTGGCGCGGAGCCTCGGCATTCCGTTGCTCGTCTGGCCGATCGAGACGTGCATGAAGGCGTACGACGAAACCCTGGCCGCGCCATTCGCCGGCCGCAAACCGGACATCACCGAGGAAAACATCCAGGCGCGCATCCGCGGCAATCTGCTGATGGCGTATTCCAACAAATTCGGCCATCTCGTGCTGTCGACGGCGAACAAGTCGGAGTCGGCGGTCGGCTACTCGACCCTCTACGGCGATATGGCCGGCGGCTTCGCGGTCATCAAAGACTGCCCCAAGACGTGGGTCTACCGGCTGTGCACGTGGCTCAACCAACATCACGGCCTCGCGATCATCCCCGAGCGCATCCTGACCAAGGCCCCGACGGCCGAACTGCGTTTCGACCAGAAGGACACCGATTCGCTGCCGCCCTACGATGTGCTCGACCCGATCCTCGAATTGCTCGTCGAGCAGGACCGCAGCGTCCGCGACGCCGCCGCCGCGGGCTTCGATCCGGCGACCGTCCGCCGCGTGATGCGCCTGGTCATCCGCGCCGAATACAAACGCCGCCAGGCCGCGCCGGGTGTGAAGCTCACGCATCGAAATTTCGGGAAAGATCGGCGCTGGCCGATTACCAATCGATACCTCGATGAGTGAAGAAGGAAAAAGGAAAAAGGAAAAAGGAAAAAGGAAAAAGGAAAAAGTGAAACCGCCCCCTGACGATCAGGCGCCCAAACCTTGGCCGAGCATTCAAGACCGGACGTATCAATTCGCTTTGCGAATTGTCAAACTGTGCAGCGCAGCCGATTCCCGCGGCGCGAAGGGACCTCTGTTGCAACAGTTGATCCGCTCCGGCACGTCGATTGGCGCCAACATCGAGGAAGCGCAAGGCGGACAAAGCCGGAAGGATTTTGTCGCGAAAACGCAAATCGCGTATAAAGAGGCGCGCGAGACGCTCTATTGGTTGCGGTTGCTTCGCGACAGCGGCGGCGTTCCGGAGGAGAGAATGAAGGATATCGTTCGGGAATGCGAAGAAATCGTTCACATTCTGGCGGCGGCGATCGTCTCGGCGAAACGAATCCAGTGATTCGCCATATTTCGTTCTCGGAGGCGGGCAAACGTCCATGAACAACTCGTTTACAGGCACGGGCCGTCTCTTTGTTGACGTGTGGGCCGCACTTTTGCCTTTTTCCTTTATGAACAACTCGTACTCGCACGGGAGACGCATCTTTGTTGACGTGTGGGCCGCACTTTTTCCTTTTTCCTTTTTCCTTTTTCCTTCCCGTGCGGCCGGTGCGTGGCGATGACGAAGCTCTACGATTTCTTCCTCGGCGGCGTGATCCAGGGCTCGATCCAGGAGCAATCGGTCCATTCGCAGGATTACCGCGAGCATATCAAGAATATCCTCGCGCGCCAGGTTCCCGGATTGCGGGTTTTTTGCCCCGTGGAAGAGCATCGCTCGTCGGTGCTTTACGACGATGACGACGCGCGGCGCGTGTTTTTCGGCCACCTGGAATTGGTCCGCCAGAGCCGGGGGATGATCGCCTATCTGCCTGTTGCGTCGCTCGGCACGGCCGTCGAGATGGAAATCGCGCGGCAAGCGGAGATTCCGATCATCACCATCTCGCCGATGCGGCTGAATTGGGTCATTCGCCTTTACTCGCGGCTCGTTTTTCCCGACCTCGACGCCTTTACGGCGTGGGCCTCGCCGGAAAACGTAGCGGAGTTCTTCCGGTAGAAATCGTTTTCGTCCGCGCAGACCCCACCCGGGAGACATCGGTTCCCGCCGAGGGGACGCCCGCCCGCCGCAGCCGTGGCGCAGGCAGGTTGGGGAGGGGTCGCGCCCGAACAGGCACGCTTAAGCCAGCGCGGATGCGGCCCGAGAGGGCCGATTCGGATTCCACTCTGACGGACGCCGCAGATGAGGTAGGCGTGACGGGCGCTGAGCCGTTTGGTCCGTTCAGAACATTTAGTGGCGACAGTTCAACGGTCACTTCCGTTAAGCTGCGAAAGTTTTTCACTGTCAGCATCGTGATCCGTGTCGCCATCGCACCCCTCCGTCATCGTGATCCGCAGCGCTCGGCAGACCTTCCGCGACGCCTCGGACCACAGCCACTCGGAAGATCAATCGGTTGTTTTCTTCGGCGCCAGAATGCCGCGTCGCGAGCCGCAGTGCAAGATCGTGGCTGGCTTGCGATCGCGAAACCAGCGTCGTTGGCCCCGAATCGCTCCTGAAATGGCGCTCCGTCAGATATTCTCCGCGACTCCGCGTTCTCCGCGTGAGATTCTCTCTTCGCCGTCTCCTTAAAATCTCGCATCGCTGGACGCCGGCGCCCCGACAAGGTACATTTTCGCCAATGAGGGTTCTGGGCGTCAGCGACAATCACAACGCGGGCGCGGCGTTGGTCATTGACGGCCGACTCGTCGCTGCGGTCAACGAAGAGCGGATCGTTCGCGAAAAGAACGCCGCGGGCTTTCCCGCGCGCGCCATCGCCGAGACGTTGCGGCTCGGCGGCCTCGCGCCGGCCGAAATCGACCGCGTCGTCGTCGCCGGCGAAATCACCCCGAGCTATTTTTTGCGCCGCGCGCCGGAATTTCACCGCCGCGCCAAGGCCGGTTCGGGACAATTCGGGTTGCTGTTCAATCTCTACATTTATTATCAAGTCGCCGCGCGCCGGCTGGGCTGGCCATATCGGCTCGACCGTTGGCTTTCGCGACGCCTGGTCGAAACGCGCCTGCGAGAATTGGGCTTTCGCTGCCCGGTGGACATGTGCGAGCACCATCAGGCGCACGCCGAGGCGGCGTTTCGTTGCGGGCCGTTCGAGCGCGCGACGATCGTCACCGCCGATGCGATGGGCGACGGCGTCACGGCGACGGTCAGCGTCGGCCGCCCGGACGGCCGCGTCGAGCGCGTGTTCGCGCAATCGGGGCTTGCGGCGCTGAATCCGTATTACAGCCGCGTCACCGCAATGCTCGGTTTCACGCCGCTGCAGCACGAGGGGAAGGTCACGGGCCTCGCCGCGTACGGCGACGCGGAGCGCCTGGCGCCGCAGTTCCGCAAGCAGCTTCGTTTCGTCGCCCCGGGCTTTTCGACGCTGGGCTGCCCGCTGAAGCATCATCCGCGGTTGGGGTGGCACCGCCACCTGTGGGCGGAGTGCATGTACGATGTGGCTGCCGGCTGCCAGCGCGCGCTCGACGAGGCGATGACGGCGTTTGTCGCCTACTGGGTTGCGCAAACGGGCGTGCCGCAGGTCGCGCTGGCCGGCGGCATTTTCGAGAACGTCAAACTCAACCAGCGCATTCGCGAAACGCCGGGCGTCGCGGCGGTCAGCGTTTTTCCGCACATGAGCGACGGCGGTTTGGCGGCGGGCGCGGCGCTCGGGTTGGCGGGCAGGCCGCCGGCGCCGCTGCCGTCTGTTTATCTCGGCGCGGCCTACGATGACGAAACGATCCGCGCCGAACTTGCCGCCGCGGGCCTGCGCCACGAGCGGCCGGCCGACATCGCCGAGGCCGTGGCCGATTTGCTGGCCGCCGGCGAGGCCGTGCCGCGCTTCACCGGCGCGATGGAATACGGCCCGCGCGCGCTCGGCCATCGGTCGATTTACTACCGGCCCGACGACCCGAGCGCCAACGACTGGCTCAACAAGCGGCTCGGGCGCTCGGAGTTCATGCCGTTTGCGCCGGCCGTCGCGGAAGAAGCGGCCGAGCAACTGTTCGTCGGCCTCGACGGCGCACGCGACGCGGCGCGGTTCATGACGATGTGTTTCGCCTGCACGCCGAAAATGAAACGGCTCGCGCCCGGCTGCGTGCACGTCGACGGCACCGCGCGGCCGCAGGTCGTTCGCCGCGCCGATTGCCCCGACGAACACGCGATCCTCGCCGCGTTCGAGCGCCGCGCGGGCGCGCCGATCTTGCTCAACACCAGCTTCAACATGCACGAAGAGCCGATCGTGATGTCGCCCGCCGACGCGATCCGCGCGTTCCGCGCCGCGGGCTTCCGCCACCTGGCGATCGGCCCGTTCCTGGCGACGGCGGAGGCCGCATGAACCCGCGCGAGGCGCTCGCGACGCTGGCCTATCCGCGCGCGGTGATGATTCAGACCACCAGCCGCTGCAACTCGGCGTGCGTCATGTGCCCGCAGCCGCTGATCCGCCGCGAGCTGCCGCAGGGCGACATGGACAATGCGACCTTCGCCGCGCTGCTCGCCGAAATCGCCGCGTTTCCGGGGCTGCGGCGCGTCATGCTGTATCTGATGAACGAGCCGCTGCTCGATCCGAAAATTGTCGAACGCGTCCGCGCCGCGCGGGCCGCGCTGCCGCAGGCCGAGCTGTACCTCGTCTCCAACGGCGCCGCGCTCACCGACGAATTGAGCGAGCGCCTGCTCGACGCCGGCCTGACCTGGATGGGCTTTTCGCTGCACGCCGCGCGCGCCGAAACGTACCGCGCGATCACCGGCCGCGGCGATTTCGACCGCGTGCGCGCGCAGGTGACGCGGCACGTGGAAAAAATGCTGCGCCGCTTCGGGCCGCAGGCGGCGATGATCAATGCTACGCGCGTTCGGCCGCACGTCGGCGACGAGGAATGGCGCGAAATCGCCGACTACTGGCGCGGCGTCGGCGTAACGCGCCTCGACCTTGTTGACGGCTACATCAGCCGCGCCGGCAACGTCGCAGTCTTCGACAAACCGCCCGTGCGGAAAACCGCGATGCACGGCTGCCGCACGGTCTGGGCGTACGAAATGGCGCACGTGCTGTTCGACGGCACGGTCGTCCCCTGCTGCATGGATTACCGGCGCAAAGGCGCGTGGGGCAACGTGCGCGACGCCGGCTTGCTCGCGGTTTGGCGCGGCCCGGCGCGGCGCAAATTTCTGGAACGCATGGACGGCCGGGCCCTGCCGCCCGACGACCTGTGCGCGCATTGCGAAGACGCGATCGCGCCCGGCGACGAGGTTTTCGTCAACGCCAAGCAGGAGCCCGACGCGCTGCTCGTGCAGCCGCCGCCGTGGCTGCCGACCGCCCCTCCGCTTGGCCTCGCCGCGCTGAAGGCCTGGGCCGAGCGCGCCGGTTTCGCGATCGACGTGCAAGACGTCAACATCGACCTTTATCACGCCGCGCCGTCCGACCAGAAAAAACTTTGGGAATGGGAAGCGGGGCGCGTCTGGGAAAACGCGGCGGAGGTCGAGCGCTTGTTCGGCGCCGCGTTGCGCGACGCCGCAGGCCGCATTGCCGCGCATCCGGCGCCGGTCGTCGGCTTCAGTTTGGCCACATTAAAAGAGGCCGCCGCCGCGATCCTGGCGCGCGAGGTCGCGCGGCTCGCGCCCAATAAGTTGCTGCTGGCCGGCGGACCCGGCGCCGCGACGCCCGACGCGCACGAACGCTTCTTCCGCCAGTGCGGCGGCGCCGTGCGCACGTTTGTCGTCGGCGAGGGCGAGCAGACGCTTGTCGAAATTCTCGCCCGCCGGCGTCGTGGCGAAAGCCTTATCGGGTTGGCGGGAACCGTCGTTCGCGACGAAAGCGGCGCGTGGGTTGCGGGCGAGCCGCCCGAGCCGCTCGTTCCGGCGACGCTGCCGCCGCCCGATTATCGGCCGTTCGACCTGACGCGTTATCGCGATCCGGCGCTGTTCGTCGAATGGTCGCGCGGCTGCACCGGCGGCTGCGCATTCTGCAACGTGCGAAGCCAATGGCGGCGCTACCGCGCGAAACCGGCAGAAACCGTGCTGGCGGAACTGGCCGTTTTGCGCGAGCGGCATGGCGTGGAATGGCTCGGCCTGGCCGACCCGATCGTCAACGGCCGGCCGGAAATCCTGGAGCAAATCTGCGACGGCATCGTCGAACGCCGCTGGAAATTGCGTTGGGCCGCCGGCGCCAGTCCGAATCATCCGCTGACCGCCGCGCAGTTCGCGAAAATGGCCGCGGCCGGCTGCTATCGCTTGGAGTTCGGCGTCGAATCGGGCTCCGACCGCGTGCTGGCGGCAATGAAAAAACGTTACGCCGCCGCAACGGCCGCGCAAATGTGCCGCGACGCGCACGCGGCCGGCATCGAAGTCGTGCTCTATCTGGTTGCTGGCTTTCCCGGCGAAACCGACGACGACTTCGCACAAACACTTCGACTCGTCGAAGAGCTGGCGCCGATCGTCAAGCTCGTGCGCAGCGTCAACAGCGTGCTGCTGCTGCCGGGCGCGGAACTCGACGACGCGCCCGAAAAATTCGGCGTCGCGCCGCCCGATCGCACGCACGCCGGCTGGGAAAAGAATTGGCGCGCCGGCGAACTGACCGCCGCGGTGCGCGCGGCGCGTTGCACGCGCCTCGTCGAACGGCTGCGCGAACTGGGCGTGCCCGTCGAGTTTTCGAATCGCGACGAAATCGGCGAAGAACCCGCGCCCGACGAGCGCTTGGCCGGGCTCGAACGGCGCGTCGCCGCCGTGCGCGAAGGCCTGCGGCGGCTCACCGCGAAAACCGAACGCGCGCTCGGCGCCCCGGCCCCGCCGGCCCCGGCCGGCCTGATTGCGCTGGCGATCTGCCCTGTCTGGGGCATCGACATGCCGCCGTACAGCGTCGCCAGCCTCGCGGCGAACCTGGCCGCCGCCGGCCTGACGCCCGCCGTCTTCGATTTCAATATCGCAATTTATCGCCGCTGCCCGCCGGAATTGCGACGTTTTTGGGAGGAAGACAGTTTCCGCCACTGGACCGACCTGGCCGATTGGCGGCGGCTGCGCCCGCACCTCGAGCCGTTCATTCAGCAGGCGGCGGACCAACTGTTGGCCGCGGGCCGGCCGATCATCGGCTTCTCGGTCTATTCGCCGAACCGCGCGTTCACGATCGAGGTCTGCAAGCGCATCAAAGCGGCGGACCCGCGGCGCACCATCGTCATCGGCGGCCGCGGCGTCGATTCGCCGAAGGCGCGGCGGCTCTTTCCGCCGGACAGCGTCGATTGGTTCGTCGATGGCGAGGGCGAGCGCGCCTTCGCCGACCTGGCGCGGGCCATCGAACGCGGCGGCGACCCGCGGCAGTTGCCGTTTGTCGATTACTTCGCCGGCCCGCACCTGGGCGGCTCGCCGCGCGCGGTGCGCGAGCCCGACCCGGGCGCCCTCGCGCCGCCCGACTATTCGTTTTTCGATCTGGCGGCGTACCGCTCCGACGAATTGCCGCTGCTCGCCAGCCGCGGCTGCACCGGCCACTGCGCGTTTTGCAACGACCACGAGGCGATGGGGCCGCTGCGCCAGCGCCCGGGACGGCAGGTCGCGGCGGAAATGTTGCGCCACCAAAAGCTGCACGGCGTGCGGCGCTTTCGCTTCAACGACCAACTGATCAACGGCGACCTCGCCGCGCTCGAAGAAATGTGCGACGCGCTGATCGAATCCGGCGCCGATCTCGAATGGCTGGCGCTGGCGGCGCCGCGCGGCGACATGTCCGACCGCCTGCTCGCGAAAATGAAGCGCGCCGGCTGCAGGACGCTCAACCTCGGCGTCGAGGCCGGCTCGGACAACGTGCTGCGCCGCATGGCCAAGGGTTTTCGCGTCGCCGACATCGAAAAGGCGCTGGCGCAAATTCATGGCGCGGGCATCCTGACGATGGTCAACTTCGTCGTCGGCTTCCCCAACGAAACCGACGAGGATTTCGCGGAAACGCTCGATTTCGTCCGCCGCTGCCGGGCGACCATCGACGGCGTAAACAGCGTCAACACGTGCCTGATGCTGCTGGACAGCCCGCTCGAAAAGCACCGCGACACGTTCAACATCGCCGTGCCGACCAGCGGCGCGCCCGACACCGGCTGGGTCCACGGCAAGAACACGCCGGCCGTGCGGCAGATTCGCGCCCGCCGCCTGCTCGAAGTTTTGGACGAACTCGGACTGCCGGCCCGCGTGAGCAACCTGCACGAACGCGCGGCAGATCTCGGACCGCCGTCGCCGACGGTTTCCGACGCCGACGGGGGCGTCGGCGCTCCCAGCGTCGATCCGCGCAAGGGCCTGCCGCGCTACGAGGCGATCGAGCGCCGCGACGTGGATGCGCTGCTGGTGATGGCGCCGGTGTGGGGCGTTGACGCGCCGCCGCTCGGCATCGCTTACGTGCAGAGCTATCTGCAGGCGCAGGGCATCGCCACGCAGTGCCTCGACCTGAACGTCAAATTTTACAACCGCGCGCCCGACCGCAACCTGTGGCGCATGGAGGCGTACAAGCGCTGGACCGAGCCGGACCTGTTCGAGGACACGCTCGCCGCGCTGTGGGATCTGTTCCACCATTACGTCGGCCAGATCGCCGCGCACCCGGCGCGCATCCTCGGCTTTTCGGTGAACACGGGCAATTTCTCGTTCACGCGCGCGCTCGCCCGCCAACTCAAGGCCCTGCGGCCGGACCGCCCGATCGTCTTCGGCGGTCCGGGCATCACCAATAGTTATGATATCGTTTCGCTGACAACCGACGAGTGCGATTACCTCGTGCTCGGCGAAGGCGAGAAGCCGGCCGCCGCGCTGTGCCGCGGATTGTTGGCGGGAGAAACGCCGACAATCGAGGGCGTTGTGCGAATTGCGGAGCCATTCGACTACGACGCCCTGTCGCGCAAAATCCTCGAGAATCTGGAAGAGGTCGATTGGCCGCGGCTCGAAGATTTCAACCTGGAAGAATACGCGGCGGACGGCGTGCCGATCCTGGGCAGCCGAGGCTGCATCCGCCGCTGCTCGTTCTGCAACGATCATCATCTGTATCAGAAATATCGCCGCCGGCCGGCCGAGTCGGTCGCCACGGAAATGAACTGGCACGCGGACCGCAATCGCAAACGCTTCACGTTCCACGACGTGCTGATCAACGGCAGCATCTCCGAGCTCGAAAAGCTGTGCGACCTGCTGATCGCCGGCGGGCGCGAATTGCGCTGGGGCGGGCAAGGCGTCATCCGCAAGGAAATGACCCCCGAGTTGTTCGCGAAGCTGGCGGCGGCGGGCTGCGAAAGTTTCGTCTTCGGCGTCGAATCGTTTTCGGACAAAGTGCTGAAGGGGATGAACAAGCCGTACACGGGCCAGGAAGCCGCGGCGGTGATCACGGCCTGCCACAACGCCGGGATTCAGGCGAATATCAATATTATTGTCGGCTTTTTGGGCGAGACGGAAGAGGAATTTCGCGAGACCTACGATTTCATCCGCGACCACGGCGATATCATCGACAACGTGGCCTCGATCACGCCGTGCCTGATCAATCTGGGCAGCCGGCTGTTCGAAAAGCGCGAGGATTTCGGCATCCGCTTCCCCGATCGCGAAGGCTCGATGAAGTGGCATACCGACGACGGCAACACCTTCGAGGCGCGGCGCCAGCGCGTGCTCGCGTTGACGACGCTGCTGGCCGGCCGCGAGCACGATGTGCACACGGTGAACCTATACGACGAAAAACGCGGCGCGCTGCCCGAGGTCGCGGTCGCCGGCGACGAGACGACCGTCGCCGAGGGCGAGCGGCCCGATATCCTGCTCGCGCTTCCGCCGCCGTGGGGCGTGGATTTTCCGCCGCTCGGCCTGGCGATGCTCGCCGGCAGCCTGCGGGCGCAAGGCCTGCGTACCGTCGTGCGCGACTTGAACGTCGAGTGGCGCGCGGACTGCGGCGAGCACCTCGCGTCGTATTGGGACCCCGAACGACTGAAATATTGGGCGACTGACGGGCGCCTCGCGGAGATCGTCGCGTTCTTTACGCCGCAGATCAAAGCCTTTCTCGCCGACGTGCGCCGGCTGCGGCCGCGGGCGATCGGCTTTTCGACGAACGAATCGAACCTGCCGCTCGCCGCGCAGCTTGCCGAGCGCGTGAAGAAACTTCTGCCGCGGACGACCGTCATCCTCGGCGGGCCCGGCGTGCATTGGGACGCCGACCGCGCGCGGATCGGGCCGGTCGCCGATATCTGCATTCGCGGCGAGGGCGAGGCCGCGCTGCCGCGGCTCTTGCGCGCGCTGATCGACGGCGGGCGAACGCCCGAACTGCCGGGCGTCGTCGGCCGCGACAACGGGCGCTGGGCCGTCGCGCCGCCCCCGGAGGCGATCCGCGATCTCGACGCGCTGCCGCCGCCGGATTTCGCGGGCCTGCCCTTGCACCTCTACGCGACCAACCAATTTCCGCTGCAATTCGGCCGCGGCTGCGTCAATCAATGCCGTTTCTGCAACGACCACCAAATTTCGCCCGGCTACCGCGCACTGTCGCCCGAGCGGTTGCTGGCGATCGTGCGCGCCATGAAAAAAAATCACGGCGCCTTCGCCTTCTCGTTTAACGACCTGCTGATCAACGCCGATCTCGCGCGGCTGCGGCGCTTCTGCGAACTGGCGATCGCCGCCGAAGAGCGCTTCGCCTGGACCGGCCAGTGCCTGGCGCGGCGCGAAATGACGGCCGACGATTTCGTCCTGCTCAAACGCGCCGGCTGCGTCAGCCTGTCGTTCGGCATCGAGAGCTTTTCCGATGATGTGCTCGCGCGCATGGGCAAACGCTTCGACGCGGCGACGGCGGCCGAGGCGCTGCGGCGCGCGAAGGCGGCGGGCCTGGCGACGCTGGTCAACCTGATCGTCGGCTTCCCCGGCGAGACCGAGGCGACGTTCGCCGAGACCTGCGAATTCGTGCGGCGGCACGCGAACCTGATCGACCGCGTCGGCGCGCTGTCGACCTGCATCGTCGTCGCGCAATGTCCGCTGGAAAAGGACCCCGCCGCGTTCGGCATCGTGCTGCCCGCGCCCGAGCATTGGCGGCAGTGGCATACGGCGGACGGGACCAACACGTACGAAATCCGCGTCGATCGCCTGCGGCGGCTGGCGCGCGCGCTCGACGAGGCCGGCGTTGCGCACGGCGCGGGCAACCTGTACGAAGAAGCTTTGGGCGAGGTGTGACGTGACGTCGCGACGCATCATCTTTTTCGCGCTCCTGCTCGTGGCCGTCGCGCTGTTCGGCGGGCGCAACGTTGTGCGCGCCTGGCTGCGCAGCCCCACGGCGGACGTGTACGCGGCGCTGACGGCGCCGCACCCGACGCGCGGGCATGTCTTGAAGCCCAACGCGCAGAAAATCGTGCCGGTGGGGCTGTACGGCGAATTCGCCGAATCGTGGCGGCGCAGCGGCGCGAAATGGACCGCGCGCATCAACCCGCAGGGCTATCGCGACCGGCCGTTCGGGCCGAAGACCGGGCCGCGGATCGTCGCGCTCGGCGACAGTTCGACGTTCGGCTGGGATGTCGCGGCCGACGAAACGTGGCCGAAGGTCCTCGAGCGCGCGCTGGCCGCTAGCGACCGGCCGATGGAAGTGCTGAACCTCGGCACGCCCGGCTACTCGACGCAGCAGGGGCTGTTGTCGCTGCCCGAGGTGTGGGCGCAGCAGCCGGATCTGCTGATCGTCGCCTTCGGCCACAACGACGAAAGCGCCGCGCCGGTGGATCGGGCCGGCAAGACCCCGACCGATTCGGAGTTGATGCCCGGCCTTGCGCCCGAGACCGCCGAGCACCTGGCCGACCGTCGCCGCGAAATCGGCCTGGTCGGCCCCGCGCGCCGGCAGCCCCAAAAAACTGGCCCGCCCGACGATCCGTCGAAGGCGTTCGAGGCGATCCGCCGCGTGCCGCCCGAGCGCTTCAGCGAAAATTTGCGCGTGTTCGTCGACGAGGCGCGCGCGCACGGCGTAGGCGTCGTCTTGGTGAACATCGGCAGCGTCGACGACCAATACCGCCAGGCCGTGCTCGCCGTCGCCCGCGAAGTGGGCGTGCCCGCGATCAACACGTTGCCGCTGCTCTTTTCCAAGGTCGAGGCGATCAAGACCGATCCGGCCTACGCCTCCTGCCGCAGCCCGCTGCTGCAAGAACTCGGCGCCGCGACGCTCGACCGCAGCAAGAACGGCTGGCTTTGGTTCTCGACGGACCTCACGCATCCCAACGCCTGCGGCCACCAGGTCATCGCCGAGGCGCTTGCGCCGCTGGTTGCGGCAGCAATGAAGAGAGAGGCTGGGAGACCGAAAGGCTGAGAGGCCGGGAGATCGCGCAGCCCTCGGTCGTTCGAGCACATTAGCTTCACGGCTTATCCGGCTTGGAATATCCCAAAAGCCCCGTAATTCCCATGAATCTGAGCGACAGGCTGCCGCCGCCGCCATCGGCGGCAACAACGATTGACGTCCACGCGGGCCGCTGGTACGCTCCACTCATGCGTGAAACTGCGGTCTGTTTTCATCTCATGGCCAAGCCTGCCGGCCCGCGCTGCAACTTACGCTGTACATACTGCTTTTACCTCGAAAAGGAGCGCTTTTTCCCCGAGAAAACCAGCTTTCGCATGACGGACGAGGTGCTGGAAGCCTGCACGCGGCAGTACATCCAGGCCAACGATGCGCCGGAGGTGATATTTTCGTGGCAGGGCGGCGAGCCGACGCTCATGGGTTTGGATTTCTATCGCAAAGCCGTCTCATTTCAGAAAAAATATGCGGCGGGCAAGAATATCGGCAACACGTTGCAGACCAACGGCGTCCTGCTCGACGACGAATGGGGCCGGTTTCTCGCGCGGGAAAAATTTCTCGTGGGGCTCAGCCTCGACGGCCCGGAAGAAATCCACGATCCCTGCCGCCGCGGCCCCCACGGCGCGCCGACGTTTGCGCTGGCGATGCGCGCGCTCGACGTGTTGAAAAAGCGCAAAGTCGAATTCAATATCCTGGCTTGCATCAACCGGAAATCGGCGCAGAAGCCTCAAGAGGTTTATCGCTTTTTCAGGCGCCAGGGCGTTACGTTCGTGCAGTTCATTCCGGTGGTGGAACGAATGGCGGATCACGACGGCGCGGCGCTCGCCGGACCCGACGCGGCCGAAAACGCGGCGCCGACGCCCTGGTCGGTCGATCCCGACGGCTACGGCGATTTCCTCTGCGGGGTTTTCGACGAATGGGTGCGGCAGGACGTCGGGCGCATCTTCGTGATGAACTTCGAATGGACCCTGGCGGCCTGGGCGGGCGCGCCGCAAACGGCTTGCACCTTCGCCGCGCGTTGCGGCCGGGCCTTGATCGTCGAGCACAACGGCGACGTTTACTCGTGCGATCATTTTATGTATCCCGAATATCGCCTGGGCAACGTGCTCACCGATGACTTGCGCGCCATGGTCGAGTCCGAAAAACAACGGGCGTTCGGCGCGGGCAAAGAAACGTCGCTCCCCGCGGCGTGCAAGAATTGCGATATGCTGTTCGCCTGCCGCGGCGGTTGTTTGAAACATCGTTTCGGCAGCTCGGCCGCCGGCGAGCCGGGCCTGAATTATCTTTGCGCCGGAACGAAAAAATTTTTGCGGCACACGGCCGGCCCCATGAAAGCGATGGTGGGCTTGCTTCGCAATCGGCGGCCGGTTTCGACAATTATGAACATGACGGAGGCGGCAAATGTCCAACAAATCCGATGAAACGAGCATGCCCGCGACGACGACCACGGAGCCCGGCGGCGTCACCCGCAGGGAATTCATCCAAGCCGGGGCGGCGGCGGTCGGGGCCGCGGCGCTCGCGCCGTCGCTGGTGTTCGGCGCGACGCCCAAGCGCAAACCGCCGAACATTCTGTTCGTGCTCACGGACAATCAGCCCACCTCGATGATCGGCTGTTACGGCAGTCCGGACATCAAGACGCCGCACATCGATCGCCTGGCGGAAGAGGGCACGCGGTTCACGGAAGCCTTCGCCTGCAACGGCCTGTGCTCGCCGACGCGCGCAACGCTGATGACCGGGCTGATCCCATCGCAGCACGGCATCCACGACTGGATCGCCGACAGCGCCCTGGAGCATTGGCCGGCCGATTGGTGCGCCGTGCAGGAATTTCGCACGCTGCCGGTCACGCTCGCCAACCGCGGCTATCACACGGCGATGATCGGCAAATATCACATGGGCCAGCCGCGGCACGCGATGCCCGGTTTCCATTATTGGGTCAGTTTTCCGTACGGCCACACGCTGAGTTTCTGGCACAACACGATCATCGACAACGGCAAAGAATACAAGCTCGACGGCAAGCACATCGTGGAGCATTTCGCCGAGCGCGGCGCCGATTTTCTCATGCACTACAACGACAAAAAGCCGTTTTATCTGCAACTGAATTTCGACGGCCCGTACCTGCTGCCGCCGACGAACCTCGGCCCCGACCCGAATCCGTTTTACAAGGAGTACCTGAACAAGCAATGGAAGGCCTGGCCGCGCACGCGCTTCAGCGAACTGCTGATCCGCGAAATCTACGGGCCCGACAACCCGAACGATTTCAATTTGCACTTGTTTTACGACTGCCTGCGCATGCACCAGGACCCCGAATCGATGGCGAACAGCGCGTCGCAAAACGCGATGGTCGACTATGGCCTCGGCATCGTCATGGAAGCGCTCAAGGCGCGCGGCCTGGAGGAAGACACGCTGGTCATTTTCTCGACCGATCAGGCAAATTTCTACGGCCAGCACGGCCTGTACGGGCACACGAACTTCCTCGTGCCCTCGATGCTTTACGATTGCCTGATGAACGTGCCGTACATCCTGCGGCAACCGGGCGTCATCCCGGCCGGCCGCGTGAGCGATTTGATGATCGGGCAATACGATTTCCTGCCCACGGTGCTGGACTACGCGGGCTTCGGCAAAGTGCCGATCGCCAACACGCCGGGCCGCAGCTACGCCCGCCATATTCGCGGCGAGACGCTGGCGAATTGGGGCGAAGACGTGTTCTTCGAGCAGGAGGAATCGCGCGGCGTTCGCACGCGCAAGTTCGCGTACTGGAAACGCATGCCGCGGTTCGGGGCGCCCGCCTTGTTCGACATTGAAAAAGACCCGGACCAAAACAACGACATACACGGGGATCCGGATTACAAGGACGTCGAGCGCGAACTCGATCAGAAAGTGACGGCGTTTTGGGCGAAATACGCGAATCCCGAGTACGACCTGTGGCAGCACGGCAAGACCAAGTCGTTCACGGGCCGCACGTCGTTCATGGACAAGGTGAAGAAAGTCGATTGGGAAGAAGACCGGACGCCCAAACCGGCGTTCAAGGACACCAAGTAAGAAAGCGAGGAATTTATGGCAATCTTTTTGGCCTTCGCACCGTTCATCGCGTTTGCGATCGTGGCGCAGTTTGTCGCGATGACCGTCGGTCTGGCGTCCGGCGCCTTTGTCTCCGGCGTGATGGTCGGCTACGCCTCCATCCGCCAGCACAAGGCGGTCAAGGTGCTGGAAGCTGGGACGCTGATTCTGTTCGCCGGGTTGACGGCGTACGCCGTAATCGCCGGGCCGCGGCTGTCGATCGTGGTTGTGCGGCTTTGCGTGGACGCCGGCCTGCTGATGATCGTGTTGGTTTCCATGGCCATTCGCCAGCCCTTCACGCTGCAATACGCCCGGGAGTCGGAGCCGAAGGAAGTATGGACGCAACCGTCGTTCATCCGCAGCAACTACATCATCACGGTAGTGTGGGCGGCGGCCTTCGCCGTCATGACGCTCGCCGACATCGTGATGATTTACCTGCCGCACGTGCCGAAGTGGATCAGCATCACCGCGATCGTCGCGGCGTTCATGGCCGCGTTCCGCTTCACCGGGTGGTATCCGAAGAAAATTCGCGCCGCGATGGAGCATGCGCCGGCCGCGTCAAGCGCCGGCGCCGAAGGCTGAAAGGCTGAGAGAGATTTCGCAAAGACATGCGCCGTCGTCGCCGCGGCTGTGAAATGCCGTAGAAGAATCTGCAGGATTTTGCAGATTCGCCAGAGTGAATTTCCCAACCGTCCGTAACTGCATGGTTTTTACCGCGGCACGAAATTCGCATTTCCTTTTCTCGGATTTGAAAGGAGGCGAACGCCATGATGTGGCTGGAAGTAATCAGAGTACGGACGTTTCAGTCGGTGCACAGCGTCAACATCGCGTTGTCCCACATGAACGCGGCCAAAGAAAAGCTCTCCAACATCCCGGATCTGGACGGCGCGGCGATCTATTGCGGGCTCACCTCGCCGTTCGAAGCCGCGATTCATCTCTTCTGGAAAAGCGTCGATCCGGTATTGAGCGGAGGCAGCGCGCCGGGGCAGCAACTCACGCGGGATTTGGCGAAATTCGGCATGGTCGACCATTTCATCTGGAGTCTGCGGAACGCCTGGGATGCCGCTGCCGAGGGCCGGGCGAAATTCGATGCGGATGAGCCGCGAGAAGAGGCGCGAATTTGACGTTTCGGGCGCGACCCGGAATCACCCGGCGTTTCGCGCCTTGGCTTTGCGGCCGTAGGGGATGCCGAGCGACCGCATGCGGAAGCGGAGCGTCGAGGGATTGAGCCCGAGCGCCTTGGCCGCGCCGGTCGGCCCCTCGACGCGCCCGTTGCACGCGGCGAGAACCTCCTCGATGTGAGCTTTCATCACATCGGCCAGCGAATTCGGCGAAGCGAGGTCGGCCGGCGTTGCGCACGGCGCAGCGAACGTCGTGTTCTGCCCCGTCAGATCGAGGAACTCCAGCGGCTTCCCGTCGGCCAAGATCATGGCGCGCTCGATGACGTTTTCCAGTTCGCGAATATTGCCGGGCCACGGATAGGCCAAGAGGCGTTCCATCGCGCCCGGCGCGAGCGTGGCCGTTCGACGAAAGCCCAGGGTCTGGGCCTTCTTTCGCAAAATGTGATGCACGAGCGCCGGAATATCCGGTTTTCGCTCGCGCAACGGGGGCAAATAGATCGGAAACACTTTGAGGCGATAATACAGGTCGTCGCGGAATTGGCCTTCCTGCACCATCCGGTCGATGTTGCGATGCGTCCCCGAAATGACGCGAATATCGATTTTGACCGTCTGCGTGCCGCCGACGCGCTCGATTTCGTTCTCTTGCAGTACGCGCAACAACCGCACCTGCGCTGGCAAGGGCAGTTCGCCGATTTCGTCAAGGAAAATCGTGCCGCCGTTGGCGCGCTCGAAGCGGCCGATTTTCCGGCTGAGCGCCCCCGTGAAGGCGCCCTTCTCGTGACCGAACAATTCGCTGTCGATCAGCGTGTCGGGAATGGCGCCGCAATTGACCTTGACGAAGGGGCCGCCGTTGCGCGGCGAAAGACTATGGATGGCGTTGGCGATGACTTCTTTGCCCGTGCCCGTTTCGCCTTGCAGCAGCACCGGCGAAATCAGCGGCGCGACGTGCTGGACCTTCGCCATCACGTCCCTCAACCCGAACTCCGCGCCGACGATCTAGGTTCCGGCGATGACCCGGAGTTCGTCTTTGAGAAAGCGATTGTCGTCGGCGAGCCGGTTCTTCAGCTCCATCAATTCGCGATGAGTGAGATAGTTCGACAACGCAACGGCCGCGGGCTCGGTGGTGCAGGCCCAAAGCCGGGCGTGCTCCGCGAAGAACCTGTCCGAGCCGGAGGCGCGGGCGACCATAAAACCGATTCGCACGCCGCCGACGGTGAGCGCGTTGATCAGCAGCGATGACGGGGGCCACCCCAGAGCCTTGACGAGCGAATCCATCATCGACCGGCGGGAATCGTCGATCACGCGAAGCTCGGGGGCATGGGAGCTGGAAAGCTCTTTTCTCAGCCTGGCCGGTATAGCGGCCTTGACCGAGATCTTCGCGCACCCGTCGCGGCGCGCGGTCGCGACGAACTCGATGACGCCCTGCTCGATCGCCACATGACCGAGAGCCAACTCGTCGACCGGCATGGCTTCCCCAGCGTACAGCAACGCGCTGGCCAACGCTTTTTCGATTTCCAGACTGCCGCAGATTCGCACGGCGAACTTGCGAAAGAATTCGCTCTCATCCATATTTCCGCTCCTTGACGCGACCACAACTGCAATATTTAGCAGAAAAACATAAAGACACAACTGCAAAATATTGCAGTGACAAGCCCCGTGCATTTACAAGCCATGGGAATCACGATGTTTTTATTTTGGCATATATTTCGCACCTCAAGACGGCGGCGTTCAAAGGAGACGGCGGCCATGAAATGGCTGGAAGTGATCAAGGTTCGAACTCTTACCGTGGCAGACGGCGCGCTTTCCTACCTGACCAGCGCCAGGCAGGCCCTCGCCGGAAATCCGGAATTGGCGAGCATGGAGGTTTACGTCGGGCTCACGGCGCCGACCGACATCGCCGTCCAGTTGGTTTGGGAAAACGAAGCATGCACGGCGTGGGGCAGCGAACCCGGGCAACGAATCGCCGACTGTCTCAAGATGCTCGGACTGCTCAGTCACACCACCTGGCGCCTCACCGAGGCGTCAGATTGCGTCCAAACCGCCGCGTGCGACGCACGCGGAGAACTCGAAAAAGAGGAGGTCCGGCAATGAGTTGGGGCGGAGTAATCAGCGTATTCCTCGGCGTGCTTGCGTTCCTCTTCGGCGCGATTCTGATGATTTCCGGCAAACCGGTGTTTGAAGCCGAGGATCCCGACGCCCGCGACGAGGGGTTCTTCTGTCTCTTGGTGGGCACGGCGTTGCTGTTGTTAGGCGCAAAAATTTGGTGACGAAACAAAAGGCGGGCTGGCATGAGACGAAGGAGCCGAATTTTGTGCCCGGTGGATTTCTCCGATTCGTCGGCCGCTGCCTGCGCCGCGGCGCAGGCGTTGGCGCGGCAGTTCCAGGCGAACAGGAATTCGCCCGCATTGTTCGCGGACGACGACGCGGCGACGGAGTGTTTCATGAGCGACGGCTCGCCGGCGAGCGCCATCCTGTTTTTCGCCGAGAGACGCGCCGTCGACGAAATCATCATGGGAGCGCACGGCCGCGATCCGGGACGGCCGGTCCTGGGGTCGACGGCGGAAAAGGTTTTGCGAAAGGCCCGCTGTCCCGTGGCCGTGCTGCGGGGGCGTCGCGCGGGGGCGTCGGCCGACGCCCCCGACGCGATGCGCGTGCAGCGAATTCTCTTTTGCGCCGATCTTTCCGGCGCGGCGCAGCGATCCTTTCCGTATGCGGCGGCGATGGCCATGGAACACAACGCCGAACTGACCCTATTCCACGCGGTTCGCCATGCCGCCGATCTCGCCGAAACGGAAAAAAGACTCGCACTGCTCATCCCGCCGTACTGGAACGGCCGAGAAATTAAGACCGCGGCGCTCGTCGGCAAAGCCGGCGACCGGATCGCCGAATACGCGCGGAAGATCGATGTGGACGTAGCCGTAATGACGTTGCGCAACCGCAGCTTCGTGAACCGCGTCATGTTCGATTCGACCATCGATCGGGTGATTCAGTCCGGATGGTGCCCGGTCCTGGTCGTGCGTCCCGACCTCCTTGAAAATCAACCAGCGCGCGCGCCGGCGGGCGACGCGCGGTCGGAAAGGAAGGCATCATCATGAGCGACGTAACCGAACGGGGCGACGCGCGCGGGCGCAATTTCGTGCTTGTTGTCGACAATCAGCCGTATTCGCGCGTGGTCGCGGGGTCCATCTTGGAAAACCTCGGTTGGCCCTCGCTGCTGGCGGCGGACCTCGCCAATGCGGTGGAACTGTTCCGCGAGTTCGCCGATCGAATCGCGGCGATCCTGTTGGACCGAAAAACCGCAGAAATTGCCGCCGAACGCGCCGTTTCCAGCGTGCCGCGCCTTGGCGCCGGCGTGCCGCTCATCGTTTACGGCCCGGGCCAAGCGGGCGATGTGCGTCGTCTTTTTCCGGACCGTCCGCAGATCAATTGCATCCCGCGGCCTTTTTCGTACGCCGAACTTGACGAGGCCTTGCGGCAGACAGTCGAGCGCTGAGCCGCCGCGAAGCGGAGAGAGGAGATGGGCAGTAATGCAACAGGAAACGATGCGGCAACAAGGTGAAGATTCGATGGCGACTGCCGATGAAACGGACCGCGGCCGGCAACTTCGCTTTGATCGCTGCCTGCTGATTGCTCTCGGTTTGACCGAAAGCCTCGCGGAGCTGGCGGCCGAAATGAACAAGATCCGCTTCCCGTGCGCCGCCGAGACGCAAGCTTCGCAGTTGCGGGGGCTCGTTAGCCGGCTGACGCACGTGGAAAACAAAGTCCGCGGCATATTGGACGCGCCGGCCATCCGCAGCAACGCGGCCGAAACGATCCAGAGCTTACGGGCGGCCCGGTTACGAATTTCGAGTTACGAATGACGAGTTGCGCTCCAAACTCGTAACTCGTAATTCGCAGCTTCTGCCAGTCTTGCTTGCTTCCCGCCCCGCGCTATACTCCGCGCGGGTTGTGGGGTCGCCTTGCTGTTCACCAGCGCCAAGTACGGCGTCTTTTTAGTCGCCGTTTTTCTGGTTTATTGGGGTCTGGCGCGAATTCGCCTGGCCCGCATGGCGTTGCTGCTCGCCGCCTCGATCTTTTTCTACGCCAACTGGCGGATCGACTATCTCGTCCTGCTCTGGTTCACGGGCTCGCTCGATTTTTTCGTGGGCGGCCTGCTGCCGTCGATGCGGCGGCCGGCCGGGCGGCGCGCCCTGCTGGCGGTCAGCCTGACGGCCAACCTCGGCATTCTGGCGTTGTTCAAATACGCCGATTTTTTGCTCGGCGCGGCGTCGGATTTCACGACGCTGCTCGGACTCGATCCGGTGCGGCTGCGCCTCGGTCTGATTCTGCCGCTCGGCATCAGCTTTTACACGTTCAAGTCGATGTCGTACGTCATCGACATCTACCGCGGCACGCTGGCGCCGACGCACCGCTACCACGAATACCTGTTGTACGTGGGCTTTTTTCCGCAGATCGCCGCGGGGCCGATCACGCGCGCGGCGCAGCTGCTGCCGCAATTCGAGCGCCGGCCGTCGCTGACGGACATCCAAGGCTCGCGCGCGCTGTGGCTGATCATGGCCGGGTTGTTCAAGAAGGTGGTCATCGCCGACGCGCTCGGCATGGGCCTGGTCGACCGCGTGTTTTCAATCCCCGAAATGTATACGAGTTGGGAGGCGCTGGCGGCCATCTACGGCTACGCGCTGCAAATCTACTGCGACTTCTCCGGCTATTCCGACGTGGCGATCGGCTCGGCGCTGCTGCTCGGCTTCGAGATCCCCGACAATTTCGCGCTGCCGTATCGCGCCACAAACCTGCGCGATTTCTGGCGGCGCTGGCACATCAGCCTGTCGACCTGGTTCCGCGACTACCTCTACATCCCGCTCGGCGGCAGCCGGCGCGGCGGCGCCCGCACCTATTTCAATTTGTGCGCGACGATGCTGCTCTGCGGCCTGTGGCACGGCGCCGAGTGGAAATTTCTGTTCTGGGGCGCGCTCCACGCGGTCGGCCAGAGCGTGACGCGGCTGGCGCAGCGCGCGCTCGGGCGGGACGACGCGGCGACGCCGCTCGGCCGGCTCCTGACCGGCTTCGTCACGTTCCATTTCGTCTGTTTCGCGTGGATATTTTTCCGCGCCGATGACCTGGGCGCCGGCTGCAACCTGTTGCGGGTGGCGTTTTCGTTCATCGGCGGCGCGCCGAATCTGACGTGGCCGGTGCTGCTGCCGCTGGCGGTCGGCTACGGTCTGCATTGGGCGCCGCGGCGGGCGGAGAGCTGGGTGCGCGACGGTTTCGGCCGCTTGCCGGCGTCGGTGCAGGGGCTCGTTTTGTTTGCGGCGGCGGCGCTATTATATGCCGTCGCCAGCCGCGACGTGCAACCGTATATTTACACGCAGTTCTGAGAAGGCAGCCGCGTGAACGCACCGAAACATTCGTCGCCCGGGGCGACGCCACGAGCCGTCCTGACCGGTAAAACGGCGCAGGCGCTGGCGTGGTTTCTGCTGTTCTGCGCAATCGGCGGCTTCAAGGCGGACCCCCGGCAACTGCTCGCCAGCCTGCGCTTCGAACCGGCGCAGGGCGGCTCGTGGTTTTCGAACAATTCGTCGATGACCGAGCGCGCGTTGGACGTCACGGTCGAGAAAAGCAGCGCGGCGGCGGAAGTGCGCGCCACCCGCGAACAGGCCGCCGCGGCGCTGGGCGTCAACCTGCAAGCCGAGGATTTGCAAGGCGCGTTTCGCCGCATCGAAGACCCGACCGGCCGCGCGATGGGCTCGTTTTTCGAGGCGCTGACCCGCACGTCGCGCAAGGAGCCGGGCGCGATCACGCGCATCATGCACTTCGGCGATTCGCTCGTGGTCGTCGATTTTCTCACCGGCCAGGCGCGGCGGCGGCTGCAGGAGCGGTTCGGCGACGCCGGCCACGGCTACATGCTCGCGGGCAAGCCGTGGCCGTGGTACCAGCACTGGGACATCCTGTATCACACGTCCAACGAGTGGACTGTCGATGGAATCATGAAACCCAAGAGCAAGGGCGGCCTTTACGGCGTCGCCGGCTACGCGTTCGACGGCTCCGGGCCTGGCGAATTCGTCGAGTACGCGACGAGCCCGAAAGGCGAGGTCGGGCGGCGGGTCAGCCGCTTCGAGGCGCACTACCTGGTGCGGCCCGGCGGCGGGTCGTTCGCCGTGAGCGTGGACGGCGCGCCGTACGCGAAGGTGAAAACCGCGGGGCCGGCGGTGAAAAGCGGCGTGTACGTCGTCAAGGTCAAGGACGGCGCGCACCGTTTCCGCCTGCAATGCCTGGGCGACGGCCCGGTGCGCCTTTTCGGCGCCGTGCTCGAACGCGACACGCCGGGCGTGGTCTACGACACCCTGGGCGTCAACGGCGGCCGGGCGCGCACGCTGGACCGCATCGATCCGAACCTCTGGGCCGAGCAGCTTCGCCTGCGCCGGCCCGACCTGGTCGTGTTCAATTTCGGCACCAACGAATCCGAGGACGCCGACCGGCCGATGAGCGTCGTCGAAGCCGATTACCTGGGCGTGCTCCGGCGCATCCGCGCGTCGTTGCCGGCCGCGTCGTGCCTGGTGGTCTCGCCGGCGGATCGCGCCTCGCGCGTCAATGGCCGACTGACGACCAATCCGATCATTCCGCGGCTGATCGAGACCCAGCGGCGCGCCGCTTTGCAGGCCGGCTGCGCGTTTTACAACACTTACGAAGCGATGGGCGGCCGCGGCTCGATGGCCCGCTGGTACACAAGCAAGCCGGCCATGTGCGCCGGCGACATGACCCACCCGAACCGGCGCGGCGCCGATTTTCTCGGCGACGCGCTCTACCGCAGCTTGGTCAACGGCCTGCTGGAATTCGCCGGCGGCGGGCTGCACGTCCGGACCGCGGCGGCGGCGCCGAGCGTCACGGCGCCGGCGGCGGCGCGGCCGCTCGACGGCGCGCTGCTGCCCGATCAGCCGGACCCGTATCCGCCGTTGTTGGAACAGCCGCGGTTTGTGGATTAGCGCATGTCGCGGGACTCGGGGTTCGGGATTCGGGGTTCGGGATTCGGGGCCGGGAGCCGGTGGGCTGGCGCCGGCCACTTCACAAGCGCGGTTGTGTCCCACCGGTCCGACCGGTCCGAATGGTCCGACTGGTCAGACTTGCCCGCGTGAAGGCCGCCAGGCCGGCGCTTTTCAATCTGGCGTCGATGGCGCCAAGTTGTCGACTAAGTCGAACACGCGCACGTAATCCACGTAAGTGTAATCCGGCAATTTGGCGTTGACGATGTTGCCGTTGTCGAAGAAATTCGTGCCGATTTCGTCGGAAAGAACGATCGGAATCGGGACCTGGCAAATCCCGCCCTGGTTGGTCGTCCAGACGACTTTGCCGTCCACATAGAAGTTGTACTCGGTTCCGCCCCACCAGAAGCCGAACGTGTGGTAGTCGCCGTCCATGACCTGCGGGTCGTTGACGAGCTGCTCGGTGAAACCGGCGCTGCCATCCCAATGCAAGGCGCTTTGCGTGAAATCCTTCAATAGACCGGCCACCCAGGGTTTTTCCAGGATGTCGATTTCCTCGCCGGCGGCCGCTGTCGGGCTGCTCGTGTCGCCGCCGATCAGCCAGAACGCGAACCAGTGCCCGACCTGCGTATGCTGCTTGGCGCGGATTTCGTAATAGCCGTACGTATGGTTGAAGGAATTCGAAGTGTCGATGCAGCCGTCGTAATACTTGCCGTCCTTCTCGAAGGTTTCGATCACCAGATGGCCCAGGCCGTCGAGGTACATCGCCTCTTTGACCCAGTAGCCGTCGCGCCGCGGCACGGGATCCGCCATGCTGCCGGTCGCCGTCCAAATGTTCGTGTTCAGTTCCGTGCCGTCGAATTCGTCGTCGAACACCATCATCCAGTGCGTGCCTTCGGGCGGAATCGGCAAAAACGCCTGATCCGGCGGAACGCTCATGTCGTCGTTGTCGTCATCGTCGGCGGCGGCCGGCGACGCGTCGTCATCCGCCGCGGGGGCGGGGGCGGCGGCCGAGTGTTTGGCATGGCCGCAGGCGAACAGCAGGATCGCGGCCAGGGCCAGCAACGGCGCGAGCAACACGGGCAACAGCATTTTTTTCATCGCGTCATCTCTCTCACGTCCGCCGGCCGGCGCCGGACAAGAAACGGACAAACGCTCGGTTGCGGTTCGGCGTTATTTTGCCCGATCCGCGCCCGGACGCCAACCGGCCCCCGGCCGCGCCGCCCGGGGACCTCTCTTGACGCGCGGCGGGCAGGCAGGCTATTTCCAAGGAAAGGAGCAGCCGGGCGGAGCATGGCCAAGCCGCACAGCAAACTGCACTACTTCGGCGCGTCGGAAGAGGAATACTTCCACACCGTCGCCGACCGGCGTACGCGGCTGCTCAAACCGCTGGCGCTGCTGTTCGTGCGCCGCAACGTCCGCTCCGACGCGATCACGCTCGCCAGCGGCCTGCTGCTGCCGTTCTTCTTCTTCCCGCTGTTCGGCCTCCGGCAATATGTCGCCGCCTGGTGCGTGCTGATCCTGCACATCCTCCTCGACGGCTTCGACGGCCCGGTGGCGCGCCTCGGCCGCTACGCCTCGGACAAGGGCGCGCTGTCCGACATCATCAACGACATCACGGCGATGGTCGTCGTCGCGCTGACGGCGATGCACTTCGGCTTCGCCGATCCGCTGTATGGCGGCCTGTATCTCGCCACGTATTTGTACATGATCGTGTTCATCATCGTCCGCAACGTGATGGACATGCCGTACAAGTTCGTTTTCAAATCGAAATATTACCTGTTTCTGTTTCTCCTGATCAAAGTGCACACGCACGTCGACGTGCTCAACCCGTTCCTCGTGCTGCTCAGCCTCTACCAGATCGCCGTGTCCGCCGTCGGCTTTTTCCACCTGCGGCGGCACCTGCCGGGCGTGCTCGGCGCCGGCACGCGCGGCGCGTGGCCCAGCCCCGACAAGGTGGCGCGCCGCGAGCAACGGCGCGCCCGGCGCGCCTCGCGGCTGGAAAAAATCCGCGACCGCTTCAACCGCCTGCGGAGGCGCGCGTGACCGCCGTGTACCTCGGCATCATGGCCGTCGGCGCCGCGTTGCTGCTGGCGCTGGCCCGCTGGCATCAACGACTGCTGCCGCTCGAACGCGTGCTCGAACGGCCGACGTGGATCGAAACCGCCGAGCCGTTGCCGCCGCTCGCCGAAAACCTCGAATGCGACCAGGGGCGCATCGTCTTGCACATCGCGGCCGGCGAAACCCTGGCCTTCGCCGCGCCGGGTCTCGACGTCGGGCCGAACGGCTGGGCGGTCCTCGATATCGGCGGCCGGCGGCTGCTGGCGCTGCTGGATCGCGGTTCGCGGAAGCGAACGCTGCTGGTCGATCCGGACCGCGCGGCGCAAGGCGGCTCGCTCGACGCCGGGCTGGTCGGCGGCTGGCGGCACGGGACCGGCCGGCTGCTGGCGATGGCGGGCCATCGCTTGCTGGAGGTGCACGGCTCGTTCGGCCGCGACCGCATTTACGTCGTCGACCCGCTGCAAGCTGCGGCCGGCGCCGCCCTGAGCCTCGGGATCGCGCAAACCTTGTTCGGACCCCGCCGCGGCCTGACGCGGATTCGCACGCACGGCCGCGAACTGTTGGCCGGCGACGGCGAACGGGTGTGGAAGACCGACCTCGCGTAGGAGGAAACGGGGTTCGGGATTCGGGATTCGGGACTCGGGAAGAAAGGCAAAGTAGTCGTGACCGGCGGTCAGTGTTCGGCCGCGCCGCTGAACACTTGCGGCGACCCGCGCGACGAGGAGGCGAATATGACCTATAGGTCGTATAGGTCCCCTAGGTCCCCTAGGCGCCATGATTCCCATGCTTCCCATGCTTCCAAGCCCGGCCGCTTCACGTCTTGCATTTGACACGCGCCGCGCGGTGTTCCTAAGATTGCGCAAGGAGAGCCACCGGCCGCTATGCCCCAAGCCCCCAAGCCCCCCCAGGGAAAAGCCGCGGAAGACGCCGTTCTGTCGTTCATCGAGCAATGGGTGAACGCGCTGGCGCACCTGGCGCGCTTCGCCAAGAGCAATCGGCTGGTGGCCAAGCACACTGCCGCGCTGCACGAGTCGCTGCCGGCGCTCGCGGCCCCGAGCGGCGAAATCGTCTTCAAAGAGTTGCACGGCATTTTGCTCGTCAACGGCGCGCCGCTGCGCATCGCCGCGCAGGATACGGCGCCGGTCGCCGAGTTCCTGTTCGTCATGCTCAAGCACAACCTGCGGGCGCTGCGGCTGCGCGGCGACGTCGGCTTCGACGATTTCCTCGATCTGCTCGAACGGCTCGCCAGGCCCCCGGCGGACGAGACCAGCCGCTTTTTCACGACGACGCACTTGCCGTTCGGGCCGGGCATCGCCGTCGAGCTGATGACGGCCCTGGTCGAACCCGTGCGTCCGCCGGACGCGGAACCGCCGGCGCCGGCGCCGGTCGCGGCCGAGCGGCCGCCGGCGGAGGCGATCCGCCACGCGGGTCTGGCGGCCGAGAATCCGCGCCGGCCGGCGGCGAAAGAGCGGCCGCCCGAAGAAATGAACGTGCGCGTGATCGTGCGCGTCGGGGCGCTGGCGCTCTACGGCGCCGAGGTCGGTTGGGCGCACGCGCCGGAGGCGACGGTTCCGTCGCAGGGCGAAAAAGGGGCGGTGCTTGCGGCGCCCGTGGGCGAGCACGAACTGATCATCCGTTACGATCAATACCAGGTGAGTCAGACCGTCGTCGTCTGGGAAAACAACCAAACCGCGGAAGTCGACCTGCAGAAGATGTTTGACCACGATGGCAAGTGATCGGCGGAATGCGGAATGCCGCGTGCGGAATGAAGAAAGGGGAGCGGACTATGCGGTATGATCGACCGCCGGCTTCCATTCCGCATTCGCCCTTCCGCATTCGGCATCTCCTGTTGATCCTGTTGATCCTGTCAAAAAACGAATCATCCGCCGGACCCGCGGGCGTCCTGCGTTTCGACGGCAAAGAGTATCCGCTGGAAACGATCTACCAGAGCGGCGGCGTGACGTACCTGCCGGTGGAAGCGACGCTGCGGCAACTCGGCGCCAATGTCGTCTGGCGCGCCGACGCCAAACGCCTGACTATCCGCTGGGACGACCGCCTGGCCGCGCTCGACCCGTTCTCCGCCAACGCCCTGGTCAACGGCCAGTGGCTGACGCTCAAGGCGGCGCCGCGCTTTTTCGCCGGCCGCTTTTTCGCGCCGGTCGATTTCTTCGAACGCGCCGTGCCGGCGCTCGCCGGCAAACCCGTCGAGCTCGCGAACCTGCAGCCGACCGCGCCGCCGCCGGTCGCGCCGCGCTTGTTCGTCGATTCGTCGTCGGACCGCCATCACATGCTGGCCGTGCACAAACTGGCCCTCGACGCCGGCCACGGCGGCCACGACCTCGGCGCCCGCAGCCCGCAGGGCTATTTCGAAAAAGACATCAACCTGGCGCTGGCGCTGAAGCTGGCCGACCGGCTGCGGCGCGAGACCGACCTCGACGTGATCCTCACCCGCAGCGACGACACGTTCGTGCCGCTGCCCGAGCGTACGCGCATCGCCAACCTCAACGGCGCCGAGATGTTCCTGTGCATTCACGCCAACGGCGCGTACCGGCGCACGGCGACGGGCTTCGAGGTCTATTTCTTGTCGTTGAAATCGTCAGACGACCGCGCGGCGCGGCTGGCCGCGACGGAAAACGGCGGCGAAAGCGCGACGGTCGCGCCGAACGAACCGCCCGCGTCGGGCGACGACGTCAATCAGATTCTGCGCGACATGATCCGCACCGAGAACCTCGCGGCGTCCGAACGCCTCGCCATCGCGATGCAGGCGCGGCTCGACCTGGCGATGAACATCGAGAACCGCGGCGTCAAGCAAGCGCCGTTTTTCGTGCTCGCGGGCGCCCAGATGCCGGCGGTGCTCATCGAGGTCGGCTTCATGAGCAATCCGGAAGAGGCCGAATTGCTGCGCACCCCCGCGACGCAGGCGCGCATCGTCGATGCGCTCTTCAACGCTGTACTTTATTACGATGCGGTGACCGCCGCCCCGTGAGGATTGCGGATTGCGGATTGCGGATTGCGGATTGCCGATTGCGGATTGCCGAACCCCGCCTCCCGCCTCCTGCCTCCCGCATCGCGCATCCCGCATCCCGCATCCCGAACCCCGAATCCCGAACCCCGAAACCCGCATCCCGAGTCCCGTCTCCCGCTACCCCAACGCATCCCACAACTCAACCGCCACGCCGTCGGCGACAAGCAGGCCCGCGGGCGTCGGCCGGTAGCGCCGGCCGTCCCAGACGTACCGGCCCTCGCGGGCGTGCCGGGAAAGGGCAATCAAGAGATCCTCGGCCAAATCGCCGAAATCGGCGGGGGCCAGGCCTTCGGCGGTGCGCAATTCGAGCATGATCTTCTCGCGGGCGACCGTCGACGGCGTGAGGCGCTCCACGAAATCGATCGCGCCCGCGGGGTCGGCCGCGGCGACGGCGCGCATGTAGCGCTCGGGGTGGGCCAGGTTCGCGCGCCGCACCGGCCGGCCGGCCTGGCGCAAATACGAATGCGCGCCCGCGCCCAGACCCCAATAATAAGCGCCCTGCCAGTAGCGGCTGTTATGCTGCGAGCGCCGGCCCGGCCGGGCGTAATTCGAGACCTCGTAATGCTCGTAACCAGCGGCGGCCAGCCGGTCGTGGCAGGCCAGAAAGATGTCCGCCTGCCGGTCGGGCGGCAGCGGTTTGACCGCGCCCACGCGGACGCGCTCGAACAGCCGCGACGGGGCCTCGACGGTCAGCAGGTAAACCGACAAATGCTCCGGCGCCAGCGCCAGCGCGCGTTCGAGATCGCCGCGCCACGTCTCGGCGTAGGGTTCCGGCAGGCCGACGATCAGATCGAGCCCGACGTTGGCGAAGCCGGCGCGGCGGGCCGCGGCGAAGATTCCTTCGACGTGCTCGACCCGGTACGAGCATTCCATGAACGCCAGCGCGGCCGGATCGAACGATTGCACGCCGATGCTCAGACGATCGACGCCGGCGCCGCGCAGGCCGGCCAGGCGGTCGGCGTCGAGCGCGGCCGGATTGGCCTCGACCGTAATTTCCTCGAGAGGCGCACTGTGCGCCGCGATGTCGGCGATCAGGCCGCCGATCCACGCGGGGTCGGCCAGCGACGGCGTCCCGCCGCCGAAATAAACCGTGCGCACGCCGCCGCCCGCGAGCAGATTTTCTCCGCGCGCGAATTCGGCGGACACGGCTTGCTGATAACGCTCCAGCGTCGCCGCGTCGGGCAACGGGCGCGAGTTGAAGGCGCAATAGCCGCATTTCGCCAGGCAATACGGCACGTGCACGTAAACGCCGGCGATCGGCTCGGCCGCCGGCAGAGCGGCGGCGTCCAATGGGCGCGCTGGCTTTTGTGCTTCCACGCCGGCCATGTTGCGGCAAAACGGCGAGGGCGTCTACACGGCGCGCCCCGGGCTGCGGGTTTGGCGAGATAAAGCGCTCGATCGAGGATTTTCGGAGCCGGGCCAGTGGATTTTTCCGCGGCAAATTCGGTATGCTGTGGGCGTCAACCGCCGCGGGGTGAACTCATGCGCGTGATACTCACCGGCGAACCATACGCGGGCAAGAGCACTGTCTGCCGGCAGCTTGCGGAAAACCTGCGGCGCGAGGGCTTTTCGGTCGGCGGCGTCTGGACCGAAGCGGTCGACGGCGACGGCGGGCGGACCTTGGTGCTGCACAACGTCGCGGACGACACCACGGTCACGCTGGCCGGCGAGAAGCTTGTGACGCAGGGGCCGCGACTGGGCAGCTTGCAGTTCACGCCGGAGGGCATCTACGCAGGCATCAAGGCGATCGGCCGCGGCGCGAGCGCCGACCTGCTCATCGTCGACGAGATCGGGACCCTCGAGTTGAACGTGCAGGGCTTCTTTCCGATCCTGCACATGCTCCGGCGCGCCAAGCACGTGCTGCTGGTGATTCGGCCGGAACTCGTCGCGCGCGTCAGCGTCCTGTTGTCGTTGAAGGACGACCACGAACTGGTGCTCACCACCGTCGAGAACCGCAACGACGTGCTGCGCGATCTCGCCGACCGTTTCGGCGCCGCCATCGCCCGCGCGAAGTGGTCGTAGCCCGCGGCTTTCTTTACCCGTCCCGCCAACAATGCTAAGGTTGCCCCGAACAACGATGTACGGCGGTCAACATGCTGCGTCGACTCTTTCTGATTTTCCTGGCGCTTGGTGTGGCGGCGACTCTCTCGGCGTGCGGCGGGAAGTCCGGCGACGATGATTCGGCCGCCGATGACGACGACGATGCGTCGCCGATCGACGACGACGTTTCTCCGGTCGATGACGACGCCTCGCCGGCGGACGAGGTCGTGGTCGAACAAAACGGCGACACGCTGACCATTCGCAATGACGAAGTCGTGTTGCGCTACTATTTGAAGGAAGGCCGCTACAGCGCGTTCGATCCGGACGGCACGCTCGTGATTCAGAACGCGGATGCGATGATCTACGGAAACGTGATCCTGGCCGAGAAAATCTGGCGCAGCGGCGAATTGCCCGAGTTGGGCTGGACCCAGGCGGTCGCCAATACCCCGCTGGGCGTCGGCAAAACGATCACCGTCAATCGCGGCGGCGTCGCCGATGCGCCCACCATGACCCAGTCGTTTACGCTGGTGGCGGGCGCCAGCGTGGTGCTCGCGACGGTGACCGCGGCGAACGCCACGACGGCCGACCTGCCGATCGGCGCCATTTACCCGCTCGACGTCCAACCGCCCTACGGCGCGCTGCATTTCGGCGAGGGCATCGATCTGCGCGTGCTCGCCAACGGCTTTCTCAATTACCTCGACAACGCCGTGCCGATTTACCCGGCGGGCGCGCCCATGATCTCGGACTGGAACGGGCTGATCCATAACCTGCAAACCGGCCGCAGCCTGTCGTTCGGTTTCCTGGGCGCCATCGTCTCGCAGCCGATCGTCTACGCCGGGCCGCTGCTCGGCGCGCCGAAAGGCCTGGCCCTGCAGGGCGATTGTGAATACAACCCGCGAAAAATGCTGGCGCCGAACGCGACGATGACGACCGAGACCATGGCGATCGATTTCGGTGTGGACAACCCGTTCGCGGCGCTCGAAGCCTACGCGGACCGTGTGCGCCTGTGGCTGAACGTGCAGCCGTGGCTGCAGCGGCATCCGGATCTCGGCGTGCCGGCCGGCTGGAATTCGTGGTCGGGCGGCGGCGGGTCGGGCGGCTACGGGCAGAGCATCGACGAGCAGATCATCCTCGACAACATGAATTTCGCCGACAGCGAATTGCGGCGCTGGGGCATGACGTATTTTCAGATCGACGACGGTTGGGAAGTCGCCGTTGGCGATTGGCAGGTCGACACGACCAAATTTCCCGATCACGGCAGCCAGAACGGCATCGCCTGGCTGATGTCGCAGGCGAAGGCGCTGGGTTTCCGCACCGGCCTATGGATGGCCGCGTTCATCGCCGACCCCAGTTCGCAGATCGTGAAGGAGCATCCGGAATATTTCACGAAACCGTGGCCGTCGTTCGTCAACATGGGCAAAATGGCGCTCGATTTGTCGAACCCGGTTGTGCAGACTTATCTGACGGGCCTGCTGAACACGGTGATGAGCTGGGGCATCCAGTGGTTCAAGCTCGATTTTGCGTACGACGCGATTCTGAGCACGGATTGGTACGACCCGACGCTGACGCGCGGCGAATTTTACCGGGAAGGCATGAAGATCGTGCGCGGCACGCTCGGGCCGGACATCTTCCTGGCCAACGTCGCGGTGCTCGGCTTCAATTACGACATGGTCGACGCGATGCGGACCACGCTCGATGTGATGCCGGTGTGGGAAGGCGAGTTGTCCCAGCCGTATTCGCTGCTCGGCGACTTCAACAATCAGGGAATGAAGCCGATGTACCGGGACGCCGCGAGGCGGTATTACTTTAACGGTCATTTGTGGATCGACCATCCCGATTGCATCTTCTTCCGTTCCGACCCGGGCTATCCGACGGTGACGCTTAACGAATCGACGACCTTCGCGACGGCAATCGCGCTCGAGGGCGGCCTCGTGAAGCTCGGCGACAAGCTGGTCGATTTGACGGCCGACGACGTGAACGTGATCCGCAGCATCCTGCCGGTGTACGGCGTCGCCGGCCGGCCGCTCGATATGTTCACGCGCGAATTTCCGGAAGTCTGGGCGTTGCCGGTCGCGAATTTCCCCGAGCCGTATTACGTGCTGGGCCTCCTCAATTGGGGCCTCAACCGCGACATGAGCGTCGTGCCCTATACGATGATGGCCGACGCGGCGCGGACGCTCGGCGCCGATTTCACCGACGCCGGCCTCGATCCGGCCAAGAAGTACCTGGCGTTCGAGTTCTGGACGCAGCAATTCCTCGGCGAAGTGCAGGGCTCGTTCTCGATGCAGGCGCCGGCGGAAACGGCGCGCGTCGTGGCGTTGCGCGAAGAACTCGGCCGGCCGCAGCTCGTCGGCGAAAACCGCCATGTGCTCGGCGGCGTCAAGGTCATCACCTCGCTGACCTGGAACGCCGCGGCGAAGACGCTGACCGGCGTTTCCGAAGGCTCGGTCGGCACGACGCTGGCGCCCTTCGAACACCAGTTGACGTTCTACGTGCCCGCCGGCTTCACGGCCAGCGACGCGCAAGTCACCGCGCCGGCGGGCTGGCAAATCGCCGGCCAATCGTTCTCGACCGCCGGCCCGCTCGCGACGCTCAAATTTACCGTGGAAACGACGGCGACGCAGACCGTGCACCCGGACGTGACCTGGGTCGTCACGTTCAAATGAGCGCCGCATGAACCGCCGCGAGTTTTTGATCCACGCCGCGGCGACGGCCGTCGGCGCCGGCGTCGTCGGCCTGCCGCCCGGAACTGCCGCGGCGGCGGTAGAGCGGCCGGCCTCCTTTCGCACGACAAATCCGCAAAAAGCGCTCGTGGTTTGGTACGGCCAGACGGGCCACACGCGGCGCATCGCGCGCCTGATCGGCAAAGTGTGGGAAAGCGAGGGGTTGGCCGTCGACGTCAAGGATCTGCGGCGCTGCGACCCGGCTTCGCTCGCCGACTACGATCTGCTCGCCGCGGGCTCGCCGGTGTTTTATTTCGACCTGCCGGCCAACGTCCGGGACTGGTTGCGCCGCGTGCCGCCGTTGCCCGGCGTCGCCGCCGCCGCCTTCACGACTTACGGCGGCATGGGACACAACGTCGCCGTGCGTTTGTCGCGCGGCTTCACCGCCCGCGGCGCCGTGCCGGTCGGCGTGGAAGCCTGCAAGAATATGTCGGCGTTCCCGCCGTGGTGGTCGCTGGGCGACGTCGAAAACACCCTAAAAGGGCGCTATCTGCCGAACGAAGCGACGTTCAACCAGGCGCGGCAGTTCGCCCGCGCGGTGGTCGCCCGGGCGCGCGACGGCGAGCCGGCGGTTCCCTCCATGATCTGGGAAGCCGGCGAAATCCTGCGCTATATCGGCGGCCAAACCTTTGCCAAACGCGAGATCGACTCGCACCGGATCGACGCCGCCCGTTGCATCCGGTGCGGCCTCTGCGTCGCCGGTTGCCCGGTCGGGGCCATCGCCCTGCCGCCGGCGGCGATCGATCGCCGCGCGTGCATCGCCTGCTTCGGGTGCCTCAACAACTGCCCGACCGAGGCGGTGGAGATGACCTTCATGCACAAAAAGCTGCAAGGCTTTTTTGCGATGCTCAAGCAGCACGGCGTCGTGATCGCCGAGCCGCCGGAATTGCGCTAGCCATGAGCAGATTTACCCCTTTGCCGAATCCGAGCGTTGCCGATTCCGTTGATCCCGTTGATCCTGTTGATCCTGTCAAAAGACGGATCATCAATCCGGTCCCCAACCCCACATGAGACCTGCATGAACCGCCGAGAATTTCTGACCCATGCCGCGGCCGCCGCGGTCGGCGCCGGCGTCGTTGGCCTGCCGCCGCGCGTTGCCGCAGCGGCGGCCGAGTGGCCCGCGGCATTTCGCACGACGAATCCGCAAAAGGCGCTGGTGGTATGGTACGGCCAGACGGGCCATACGCGCCGCATCGCTCGCTTGATCGGCAAAGTGTGGGAAAGTGAAAAGCTGACGGTCGAAGTCAAAGATATGCGCACGTGCGACCCGGCGTCGTTGCCCGCGTACGATTTGCTGGCCGTGGGGTCGCCCGTGTTTTATCTGGCCCCGCCGGCCAATGTGCTGGCCTGGCTGCGGCGCGTGCCGCCGTTGAACGGCGCGGCGGCCGCCGCCTTCACGACGTACGGCGACGCCGTCGGGCGCAACACCGCCGTCCGCCTGTTGCGCCCGCTGGCCGACCGCGGCGCCGTGCCGGTCGGCATCGACGCCTGCCAGAACATGTCGGCCTTCGCCCCGACGTGGTCGCTGGGCAGCGCCGAAAAAACGCTGAAAGCGCGCTATCTGCCGAACGAAGCTGCTTTCCGGCAGGTGCGGCAGTTCGCCCGGACCGTGGTGCAGCGGGCGCGCGCCGGCGAACGCGAGGTTCCCGCCATCGTTTGGGAATCCGGCGAATTCATGCGCAAGTTCGGTCTCGCGACCTTCACCAAATCGGGGATCGAAACGCACCGGATCGATCCGGCGCGCTGCATCCAATGCGGCGTCTGCGTCGCCGGCTGCCCCGTCGGGGCCATGGCCTTGCCGCCGGCGGCCGTCAATCGCCGCGCCTGCATCGCCTGCTTCGGCTGCCTGAACAACTGCCCCGCCGACGCCGTGGATATGACCTTCCTGGACAAAAAGGTGCAAGGCTTTTGGGCGATGCTCAAGCAGCACGGCGTGGTCGAGGCCGAGCCGGCGGAATTGGCGTAGCGCCTGCCCGGCGGCACGGGTCGCGCCGCAATGTCTCAGGGTTTCTGAGAATCCTGGGAATTATGGGATCTATGCGGCCGATGGGGTCTCGCGAATCCTGCAGGTCCCATAGGTCCCAAATAGCGTGTCATGAATCGTCGTCTACTTGAACTGCAGCAGGAACAGCGACAACTCCGGCCAATACGTAATAATCAGCACGGTCAGCAGCAGGATCAGCGAGAATGGAATCGTCGAGCGGAAGATCAGCAGGATCCCCTTGTTGAACCGGTAGCTGGAGATGAACAAATCCATGCCGAAGGGCGGAATGCAGTAGCCGATCTGGAGGTTCGCGAGAAAGATGATGCCGAGATGGATCGGGTTGATGCCGTAATTCTGCGCCAGCGGCAGCAGCAGCGGCAGCACGATGACGATATGCGAAAAGATGTCGAGCAGGCAGCCGACGAGCAGCAAGAAAATATTCATCACGATCAGGAACGTCAGCGGGCTCGAGATGTATTTGAGCGTGAAGTTCGCCAACTTCACCGGCACCTGCGCGTCCATCATGTAATTGGTCGAGGCCATCGACACCGACACGATGACCAGCACGCCGCCGACCAGCACGACGGTTTCCCGGAAGACGGCCATCAGTTTCTTCAGGCTGACCTCGCGGTAGATCAAGACCTCGACCACCAAGGCGTACATCGCGGTGACCACCGCCGCATCGGCGACGGCGAATACGCCGGTGTAGATGCCGCCGATGACGACGAACGGCAGCGGAATTTCCCAGATCGCCTCGCGCGCGGCGAGGAACACCTCTTTGAAATGGAAGGGCGTCGTCGGCGTGTGCGAACGGGCGCTGACGATCACCGAATAAACCGACAGCAGCACGACCATCAGCAGGCACGGCAGCAGGCCGGCGCGGTACAGATCGTCGACCGCCACCTTGGAAATCACGCCGTACAAAATCGGCGGCAGCGACGGCGGAAACAGCAGGCCCAGCGCGCCCGCCGTCGTCACCAGGCCGAGGCTGAAATTCTCCGGATACCCCTCGGCGATCAACGCCGGATAGAGCAGGCCGCCCATGGCGATGATCGTCACGCCCGAAGCGCCGGTGAACGCCGTGAACATCGCGCAGGCGATCAGCGCGACGATCGACAACCCGCCCGGCATCCAACCCAGCAGCGCCCGCGACAGGCGGACCAGCCGCACCGGCGCGCCGCTTTCGCTCATCAGGTAGCCGGCCAGGGTGAACAGCGGAATCGTCGGCAGCATCTGCGTGTCGGTGAGCTGATAGATGTTGATCGCGACGGACGACAGGTCGACGCCCTCGCCGTGGAAGCCCGCCAACGCGCTGGAGGCGATCACGCAAAACAGCGGGGCGCCGAGAATGGCCGCGAGGGCAATGACGAAAATCACAGCGGCGCCCCCGTCGGCGCCGGCGGTTCGTCCGGCGGCAGCGGCAGGACGCCGAGCGCCTGCAAGATGTGCAGCACGAAATAGCGCAGGTAGCGCGCGCAGATGATGCCGAAGCCCACGGGGATGATCATCTCCATCACCCACGCCGGCACGGCGGCGAAGGCGATCGAGCGGGCCGTCAATTCGGATTGCACCAGGCGAAAGCCGGAGTATGTCAGCAGACCCGTGATCGTCGCCGCGAAAGCGTCGGTGTAAATGCGGACGACCGTTTTCACTTTTTTCGGCAGAAACTTGCTGCCGATTTCGACGTTGATGTGCCGGTCATAGCGAGTGGCGACGGCGGCGCCGAGCACCGCCATCCAGAGCACGAGCTGGCGAAGAAAGGCGTCGCCCCAGACGAACCCGGTGCCGATATTGTCGTGCACCCAGCGAAACGGGGGAATCGGAATCTCGTGGCCGAAGAGATGGACCTCCGGCACGAGGTTCTTGAACACCAATTGCACGAAGGCGAAGACGACCATGGTCAGCAGAATGCTGCCGAGGAAATAGTCCTCGATCTTATGCACGAAGCGGAAAAACGGGTTTTTCGACTCCGGGTGCTGGATCAATCAATTGCCTTTCGACCCGCGGTAGGCCGCCAGCAAATCCTGAATTCGCTTGAGCAGGTCGGCCGAAAACATGTTGCGGGCGACCAGGTCTTGCGTCGCCTTGCGGCAAACTTCTTCCATCGCCGCGAGGTCCGCGGGCGCCACCTCGGCCATTTTAATGCCCTGTTTTTTCAGCGTCGCCAGCGCCTTGGCGTTTTCCTGCCGCGTCGACTGGTCCCACGCCGTCAGGTGCCGGCCCATGATGTCGCGCACCGCCGCCCGGTCGGCGTCGGAAAGATCGGCGAGCGACGCCTTGGAGAACACGACCGAGCCGTAGGTGTAAACGAGCGGCGCGTCGGTCATGTATTTCACCTTCGTGTACCACTGCAGCGCAATGGCGCCGATCGGCGAATTGGCGAAGGTGTTGATCATGCCGGTCTGCAGGCCGGTCAGTACGTCGGAAATCGGCCGCGGCGTCGGCGGCACGCCCATCATCTTGAACACCGTGTCGCTGATCGGGTCGGCCTCGGGAATCCAGATTTTCTTGCCGACCAGGTCGCCCAGCGAGCGAATCGGCGTGTTCGACATCATGTAGGCGAAGCCGACCTCGGTGATGGCCATCGGGATGTAGCCGCGGGCCTCGAGGTTCTGCGCCAGGAACGGGAAGATCTGCGGGCGGACGTGGTCGACCTCTTCGTAATTGCGGAAGAGCATCGGCAGGCTCAGGATCTGGAAGTCGCGATATTCTTCCGAGATGCCCCCCGCGCTGAAGGTGCTGCCGTGCAACTGGCCGACCTTCATTTTGCGCAGAATCGCCGCGTCATTGCCCATCACGCCGCCCGGATAAATCTGGATTTTCACCCGGCCTTGCGTCGTCTGTTCGATTTCCTTGCCCGCGTCGTCGATGGCCTTGTAGCCGGAGTTGCCCTGCGGGGCGATGCAGGCGATCTTCAAGATCTTGGAGTTCGCCGCCGACGCGTTCATGAAGCCGGCGAACAGCAACACGGCCGCCAGCGCCACGGCGAGGGCCAGCCCGAAACGTACCTTCGACATCTGATTACTCCGTTGGTTCGAAATAAGACTTCGCCTGCGCTTCGAGTTTTTCGGCGTCTTTTTTAGCCAGTGTGTTGACCAACGTCAACTCCGGCACGATTTCGGCCGGCGTCTCGCGCACGTGCTGCATGAGCGCGGCGAAAAGTTTTTTGTCCATCGCCGGCATCGCGACCTGCTTCGCGTAATAGACGTACGTCGGCAGAAAATGGCCGTCGCCCGCCTTGATCGCGGCCTCGAATTCCCGCCGGCCGTCGTCGGGCCGCCCGCCGAGCGTCGGGGGCAGGAACGTATAGAGCACCGCCATGTAAAGGTGCGGCGCGCCGTAAAAATAGTTGCCGTCGAGCTCGAGCAATTTCTGCGTCAGGGCCTGAACCTTCGCGAGATCGGCGACAGCGTTCCAGTCGTCGGCGCGCGTCTGAATCCACGTCGCCCAGACGCTCACAACCAGGAAGATGTCCGGCACGTCCTCTTTTTTGAATGTCGCCAGCACCGGCTCGAAATCCGCGTACGGCAGCGCGTTGCGCTTCGCGAACTCCTTATTTTTCAACGACATCGCCCGGAAAGCGTAGTTCTTCGCTTTCTCGGAAAGCAGTTTGGCGCGCTCGGGGTTGTCGGCGGCGACGAACGCCGTCGCGTACGAGGAAAACATCTGCGCCGCCGCCGCCAGCGTCGGCGCGTCGTCGGGGTTGCTGTTCGCGAAACTCTCGACCAGCAGCATGAGCGTCGGCGAGCCGTCGCGCACGAGCTGCGGATCGTTCTCGCGCATGATCGTCTTCGAAAGGTTGTCGACCAACGGGGCGGTCGCCTGGCGGACCAGGCCGCCGCAACCCGCCGTCGCCAAAAGGCAGGCCAAAAGGGCGTGAGCCAACCGCGGTTTCATGCGTTCCGGACCTCTCGCCAGGCGGCGACAAATAACCCGCATTGTTCCATAATAACCACGACGCGCGAACGGTTCATTTTATGCGCCGAAAACAAGCCGTCTGGCAAGGGGGCGGCATCGACGGCCCGGCGCCGTCGCCTCGGGCGCGTTATTTTACTTGCTCGCCGGGCTCGCGAGCGACTTGGCGCGGCGGCGTTCTCGGACTATGTATAGACGATTTCCCTCAGGCAGCGCGAATCGTCAGGAGGGCGCGATGCTCTTGGATCGAACGAAATACCGGACCCACACGGTCGCCCAGGCGGAGAAGGAAGACTTCGGCCGGCCCATGCAGTTGGTCGGCTGGATCGAAAGTTACCGCGATCACGGCGGCGTGCTGTTCTTTCACCTGCGCGACGCCTCGGGCAAGATCCAGGTCGTGGCGAATCAAGGCGACTTTTCGCCGGACGACTGGCGCACGCTCGAAAGCGTCCGCCACGAATGGGTGGTCGGCTTCACCGGCGCGCTCCGCCGCCGGCCCGCCGGGGCGGATCGCACCAATTTGGACAACAAAGAGATCGAGGTTCTCGCCGACGGCGTCGCCGTGCTTGCGAAGACCGCCGCGTTGGCGTTCCGGCCCGAAGAGGCCACTGAGGTTTCCGAGGAGGTGCGGCTGCGGCACCGCTTCCTCGAACTGCGCAGCGCGGGCCTGCAGCGCAATCTGCGGCTGCGCGCGAAGTTCATTCATCATCTGCGCGGCTTCCTCGACGACAACGGCTTCTGCGACGTCGAGACCCCGATCCTCGGCAAGAGCACGCCCGAGGGCGCGCGCGATTACCTCGTGCCCAGCCGCCTGCACGCGCGGTCGTATTATGCGCTGCCGCAGTCGCCCCAACTCTTCAAGCAAATGCTGATGGTCGGCGGTCTCGAACGCTACTACCAGATTGCCCGCTGCTTCCGCGACGAAGACCTGCGCGCGAACCGGCAGCCGGAGTTCACCCAGCTCGACATGGAGATGAGCTTCGTCGAACGCGACGACATCTGCGGCCTGGCCGAGGCAATGCTGCAGCGGGCGCTCGGGGCCATCGGCGTGACCGCAACCCCGCCGTTTCCGCGCCTGACCTACGATGAGGCGATGGCGCGCTACGGCACGGACGCGCCGGACACGTCCTTCGGCATGGAGATCGTCGATCTGACCGACCCCCTGCGCCAGACCGACTTCAAGGTCTTCCGCGCGATGATCGACGAGGGCGGCGCCGTGGCGGCGATTTGCGTGCCCGGCGGCCAGGCGCTGTCCAAGCGGCAGATCGAGGAAATCCGCGAGTGCGCGGAGGACGCCGGGGCCAACGCGCCCGCCTGGGGGCACCTGCGCGACGGGCAGTTTGTGTCGCAGCTCGCGAAGTATTTCCGCGACGACGAAAAGGCGGCGATGGTCGCGCGGCTGGCCGGCGGCGAGGGCGATCTCGTGCTCTTCCAGGCCGGGCCGGACCGCCGGCAGGTGCTGCGGAACATGGGCGAGATTCGCCTGATCGTCGCCGACCTGCTGGGCGTGCGCGGGCCGGGCGCGACGGCGGGCGGCGCCGGTCGGCCGTTGCAGTTCACCTGGGTCCTCGATTTTCCGCTGCTGGAATTCGACCCGACGTACCAGCGGTACAAGGCGGTGCACCATCCGTTCACGCAGCCGGACGACCCGGCTGCGTTCGCGTCGGACGACCGCGCGGCGTTGCTTGCCTGCAAGGCGAAAAGCTACGATCTGGTCTGCAACGGGCAGGAGATCGGCGGCGGCAGCATCCGCATGCACGATCCGGAGATGCAGCGCCGCATGTTCGCACTGCTGGGGTTGCCGGCGGCCGAGGTCGAGCGGAAGTTCGGCTTTTTCCTGCGCGCGCTCGAATCCGGCGCCCCGCCGCACGGCGGCATCGCCTTCGGCATCGACCGGCTCGTGGCGTTGCTGGTCGGGGCGGAATCGATCCGCGACGTCATCGCCTTCCCGAAGACGCAGAGCGCGGTCTGCCTGCTGACCGGCGCGCCCACGCCGGTGACGGGCCGGCGCGACATCGGGGTCTTCTGACGGGTTTCTTGGCCCCCAACCTTGACTCAGACCGGCTTAAGGTTATTGATAGCGTGTCTGCAAAGCCAGAAACGCGGGAGAGGAAATCGTGAAGAAATCGACAATTATGTGGTTGGCGATGATCGCGCTGGCGACGGTGGCGCTGTCGTCGTCCGGCTGCGGGTACAACCGCTTGCAGGGGCTGGACGAGGAGGTTAACGCCGCGTGGTCCGAGGTGCAAAATCAGTTTCAGCGGCGGTACGACCTGATCCCGAATCTGGTCGAAACGGTCAAAGGTTACGCGTCGCACGAGTCGCAGACCCTGATCGCCGTCACCGAGGCGCGCGCGAAGGTCGGGCAGATCAAAGTGACGCCAGACACGCTGTCGGACCCGGCGAAATTCCAGGAATACGAAAAGGCGCAGGCGGGCCTCGGCTCGGCGCTCAGCCGCCTGCTGGTCGTCTCGGAAAATTATCCGGACCTCAAAGCGAGCGCGAATTTCCGCGATCTGCAGGCGCAGCTCGAAGGCACGGAAAACCGCATCGCGGTGGCCCGCGGCCGGTACATCAACGCGGTCAAGGAATTCAATAAAATGGTGCGTTATTTCCCGACGAACTTGACCGCGAAATATTTCCTGCACATGGAGCCCAAACAGAATTTCACCCTCACAAACGAGGCGGCGAAAGAAGCGCCCAAGGTGAAGTTCTAGGAGGCGCCGGTGAGCAACAAGCGCGCGCTGCCGATTCTGCTCGCGTTGTGCCTTGCGCTTTGCCTTGCGACGGCGGCGGCGGCCGAGGTCAAGGTTCCGGCGCTGCAGGGCCGCGTCAACGATTACGCGCGCGTGCTGAACAGCTCCCAAGTCGCCGACCTTGACGCCGAATTGGCGCAATTCGAGCGCGCCACGTCGAACCAGATCGCGGTGCTGACCGTGCCGTCACTGGGCGGCGAGGATATCGAGGGCTTTTCCATCCGCGTCGCCGAGGCCTGGAAAATCGGGCAAAAGGGCCGCGACAACGGCGTGCTGGTCGTGGTCGCGCCGGCCGAACATCGCGCACGCATCGAGGTCGGCTACGGCCTCGAAGGCGCCCTGCCCGACGCGATCGCCTCGCGCATTCTTCGCGAAAAAATGACGCCGGCCTTTCGCGACGGCCGGTTTTACGAGGGCCTGCGCGACGGCGTCGACGCGATGATGCAGGCGACGCGCGGCGAATACAAAGCGATGCCCGCGCGCACGGGCGCGTACGGCCGCGAGCAGCAGAGCGGGCGCAATATCGTCGGCGGCATCATCGGCGCGATAGTTTTGATTTTGCTGCTCTCGACCCGCTCGGGCCGCTGGCTGCTGTTTTATCTGATCATGAGCGGCGGCTTCGGCGGACGCGGCGGCGGGCGCGGCGACTCGGGCGGCGGTTTCAGCGGCGGCGGCGGCGGGTTCGGCGGCGGCGGCGCGTCGGATAGTTGGTGAAACGGGGAGAACTCACGCGGAGTCGCCGAGAACGCGGAGAAAATCTGTAAGAGCGCCCTTCCGGGCGCGATTCGCGATTGAGGGATTTCCATGCGGCGCAAATTCACCGAGCAGGAAAAGACGTGCATCGCCAACGCCGTGCGTGCGGCGGAAACGCGAACCTCCGGCCAGATCGTGCCGTTGATCGTCGGGGCGAGCAACGCCTACCCGCAAATCGACCTGCTCGGCGGCGTGATCGCCCTGTTCGGCGCCCTGCTGCTTTGCTGGTGGATTCCCGGCGCCTGGCGCCCGCTGGCGTTGTCGCTGACGCTGATCGGCGCCTTCGTCGGCGGGCTGCTGCTGACGCACCTCTGTCTGCCCGTGAAGCGCGCGCTGCTGGGCCGGCACGTCGCGGCGCTGGAAGTTCACCGCCGGGCGTTGCAGGCCTTTTTCGAGCACGGCCTGACCGAAACGCGCGACCGCACCGGCGTGTTGCTCATGATTTCGCTGTTTGAGCGTCGCGTGCAGGTGCTGGCCGACGCCGGCATCCACCAAAAGGCGGGCGAGGACGAGTGGCGCGACGCGGTGCAAATCGTACTCGCCGGCATCCGCGAACATTCGCTGGTCGAAGGCCTGTGCCGCGGGATTCAGAAAATCGGCGACGTGCTGGCGAAGGAGTATCCGGCACACGCGGGCGAGGCGCACGAACTGCCGGAAGAGCCCATCGTTGAGGAAGAGTGAATTTTCGCGGCAAAGTTCGTTTAACTTCGCCGTGCGATTTTCGTTGCCAAAATCGAAATCAGCCCACCGAGCATGACGTATCCGATGATGACCTCGGCCATCACGCAATGCTTCGCCGCTGTAGTAAGCGGCGAAACATCACCGAAGCCAAGGGTAGTAAAGGTCACGACACTGTAATAAAGCATGGTATCGAAATTCCAAGCCAAATTCTCGACCAACCGGAATTCCTGGCGACCCAGGAACAAAAATATGCCCGCGAACACAAACACAACGCCCGCCATGCACAGCACCCACCTCCACATTGACCGTCCACAGTCGGCGGTGACCAACCAGATGAAATATAGAAGAAAGCGGAGCCGCGAGGAGTTTTTGAATTCCTCGACATAATCTTCATCTTGGGCAAAGCGCTTAAAATGTGCGCTGCCAAAACACCCGTCGACTCTGGCGCCACGATAGCGTCCCCGTCGATCGAACTTGACCCCGCCAACGTCAGCGCCCTCCAAATTCGCGTACGAAAGGTCTGCACCTCGGAGGTCTACTCGATTGACCTTGGCGCCTTGAAGCTCGCTGTTAAAAAGGCGGGCTTTTTTCATGTCGGCATCATAGAGCAATGCGTTTTTCAAATTCGCATAAGCCAAGTTGGCTTCTCGGAGGTTCGCCATGTAGAGATAAGCGTCCCTTAGGTCAGCGCTGGCGAGAATCGCTCGTTGAAGGTTCGCCCTATGCAAGTTAGCGCCCTTGAGATTTGCCGTGTTGAAATAGGCTCCTTCGAGATTCGAGCCTTCCAAATGCGCGTTCTGGAGATCAACGTGGCCAATGTGAGCGCCCTGGAGGTCCGGTGCCCAATTTGGGTGCTGCTCCCGCACTTTGTTCCATTGATGCACGTTAGTCTGGAGCAGTTTAATGGCTGCCTCTTTGGTGATCGGTGGTTCGTGTCTCTCGTCGGCGTTCAAAACAGCCCCCTATTCTTACCAAGCGATTGGGGAAATTTGGACCCGTCCAGGGCGCGACTTGACGCTTTTATCATAAACCGCAGGTCCTCGCGTCCGGCCGTTGATTACATCCGTTCTACGCCGCCTGGTTGACGGGCGCGATGGCCTCGGTTTTCCCTTTCTCAAAATCGTTGAAAACCGGCCACAACAACGGCCGCCGGCCGTTTACCCTGTCCCGCGTCTTGTTGAGAACGCCCTTCGGTCGGTCGACTATCGAACACAGCGCACGTAATAGCCGGAATCATAGACGCCGTTGAAGCCGACGGCGCCGTCGTCGAAATCGACGTACCACGCGTCGGTGCCGACGTAGTCCGCGACCGCCGAGGACGACCAAAAAGCACTGTCGAGCGGGCTGAAACCTGTGATTTCCGGCGGCCAGTATGCGCCCTCCGGCCCGGGACCGCCTAAATACGAGCAACCATCACATGCAGCGTTCTCACACGTTGAATCTGAGCAGCCGTCCGTGACGTCGCAGGAACCACCGGTCTCCGTGCCGGCGCATCCGTGGATCAGGCTGCGGAGTTCGTTGATATCCGGCAGGCGCCAGCCGGTATAGCCAGCCCAACTCAGGCCGGTGCAATAATTCTGCGCATCCGTCCAACCAAGCTCGGGTGTCCCGATCTCTTCGCCGTTCTGCCACATGTAACCGGTCGCGGGGTCGGTCCATACCGTTTCGGCGATGTCATCGTTATCATCATCGTTGTCGTCGTTATCATCATCGTCGTCATCGTCGTCATCATCATCATCGTTGTCATCATTGTCGTCGTCATCCGGCGAGGCGTCATCATTGTCGTTGTCGTCGTCATCAACGGCCGGATGGCTGCTGCCGCTGCTGCTGGAACCACCGCCGCAGTCGACTGCGAAGGCGACGACCGCAAACGCCAAGAGTGCGAGAAAAACGAAGTAAAGAATCCGTTGCATACGCATCTCCCCGCGTCCGATTGAAACTTTGGCGAGATTTCTGCTTTCCGCGCGACTGGAAAGACGGTTGCGAGCGCATTACACGTCGCCGACGGCGGCGCGTCAAGACCGGTTATAGGATCTGCGCGCGCGGGCGACGATGACAGCGAGCGCGGCAATGAACCGGGGCCGGTCATCGGAATTCCGGCCGCGCCTCGGCCGCCCATCGCTCCGGCGACTGGTCGAACACCATTTCGCCGAGCGTCGTCTCGTAGAAGCTGCGGTCGTTGCGGGCGAACGGGGCCCAGTTGTTGCGCGCGAAAATGCGGCAGGTCAGGCGCAGCGCGGTTTCTTCCGGCTCGAAAAAGTACACGGCCAGATTGAAGCTGTTGCGATTGCGCCGCCGGTGCCAACGCTGCACGCGCAGCAGGCCGTCAACCATTTCACGCGCCACGTCGTCGGCAAATGCCGCGATGGTCGCCGGCTCGTCCGCCACGCCCCAGACCTCGAGCTGCCCCTGCGGCGCCCACATCGTGAGCCAGCGCCAACGGCCGGTCGCGCCGATGAAGCGTTCGCCCCGCGCCGACTCAACGTCGGCCAGCAGCGGCCAGAACGGCCGGCCGTAGCGGGCGCCGGCGTCACGTTGCCATTGGCGCAGGTTGACGCAGTACGTCGGCCCGACGGCGTCGGCCTGCACCTGCAAATGCGGGTGCACGAGCGTGCCGCCGCTCGCCGGTAAGTGGTTTTGCGTGATCGCGGCGTAGGCGACGCTCGGGTCGATGGCGCGCACCTTGCCCAGATATTCGCGGCTGGCGAGGAAGGCATCGAGATAGCGCGCCGGGTCATATTGGCCGGTTTCCACATAATGCTCGGCGCCGATTACCGTCACCGCGCTGTAAGGGCCGTACGGCGCCAGGTTCGGAAAGAGAAACGCATCGCCGCGGACGACGCGTTCGCAGCCGAAGCGGCCCGCATCGAGCTTGCAGGCGCGCGCCGCCAGCGTCGCCGGGCAAAATGGGCAATCCTCGCGGCTGGCGGCGACGGCGCCGGCGACGTCGGGCCACGCGTCTTCGCGCAGGTTCTTGCCCTTGATGCGCTGCGGGGTCAGGCGGGTTTTCTGGCCCGACAGCGGGCAGGTGCGAATCTCGACCGGAAAGTCGGCGAGCGCGAAATTCCGGCGCGGGTCGCCGAAACGGGAGACGACGGTGGTCTTGGCGAATTCAATGGTTGCTACGGACATAGAGACTATCTTTCAGGTTTTTTTGACAGGACCAACGGGATCAGGTTTTAGTTCATTTTTTTGACAGGATCAACGGGTTCTGTGAACAGTGAACAATGAACAGTGAACAGCAAAGACCGTCGTTCGCGATGATCTAACGCAACACGGGAAGACGGTTAAATCGATCCGTTGATCCTGTTGATCCTGTCAAAAAACGCCTCGTCTCCGTGCCTCGTCCGCCGTTCACTGTTCATTGTTCATTGTTCACCGTTCCCTGCTCCCGGAGTTGTGCGCCGATTCGGCAGGAACTACAATCAATCGGACGGGTATCCGGAGGAACTTATGAAACGTTTGACATGGTTGATCTTGCTGGCGGTCGTTGTGGCGGCCGTCTTCGCCTTCGACGCCTGCCGCCCCGGCGGCGGTCTGTCCACCAACCAGACTGCGCCGATCGCCGACGACGACATCGCGCCGACCGACGACGACACGTCGGGGGTGGACGACGACGACAATGACGACACGGCGTCCGGCGACGACGACACGTCGCCGTCCGACGACGATTCCTCGCCGATCGACGACGACGTCAGCCCCGGCGACGCGGGGTTGGCCGGCCACATCGAATGCGACGGTTGCACCGGCACGGTCGCGGGCCTGGCGGTGCGCGTGCTGCTCTATACCACGTGGGAGCCGACGAACCCGCTGGCCGTCAGCGGCATCACGAAATTCACCGTGCCGTCCACCGGGTTCCCGTTCGCCTACGCCTGGGATTTCACCGCCGCCGGCGTGGCCCCGGGCAGCTACTACGTCTTCGCGTACCTCGACGTGTCGGGCACGGGCGCCGTGAATGCGGCGGTCGATCCGATCCGCGCGCCGTTTGTTTCGACGCCCGTGGTCGCCGGACAAACGACGACGCTGAACCTCGTCCTCGTCGCGCCGGGCGCCTAGCATGAAAAACGCCGTCCTGG